>NZ_AKHP02000019.1:0-86775 GCF_000296015.2 Helicobacter pylori FD535
ACGCATGCACTCATGGCAGCATGCTCAGATTCCACTAAAACAAATTCGCCATCAATATAGCCATTATCTTTAAACGAACCATAATTTTGCACAATGGGCGTTGATGGGGTGATAGGATAGGCTGCGATGACATCAATTTGAGCCTGTCTTAAAGCGTTAGAGCTAGCGGTATTGCCATCCCACACTTCTATCTCTTGTAGTTCAATACTTCTTGCCATATTTTTTCCTTATGATTTTTTCTTTTCTTGTTTTTGCGGCCATTGAGTGAGGGCGGTAGCAGGCTCAATTTGTTCTTCAAACATCCATAGCGATTTAGGGTTGGTGGGGCAGACATCCACGCACACGCCACAGCCTTTACAATGAGAATAATCCACGCCTTTTAACTTGCCCTCTCTTGAAAGAATAGCAGCGTCTGGGCAATAAACCCAACAATTAAAGCAGTTGATGCAAATATTATTGTTATGCACAGGCTTAGCCACGCGCCAATGAGCCACTGAAGTGGTGAAGTAGCTTTGCTCGGTGTAATGGCGCTCATCATTGTGTTTTTCCATTTCGCTTTGTGCGTTTTTTTCAAAAGGGAAGAGCACCGCTCCCATTTCAAATTCGTTCCAATCTTTCATCTTTGTTCCTTAAATGTTATTGAACTTCTTCATAAGCTCTTTGGATAGCGAGCATGTTAGCGTCAATGACTTCTTGCGTGAGCTTTTTGCCTAAAACTTTCTTAAAAGCTTCTTTAAAAGCCTCGATTTCAAGCATGCCAGACACTTTCATTAACGCTCCTAGCATGGGCGTGTTAGGGATGGGGCGTTTTAAGGTTTCCATAGAGATTTTTAAACAATCCACTAAAAACACCTTACGGGTTTTTAATTCAGGTTTTTTTTCAAACAATTCTTCTTTGTTAAGATAGCTGGTGATGATATAGGTCGTGTCTTCTTTTTCATTAGCGAAGATGTTTTCAATGAAAACCAAACCCGGATCAATCACCAGCACATAATCAGGCTGCATGAAGCGTTCGTGGTTTAAAATAGGCTCATCATCAATGCGGTTATAAGCCATCATAGCAGCCCCCCTTTTAGCTGAACCATAGGAAGAGAACGCTTGCACTTCTTTGCCTGTTTTTGAAATCACATCGGCCAGCCCTTTAGCGCCAGTGATTGCGCCTTGACCCGCTCGTGCATGCCATCTAATTTGAAACATGGTAATATGTCTCCTTAATATCGTATAAAATAAATTGAATTTAGCCTAAACATTATACAAGAAAAACTATTAATGTGTCTTATAACAATATCTTTTTAGGAATTTTTATAGGAAAATGGGGGCATACTTACAAGAATTATGGCTATTTTATGGCTATTTATTCTAAAAAGATAGGCGTTCTTAATCAAAATCACTAATATTTATTTTAAACTTTGTTATTATTTAGGGTGTGATTTGATTTTAGTCTGTATGGGGCAAGTGTGGAGCAGGATAACATAAGGAATTGGGGTATGAATAAAACAAATAAAACAATGGTTAAAATATTGATGGGCATGGCGTTATTATCATCGCTTCAAGCCACAGAGGCAGAGCTTGATGAAAAATCAAAAAAACCTAAATTTGCGGACAGGAATACGTTTTATTTAGGGGTTGGGTATCAACTTAGCGCGATCAACACATCTTTTAGCACCGAGTCTGTGGATAAATCGTATTTTATGACCGGCAATGGCTTTGGTGTGGTGTTAGGGGGGAAATTTGTGGCTAAAACGCAAGCTGTAGAGCATGTGGGTTTTCGTTACGGGTTGTTTTATGATCAGACCTTTTCTTCTCACAAATCCTATATTTCTACCTATGGTTTAGAATTTAGCGGTTTGTGGGACGCTTTCAATTCGCCAAAGATGTTTTTAGGGTTAGAGTTTGGCGTAGGTATCGCTGGGGCGACTTACATGCCAGGAGGGGCTATGCATGGGATTATCGCTCAAAATTTAGGCAAAGAAAATTCGCTTTTCCAATTGCTTGTGAAAGTGGGTTTTCGTTTTGGCTTTTTCCACAATGAAATCACTTTCGGGTTGAAATTCCCTTTCATTCCTAACAAAAGAACTGAAATCGTTGATGGCTTGAGCGTGACTACTTTATGGCACCGCTTACCGGTAGCTTATTTCAATTATATCTATAATTTTTAGATATAGTTATTTAGAGGTTTTAGATTTGACAAAATCAATCAACTCTCTTGTGTCTATGGTTAGGGTTAAGAATTGCTGATAAGTGGTGATCCACTTGCCCCCTTTCCCATACAAATGATACCCATCGCCCCCACCTAAAAAGTTAAAAAACGCATCCGCTCGCACGCTCACCCATTTATTTTTATAAACATAATAAAGCCCTATCATGTCAAAATTAGGGGCTCTATACCATGGCAACCCGGTATAAAGGGATTGGCCATAAGTGGCATAAAAGTGCATTTGGGGTTTGTTGGAAAAATAGTATCTGTTAAAAATCCCAAAGCCCTTGTATTGCGCTTGAGCGTAAAATTCCCCCCCAAAGCTGTTATAAAATCGGGCGTTTTTACACTCGCTAGCGTAACGCACGCAATAATGGGTTTGAGACGACTGCGTGCCAAAGGTCATAAAAATATTGTCCATATAAGGCATGAGGTTTTTAAAATCCGCTTTAAGATAAGCGTGGTAATAGACCCTGTCTAAAATAGTAGGGTTAGAGTATTTCCCTATTTCTCCGCCTTGTGGGTTATTTTTTTGACTGAAATAGGGGTAGCCATTAGGCCATTGTGGGGTTGCATCGCCTGGTTTTAAGTAGGAATTTCCGCCATAAGGGTAGTTATCTCCCATGCTATGAGAGCTAGCGTTATGAAAAATGACAAGCTGTCCCCCTAAACCTAAATACCCTTTAAGAAACTGAAATTCTGAAGAAACAAAATACAAGAATTGATCAAAATCATAATTTTTCTTTTTGGGCTGGTTGTTCCAATTGCGCCCCCCATACCAATCCACAACGCCCTCAAACCACCCATTCCACCAGCGATTAGGATCATAAGCCGGTTTGAATTGGAACGCTCCTCCCCTAAAAGTAGGGTCTATAAACCAAAAAAGTTTTTTAAAAGCGCTTAAAGGGTAATGCCCTATTTGATAGCTTCGCGGCACAATGCCTAAAAAAAATCTCAAATTTTTCCCTATGTATTGGTAATACATCGTAACCCCCCATGAATAAGGGAAATAACTATAATGCGTGTGTAAATTTTGAATGAACCACGCTCCAAACATCAAGGCCTGTCTTTTGTCTAATTGGACGCCAATTTGAGGCATGAGACGACCTTGCATTTTGGTTAGGCTATTCCAATAGGGGTTGTTATTTGGGGCCACTAAATTGAAATTAAAGCTCATAAACTTCAAGTCATAGACAAAACTAGCCGCTTTCATTAAGGGTGGTGTTAAAAAACCTGAAAACAACAACGCATAAAGAGATTTTTTTAAGAAAATCAAATCAGAATTCAGCCCCTTTCATCATCTTTTAAAATTGAAGCATTTAAAATAGCGGCACTTTTAAAGACAAGACACGATTTTAAATTAATTTTCATTAAAAACAACATAAAAACCAAAAACAGAACCCTTTCAAGTTCTGTTTTTTTTTTTTNTTTTTTTTTTTTGGATAAAATGGCTTTAAAAAAGGACGTTTAATTTTTATGACTTCAGCTTCAAGCCATTCTTTTAAAGAACAAGATTTTCATATCCCTATCGTCCCTATCGCTTTTGCTTTTGATAAGAATTACCTCATTCCTGCGGGCGCGTGCATTTATTCCTTGCTAGAAAGCATTGCTAAAGCCAATAAAAAAATCCGTTACACCCTACACGCTTTAGTGGTAGGCTTGAATGAAGAAGATAGAGCAAAGCTCCACCAAATCGCAGAGCCTTTTAAGGAATTTGCTGTTTTAGAAGTGAAAGATATTGAACCTTTTTTAGACACCATCCCTAACCCTTTTGATGAGGATTTCACTAAGCGTTTTTCTAAAATGGTGTTAGTGAAGTATTTTTTGGCGGATTTGTTCCCCAAATATTCCAAAATGGTGTGGAGCGATGTGGATGTCATCTTTTGTAATGAATTTAGTGCTGATTTCTTAAACATTAAAGAAAATGATGAGAATTATTTTCATGGGGTTTTAGAAGTTGGAAAGCACCACATGATGGAAGGGTTTTTGTTTTGTAATTTAGATTACCAGCGCAAGAAAAATTTCACCTTAAGAATGCATGATCTTTTAAAGGGGAATGAGGCTACAGAAGAATTGGATTTTACGAAATGGTGTTGGCCCAATATGAAAGCTTTAGGGATTGAGTATTGCGTTTTCCCCTATTATTACACTATTAAAGATTTTTCTAACGCGTATTTGAACGAGAATTACAAGAAAACCATTTTAGAGGCGCTCCAAAACCCTATAATTATCCACTATGACGCTTGGTGGGGAGCGGTGAAGCCTTGGGATTACCCTTTTGGTTTAAAAGCGGATTTGTGGCTAAACGCTTTGGCTAAAACCCCATTTATGAGCGATTACACTCAAAAAATGCACACCAATGAGAGCTTTTACACCACAAAAATGGCTCAACAATATTATTTTTCTTCAATAAAGTCTTCAAAAGAAATTCTTTTTAAGGCTCCGTATTTGTTTTTCAAATCGTATTTGTTTGTTGTGTTTAAAGAAAGGAAAATCCATTCAAGAGTTTTTGAATTAACTGGTGGTTTGGTGAAAAAATTTTTCAATAAGCTTATTTATTTTGGGTTTTTTATGCCTAAAGCGTTAGCTAAAAAGGTGGTCAGTAAAACCCTTAAAATTCTAGGGCTTCATGGGATTGTTAAAAAAATCCTAATCCAACTCAAGCTTTTAAAAAAGAGCTAAAGCCAAAGCCTTTAATCAAACGATTTTTTCATATCAATCACATAGCGGAATTTCGCTTTCCCATGGGTTAGGTTGTGATAAGCGGTGTCAATATCCTTGCCTAAAATCAAATCGATTTCAGGGTAAATATTGTGTTTAATAGAAAAATCCATCATTTCTTGGGTTTCTTTAATGCCCCCAATCAATGAGCCATAAACCTTGCGATTGCCTAAATGGATAAAATCAAAAACGCTGAGCACTGGAGCAACTTCTACAGGAGGGAGTCCCACAAGGGCTAATTCGCCACTATAAGTTAAGAGCTTGAGGTAGTCTTTTAAATCGTAATGGGTAGGAATGGTTGAAATGATAAAATCCAATTCTTCTTTGCATTGTTTGGGGTCCGTGTAGAAATGTTTGACCCCCATATTTAAAGCGTCTTGTTTTTTGTGATCGTTTCTTGCAAAAACGCTCACTTCAGCCCCCATAGCCACAGCGTATTTGACCGCCATGCTTCCTAGCCCGCCAAACCCAGCGACGCCCACTTTTGTGCCTTTAGTAACCTTAGAAAATTTTAAGGGCGAATAAGTGGTGATGCCCGCACAAAGCAAGGGGGCTACTTTTTCTAAAGGAGCGTTTTTACCCACGCTAATCACATAGTTTTCATCCACGACAATATTATTAGAGTATCCGCCCATGTGGGGTTCGTTGCCATGGAAAGAATCCAAACAATCATAAGTGAATACCACTTTGGCACAAAATTGCTCTTGGTGTTCTTTACAGGGCTTACACGCCTTGCATGAATTGACAAAACAGCCCACGCCCACCACATCGCCAACCTTAAATTTCTTAACTTCCTTACCCGCTTCTTTGATGACCCCAGCAATTTCATGCCCAGGAATCATAGGATAGATGCCTTCTTTCCATTCGCTATAAGCGCTATGAATATCGCTATGGCAAATCCCTGCATAAAGAATGTCAATCAACACATCTTTAGGGCCTACAGCATGGCGGCTGAAATCATGAGGTTTGAAATGCCCGTCTTTAGAAAAAATAGCAAAACCTTTAGATGGAACTCTCATAAAAACTCCTTGTTTCATTAAAATACCGCTATTGTATCGTTTTTATGGTTTGCTTATGTTTCTATAGGTTTAACTAATTTTATAACTGTTGGTTATATGGTATCGTTGTTTGGCGCGTTCAAACACACCCCTTGTATAAGCCGCTTCTATCTTAACGCTGCTATATCTTATCATGCAGTAAATAATTCTCTAACGCAATGCCTGCCCCATCAAGTCCCGGAGTCTTTTTCAGCACGACATGCACAGGGATAGAAGCGAGAAACGCCCCCATGCGCCCTTTCGTTTCAAAACGCGCTCTAAAGGGCGAAGTTTTAAAATAATCAATGAATCGAGGGATAATCCCCCCACACAAATACACGCCCCCTCTAGCCCCCAAAGTGAGAGCCACATCAGCAGCGAGCGTGCCTAGCATGGAGCAAAAAGTGTCCAAGGTCAATCGGCATATAGGGTAATCCCCATTCAAAGCGCGTTCGCTAATGATTTGTGGGGTTAATTCAGCCTTGCTTAACTTCGCCACTTTTTCTAAGCCTTTGCGTTTAGACAAGGCTTCATAAATCAACACCAGACCGCTCCCGCTCAAAAACCTTTCCGCGCTCACATGGTTGAATTTAGAACGGGCGTATTGCCACACTAAAATTTCTAAATCATCAAAAGGGGCAAAGCTCACATGCCCTCCTTCGCCGGGCAAGACTTTTAAAGAGCCATCGCTGTTTTGGATAAGAGTGCTTACCCCAAGCCCGGTTCCTGGTCCTAAAATCGCTTTAGGAGCGTTGATTTCGCACTTAATCCCGCCTATTTGAGCCAGATCGTTTTCTTGCATCGCGCTAATGGCATAGGCTTGCGCGACAAAATCATTGATGACAAGCAATTTTTTTAAACTCAAACATTGCCGTGTCGTTTCAATAGAAAAAGTCCAGTGGTTGTTAGTCATTTGGACAAAATCCCCCATAATGGGCGTAGCCACAGCAAAAGAGCCATAAATAGGGTGCAGTTTAAGGCTTTCTTTGCATTTAGAAAGATAAAACCGCACCGCATCGCTCAAACTTTCAAAATCTTCGCACCGCAAGACTTCAATGCATTCAATCTGTCGTGGGGCGACTTCCAAACCAAAGCGTGCGTTCGTGCCGCCAATATCGGCTAATAGTCTTGGGTAAGTTTCAGTTTTTGGCATAAAACACCTCCGTGGTAACTTTTTGAGAATGTAAAATCCTAGCGATCGGCAGAGAATAGGGAGCGTTTTCTTTTAAAGCTTTTTCTAAAACTCCCCTTTTTTGCGCTCCGCTAACGCTTAAGAAAAGTTTTTCGCAATTTTCTAAAGCGTTAATAGACATGCTCAGGCGTTCATAAGGAGCGTTAGCTGGCTTAGTTAGGACGATATTTTCTTTTTCTTCGTTTAAAAAAGCACTCGTTTCAGGAAAAAGGCTAGCCGTATGCCCGTCAGTCCCCATGCCTAAAATGGCTAAATGGGGCTGTTTGAAATGCTGGTTAGCGAAATTAAAAAGCGCGTTTGTATCGCTAGAAATCTTTTCAGGCAAAAGCGGGATGAAAGAAGCTTTTAGGGCGTTATTTTGCAATAAGTAATCGTGTAACAATTTGGTGTTGCTATCATTGTGGCTTGTGTCTATGATGCGTTCATCCACCAAACTGACTAAACACTCATGCCATTTGAGATCCAAAACGCTCAATTTTTGCAACAAACTAATGGGCGAACGGCCCCCAGAAAAAGCGATAGAAACTTGATGGTGCTTTTTTAAGGCGGTGTTAAAAAATTCTTTAAAACGCTCTATTAAAGCCTTGTGGCAATCTTTCAAATTTTCAAATTCAAACAATTGATAACCCATAAAATCCCTTTTATTGATAGAGTGGTTTTAAAAATTCGGATTCGTTTAGATCATGGCTTTCATAGGAATATAAGGGCGTGGCGTTATTCATAAAACCTTCTATGAGCGTGTCAATAAAAACCCATGACGCTTCTAATTCCAACTGGTGGGCGAAATTATTGTGGTTGTTTTGTATCGCATCATAGAGCAATTTGGCGTAGGGCTGTAAAAATTCCTGTTTGTGATGGGTTTCTAAAATAAGGGGGTTTTGATGATCTTGTAGGGTGAGGGTGATTTTATCTTGAGAGAGGAAAAATTCTAGCGTATTGACTGCATTGAAATGGATTTTCACGCTCGCTTGATTGCGGGGCATTTTTTTAGCGTGCTTAAGGTAGAAAGGCACGCCTTTAAATTTAGGCGTATCCAAAAAGGCTTTAATAGCGACAAAAGTCTCTGTTTGGCTCTCTTTATGGACCTTATTTTCATCTCTATAGCCTTGATATTGGGCCCGAATAACCTGTTTTTTAAAGTCTTTAGGAGGTTGTAAGGTTTTTAAAACTTTGATTTTTTCTTTCCTCAAATCCTTTAAATCCTTGGGTAAATCTGTAGCGATAAGGGATAAAACTTGCAAGAGATGGTTTTGAACCATATCCCTTAAGGCCCCAATTTTATCGTAAAATTCGCCCCTTTCTTCCACCCCCAAAGTCTCATACACGCAGATTTCAACCGCGCTGATTTGATCCCATAAAATGTTTAAGATAGGGTTATTTCGGCGCAATTCAAGGATATTTTGAACGCCCTTTTTCCCTAAATAATGATCGATTCTAAAGATTTGCTCTTCTTTAAAAAAAGCGCTAATGCTTTGGAAAATCTCTTTACAAGTCTTTAGATCATGCCCTAAAGGCTTTTCTAAAATCAAGCGTGCATTAGCGTGATTGAGCGCGTTTTGGGCCAAATTTTGAGCGGTCGTTGCAAAAAAACTAGGGGAGATGGAAAAGTAGAAAATCAAGGGTTTATTTTTTGTAGCGATTTTACTCAATTCTTCAAAGTCTTTAGGGTTATCCAAACGAACGCAAACATAACTGATATGGGCTAAAAATTCCCTACCCTTTTCTCTTGAATGCAGTTGTGTTTTTTCACAAAGAAACGCTAAAAATTCTTCATTGGATAGTTCCTTACGCCCCGATGCGATAATTTTAGAATCTTTTTTAAAACCATAATGGGTATAAATTTCATAGAGCGAAACAAAGAGCTTCCGCATGGCTAAATCCCCAGTCGCGCCAAAAAGAACCAGATCAAAATCTAACATCAATAACCCTTTTAGAGTGTTTTTGAGTTATTATTATATATTAAATCTTAATTAAAGGGGTGTTCATGCCTAAGCATTCTTTAGAACAAATCAAAGAAAAAATTACAGAGCGTAGCAAAAAAACCAGAGAGCTTTATTTAGAAAATATCTTTAACCCTAAAAACCAGCCCAAGATTGAGAGCTTGGGTTGCGCGAATATCGCGCATGTTACAGCGAGCATGCCAGAGCATTTAAAAATGCCTTTAGGTTCGCATAAAAGAAAGCATTTTGCGATTATCACGGCCTATAATGACATGCTTTCAGCCCACCAGCCTTTTAAAAATTACCCTGATTGGATTAAAAAAGAGTTGCAAGAGCATAACGCTTATGCGAGTGTCGCTAGTGGGGTGCCAGCGATGTGTGATGGTATCACGCAGGGTTATGATGGCATGGAATTGAGTTTATTCAGCAGAGATGTGATCGCTTTAAGCACCGCCGTGGGATTAAGCCATAATGTTTTTGACGGGGCGTTTTTTTTGGGCGTGTGCGATAAAATCGTGCCAGGCTTGCTCATAGGAGCGTTAAGCTTTGGGAATTTAGCGAGCGTGTTTGTGCCAAGCGGGCCTATGGTGAGCGGGATAGAAAACTATCAAAAAGCCAAAGCGCGCCAAGATTTTGCAATGGGAAAGATCAACAGAGAAGAGCTTTTAAAAGTGGAAATGCAAAGCTATCATGATGTGGGCACTTGCACTTTTTATGGCACGGCTAATTCTAATCAAATGATGATGGAGTTTATGGGGTTGCATGTAGCTAATTCTAGCTTTATCAACCCTAACAACCCCTTACGGAAGGTTTTAGTAGAAGAGAGCGCTAAAAGATTAGCGAGCGGGAAAGTCCTACCCTTAGCCAAACTCATTGATGAAAAAAGCATTCTTAACGCTCTCATAGGCTTAATGGCAACCGGAGGTTCCACTAACCACACTTTACATTTGATCGCTATCGCTAGATCTTGCGGGATTATCCTTAATTGGGATGATTTTGACGCTGTTTCTGATCTCATACCTCTTTTAGCTAAAGTCTATCCTAACGGATCGGCGGATGTGAACGCTTTTGAAGCGTGTGGGGGATTAGCGTTTGTGATCAAAGAATTGTTAAAAGAGGGGCTTTTATTTGAAGACACTCATACGATTATGGATACAGAAACGCAACAAGGCATGCGAAATTACACCAAAACCCCCTTTTTAGAAAACGACCAATTGGTGTATAAAGACGCTGTTAATCATAGCCTGAATACGGATATTTTACGCCCTGTTAGCGAGCCTTTTGCCGCTAATGGGGGGCTTAAAATCTTAAAGGGTAATTTAGGGCGGGCTGTGATTAAAATCTCAGCCATTAAAGATGAGCACAGGAAAGTTAAAGCCAGAGCGATTGTTTTTAAAACCCAAAGCGAATTTTTAGAACGCTTTAAAAATAAAGAATTAGAAAGGGACTTTGTGGCGGTCTTGCCTTTCCAAGGGCCTAAGTCTAACGGCATGCCAGAATTGCACAAACTCACCACGAATTTAGGGGCTTTGCAGGATATGGGCTATAAGGTTGCGCTGGTTACGGATGGGCGCATGAGCGGGGCGAGTGGGAAAGTGCCTAGCGCGATCCATTTAAGCCCTGAGGGAGCGTTGAATGGGGCGATCATTAAGATTAAAGATGGCGATTGGATAGAATTAGACGCTCCTAATAACGCCCTGAATGTGCTTGAAAAGGATTTTGAAGATAGAGGCATCAACCCCTTGTTTTTAGAAACCTTAGAAAATTTAGAAAAGCCTACTTTTGGGCTGGGTAGGGAATTGTTTACAAGCTTGAGATTGAATGCCAATACCGCTGAAGAGGGCGGCATGAGTTTTGGCATAAAAATATAAAGGAAATAAAATGCAAGATAAAACAATAGAGGTTTTACAAATTAGCCCCATTGTCCCTGTGGTGGTGATTGAAAATATAAAAGACGCTGTGCCTTTAGCGCAAAGCCTGATAGAGGGGGGTATTCCAATCATAGAAGTTACTTTGCGCTCCAGTTGCGCTTTAGAGGCCATAGAGCTTATCGCTAAGAATGTGCCAAAAATGCGCGTGGGCGCTGGCACGATTTTAAATCCCGCTCAATTAGAGCAAGCTCAAAATAGGGGGGCAGAGTTTTTGATTAGCCCGGGCCTTACGATAAAGCTTTTAGAATACGCCAAGAAAAAAGACATGCCCCTAATACCCGGGGTTTCTAGCAGTAGTGAAGTCATGCAAGCCTTAGAATTGGGCTATAGCGCTTTAAAATTTTTCCCGGCAGAGTATTGCGGGGGCGTTAAACTTTTAAACGCTTTTAATGGCCCTTTTAAAGGGGTGAAATTTTGCCCTACTGGGGGGATTAGCGCAGATAACATGCGTTCTTATTTGGATTTAGAAAATGTTTTGTGCGTGGGGGGGAGTTGGCTTACCCCTAAAAATTTGATTCAAAACAAAGAGTGGGATAAAATCACAGAAATTTGTAAGCGAGCGTTAGCTTTAACATAACAAAAAGATCATGGCATTTTGTATTTGCTTAATAACACTATAATAAAATTTTTAATAAGGAGATACATCATGTTAGAAAATGTCAAAAAATCCCTTTTTAGGGTTTTGTGCTTGGGTGCGTTGTGTTTAGGGGGGCTAATGGCAGAGCAAGATCCTAAAGAGCTTGTGGGTTTGGGTGCAAAGAGCTACAAAGAGCAAGATTTCACTCAAGCTAAGAAATATTTTGAAAAAGCTTGCGATTTGAAAGAAAATAGCGGGTGTTTTAATTTAGGGGTGCTTTATTATCAAGGGCAAGGGGTGGAAAAGAACTTGAAAAAAGCCGCCTCCTTTTACGCTAAAGCTTGCGATTTAAATTACAGCAACGGGTGTCATCTATTAGGGAATTTATATTACAGCGGGCAAGGTGTGTCCCAAAACACCAATAAAGCCTTACAATACTATTCTAAAGCGTGCGACTTGAAATACGCTGAAGGGTGCGCGAGTTTAGGGGGGATTTATCATGATGGTAAAGTGGTAACTAGGGATTTTAAAAAAGCGGTGGAATATTTCGCTAAAGCTTGCGATTTGAACGATGGCGATGGTTGCACGATATTAGGGAGCTTGTATGATGCAGGCAGAGGCGCGCCTAAAGATTTGAAAAAGGCGCTCGCTTCGTATGATAAAGCTTGTGGGTTAAAAGACAGCCCAGGATGCTTTAACGCAGGGAATATGTATCATCATGGCGATGGCGTGGCGAAGAATTTTAAAGAGGCTCTCGCTCGTTATTCTAAAGCATGCGAATTGGAAAATGGCGGAGGGTGTTTCAATCTGGGGGCCATGCAATACAATGGTGAAGGCGTAACAAGGAATGAAAAGCAAGCCATAGAAAACTTTAAAAAAGGCTGTAAATTAGGCGCTAAAGGGGCGTGCGATATTCTCAAGCAGCTTAAGATTAAAGTTTAGTTTGAATAAAGCTTCATCAAACGGCTTTAAAAAGCGCTCTTTTGGGGGTTAGGCGTATTTTAGGGGAGGATTGTTTCAAAACACTCCCTATTCTCTTAAAATAATGAGTTTAAAATAAAATAACCAAAATCCCTTTTTTTGAAGATCAGTTAAAGAGTTGTTAAAGTTTAAATTTATTCTTAAAACCCTTAAGGGTTTTTATGGGTGGGTAGGGGGGCGAAAGTTTGGCTTATGGGCATGATTTCTATGCGGTTGATATTGACATGCAAGGGTTGTTCATAAATCCATAGAACGATGTTAGCAATATCTTGTGGTTTGAGGTAAATGGTGTTTTCATAGACGGATTGGGCTTTTATCTTATCGCCCTTAAAACGCACCATGCTGAATTCGGTTTCACCGCACAAACCGGGCTCAACATTGCTCACTCTAATGTTAGTGCCAGCCAAATCCGCTCGCAAATTTAGAGAAAATTGTTTCACAAACGCCTTACTCGCTCCATAGACATTCCCACCAGGATAGGCGTAAGTGCCAGCGATAGAGCCAAGATTAATAATAGTCCCTTGGTTATGCTCTATCATAGAGGGCAAGATCAAACGAGTGAGATACAACAACCCCTTGATATTCGTGTCTATCATGATTTCCCAGTCGTCTAGCTCGCATTCATAAGCCTTGTTCAAGCCTAGCGCTAAACCGGCGTTATTGATTAAAGCGTCAATGCGATCCGTCATGGAAAAAATAGTTTCTACCGCCCGCTTAGTTTCAAGCTTGTCTTTAAGATCAAAACACAGGGGAATGAAATGCTTGGGATAAGCGAGTTGCAATTCTTGCAAATTCTCTTTTCGCCTCCCTGCGCCAAAAACCACATGGTTTTTTTGTAAAAACGCCTTAGCGATTTCTAACCCAAACCCTGAAGTCGCCCCGCTAACTAGAATGCGCGCCATTTCTATCCTTTAAAATTAGGGTTAAAAAAGCCCCTTAAGCCCTTTTTCAAGCTTTTCTTTGAGCTTATCATCTTTAAGCAAATGGTCTAAACCTTTTTTAAGGGTGTTGTTTTTCAAGATTTCTTTCAAGCCTTGTTGCAGGTTTTGTTGGATGGCTTTTTCGTTTAAAATGAGGGAAAATTTTGGCTGGTGCATGTTGCCTTGAAGTTTCATTTTAAAAATGAATTTTAAGATTTCCGCATCCATGAGCATGTCCATTTGCTTGGTGTTTAAATCCAATAAGCCGTTATGGATTTGTAATTGGGTTTTGGGGCTTTTCATGCTGAGATTAGAGAGCAGGCGTTGCTGGTTGATTTGGCTTACCAGATTGGCATCGTTATAAATTTCTTTAGTAATATCAAATTTAGAAATGGAGTAGAGGAAATCGCTGAATGAATTTTTGATAAATCTTGCGTTTTTTAGGCGGGCTTTCAACACGCCTTGCTTAGCGCTAAAGTCATAATCCAAATTAGCGTCTGCAAGGGATTGGAAAAACTTAGGGTAATTGAATAAATCTAAAGCTTTTAAAGTGGAAATATTGGAAAAACGGGCTTTCAAATCTTTATTTAAAAGCGTGAAATAGAGCGTGCCGTCCAGTAAATTTGAATGGCCGCTGACTTTTAAGAGTTTGGGGCTTTGCTCTATAGCGCCTTTTAAAGTCAAACTCCCTTTTAGGGGGTGGTTGGTAATGTTATGGAGTTTGGCCAGATTGGGTATTTCTAAAGTGTAGGGGGCGTTGAGTTTTAAAGCAGAGAAAAAATATTCGCTTTTTAGGGCTGTAAAATTGGCTAAAGGGCTAGTTATGGTGGTATCGCTGATGGCTTTGTTTTCTTTAAAGTTGCTTGAGTGCGAGAGGTTGAAGATAAGCGTGTCTTTAAGGTTTAAATGAAACATTTGATTGATTAGGGCGTTATTGATTAAAGCGTTATTGGCTGTTAGAGTCAAATGCCCCTCTAAAGGCTTTAGAGAGTTAAAATCCGCTTGTAAAGACACTTTTGCGTTCGCATAAGTGGGGCGGTTGAATAAATAAAGCAAATCTTCTAAATTGGCGTCTTGTGCGTTCAAACTTAAGTGAGAAAGCTTGAAATCGTCTAAAAGGGCGTTGTAGGCAGTGTGGGATTGAGCCACATTAGAGACGCCTTGAATCATAAGGGCTTTTCTATGCCCTTTGATATTCCCAGAAGTAGTAATAGCCCCCCTTAAAGGGTAGGGTATCCATTCTTTGAAAGAGCGTAAATTTTTAATATCTATATGGTAATTCAAATCCACGCTTTGCTTTAAAAGTGAAAAATCACCCTTAAGAATGAGCGTAGAATCATCGTTGGCTTGAGCTTTAAAATCCAAAGAGTTGAATCTCAATTTAAGGGTTTTAACGCTCAAATAGTGCTCGTTCGGATTGATTTTTTTCTCTATATACGAAGCGATGATTTTGTTCCCCCATTCTGTAAAAAGGATGAGATAGGTTGTTAAAAGGCTGATTAAAAGAAGCGCAAGTATGGCATAAAGAAGTCTTTTCATGTTTGTTTGTCCTTGAAGCAAATTGAATGGAATATATTAGCTTGTTTTGTAAGGGTTTCTAACATTTTTTATAAAGCCTTAACGAGCGGTAATAAGGATTTTGATAGCGATAGGGGTTTTATAGATTTTAAAGGACAAAGCAAATAAAAAATATCAATTTAATTCAATCTTTTATCAAGGAGTTTTAAGTTAAAAGACTTGCGGTGTTAAACAAGGACGATCCAATCGTTTAGGATTTTCTCAACCAAACATGATGGATAAAAAAATTCAAGGAGAAAAATAATGGTGGAGAATAGCGGGATCGAACCGCTGACCTCCTGCGTGCAAAGCAGGCGCTCTCCCAGCTGAGCTAATTCCCCAAAGATTGGTAAAAATGGTGGGCTTAGGAGGAGTTGAACCTCCGACCTCACCCTTATCAGGGGTGCGCTCTAACCACCTGAGCTATAAGCCCTTCAAAGTCAATAAAGATGAAATTATAGGTTAAACTTTCTTAAAAAATCCTTAAATAATAAACGGGATTAAGATGTTATAATACCCGTTATTTTTTCATTTCAAAAGGGGTTTTATGGCATTGTTATTCACAGGGGCGTGCGGGTATATAGGCTCGCATACCGCAAGGGCGTTTTTAGAAAAAACCAAAGAAAACATCGTTATTGTAGATGATCTCAGCACCGGTTTTTTAGAACATATCAAAGCGTTAGAGCATTATTACCCTAATAGGGTTGTGTTTATTCAAGCGAATTTGAATGAAACGCAAAAATTGGACGCGTTTTTGAACAAGCAGCAACTAAAAGATCCCATTGAAGCTATCTTGCATTTTGGGGCTAAAATCTCAGTAGAAGAATCCACGCGCTTGCCTTTAGAATACTACACCAACAACACGCTCAACACTTTAGAGCTTGTCAAACTTTGCTTAAAACATGCAATCAAGCGTTTTATTTTTTCTTCTACGGCCGTGGTTTATGGCGAATCTAGTTCAAGCTTGAACGAAGAAAGCCCCTTAAAACCCATTAATCCTTATGGAGCGTCTAAAATGATGAGCGAAAGGATTTTATTGGACACTTCTAAAATAGCGGATTTTAAATGCGTTATTTTGCGCTATTTCAATGTGGCTGGGGCATGCATGCACAATGATTATACCACCCCTTACACGCTAGGCCAGCGCACGCTCAACGCCACGCATTTGATCAAAATCGCATGCGAATGCGCGGTAGGGAAAAGGAAAAAAATGGGGATTTTTGGTGCTAACTACCCCACAAGAGATGGCACTTGCATTAGGGATTATATCCATGTAGATGATTTGGCTAACGCGCATTTAGCGGGCTATCAAACCCTTTTAGAAAAAAATAAGAGCGAGATTTATAATGTCGGCTACAATCAAGGCCATAGCGTGAAAGAAGTGATAGAAAAGGTTAAGGAAATCTCAAACAACGATTTTTTAGTGGAAATTTTAGACAAACGACAGGGCGATCCAGCAAGCCTTATTGCCAATAACGCTAAAATCTTACAAAACACCCCTTTCAAACCCCTTTATAACAACCTAGACACCATTATCAAAAGCGCTCTAGATTGGGAAGAACACCTTTTGAGATTTCAATAATACACCCTGTGCAAATACAAGCCATTAGCCATTATGGGCGTTCTTATAGCGGCTTTGAGGTTGTGGATTTGCGCTTGAATTTCAGCGAGCGTGATTTTTTCTAAGGAGTATTGAACGCACGCTTGAACGATCAAACGCACGCTAGAGCGTAAAAACGCATCGCCAATGATTTTAAACACCACGCACTCATGCCCTGCGATAAAGGTTTTATAAGCAAAAGCGTTAAAAATAACGCGTTTAGGATTGGTTGTCGCCCCGCCTTCTTTTTTAAACATGGAAAAATCATGCTTGCCTGTGAATTGCTTTAAAGCGGTATTTAATAAATCTAGTGAGCCATAATCCCCACAAGCGATATAAGGCGCTAAAAAAGGCGTTTTTAAATTCTTCGTCAAAAGGTAACGATACGCTCTTTTTTGAGCGTCAAAACGCGCATGAAAGTTTTTTTCTTCTAGTTTTTTTAAGACAATATGCGGGGCGAGTTTGGGGGCTAGATAATAAAATAATTTAGCGGCATTCCAGTGTTTTGGAGCGTGAAAAGATAAAACCTGGTTATTCGCATGCACGCCTTTATCCGTGCGCCCAGCCGCAACCACAACGCTTTTAATCCCTAGCGCGTTTAAAGCGCTCTCTATTTTATCTTGAACGCCGAGTTTGTTGGGCTGTTTGGCATAGCCTAAAAAATACGCCCCATCATAAGCGATAGTAGCCTTAAAACAACGCATCTAATAACGCTTTAAAATGAATTTTCTAAACAACAAATAAGAGACAAACGCCCAAATAAAGGGGAAGAAAAAGGTCATCAAAAACAAATCCGTAGAAATCACATGCACCATTAAAAAATAAACCCCAACCGCTCCAAGGACATAAAAATAACTCCAATTCGTTTTGAATCGCGGGTTAGCGATGCCAAATAAGGGGATTAAAAACACGCTCGCTAAAGGGAACAATGAAACTAAAACCGCTTGAGAAAAACGGCGTTTTTGATTTTTATTAGCGTTTTTGCCAAAGGCTTTTTTCCAATAACCTAAATAATCCGTGCCTTGCAAATAAGCCGCATCATTAGAATTGAAAGACTTGAGCTTGTTGCGCAAATGCAATTCTTCAAAATCAACCTTACGCATTTTATCGCCTTGAGTGAAATACGCATGCCCTTTGTATAAATTCAATTCAAACACGCCGTTTTGATTGTTGATATTGCCTTTTTGAGCCAGAATGAAGCTTTCTTGAGAAAGGCTCTTATTGGAAAAAAGCACTAAATTATCATAGGAATTGTTCTCAGCTTTATCCACATACACGAGCCAATCGCCTAATTTTTGCCCGAATTCACCCGCTCTGATGTTAATATCAATCTTGTCTTTTTTTTGACGCAAAAACCCGTAATAAGCGCTCTTAGAAGTGGGGATTAAAATAAGCGAAAACACCAATAAAATCGCGCTCACTAACAAACTCAAAGGCACAAACGCTTTAGTCATTGTTTTAGGCGAAACCCCTAAAGAGAAAAACACTAACAATTCATGGTCATAGCTAAGCCTTGAAAGCCCCAAAGCGCAAGCCGCAAAAAAAGTGATCGGTAAAATAAAAAAAATGGTTCCAGGCAAGGAATACAAAAAGAGTTGCACTAGATCCAAAAAGCTCACTTTAATCACGAGCGTTACGCTTGCAATACTGATTAATAGCACGATAGAGGAGATAAAAAACAGCACTAAAAAGAAAGAGAAAAAAACCTGCGAAACCGCCATGAAAAGATAGTGTTTCATCATGCCTTAATCTTTATTGCACCCCATCTACAACAGGCACAAACAAGCATTTTTCTAACACTTTTTGGACGCGCAAGGCGTTATTTTGCTTCACAAAGCGTTTGATCACTTGCTCGTTATTTTCTTGAATGGGCGCGACTAATATCCCGCCTTCTTCAAGCTGATCGATAAGCGCTTGAGGGATATTTTTAGCGCAAGCAGAGAACAAAATCCTATCATAGGGGGCGTATTGATCCCAACCCTTATTCCCATCAGCGAATTTAACATGAACATTGTCTAAACCCAGAGTTTTAAGGCGCAAACGCGCTTCTAAATACAGGCTCTCAATCCTTTCAATGCTAAAAACGCGCCTGAAAATTTGAGACAGCACCGCCGCTTGATAGCCGCTCCCGCAGCCAATTTCTAACACGCTATCCACATGATCAATTTCTAAATATTGCGTCATTTTGGCCACGGTTAGGGGCGAAGAAATGTATTGTTGCGCTTGCATAGAAAGCGCGTTTAGAGTGTAGGCAAAATGTTTAAAAGGGGCTGGCACAAAAACTTCTCTTTCAATGCTCTCCATAGCCTCTCTCACTTTGGGGTGCAAGTTGAAACGCTTATGGATTTCTTCACACATCAAATGGTTTTTGATACTATTCAAACAAGCCCCTTAAAAATCATCAAAACTCACGCTCCCTTTAGCGTAATTACTCACCCTAGCTTCAAAGAAATTAGAGCGTTGCTCATTGAAACTTGAAAAGCTCTCTACCCATTTAATGGGGTGTTGGACGCCATAAACCTTAGCGATACCCACCTTACTCAAACGGCTATCCGCTAAAAACTGGATGTATTGCTCAATCAAGCTTGAAGTGAGCCCTAAAATCTTGCCTTGCGTGATATAATCCCCCCACAAAGCTTCAATTTCTACCGCTTTTTTAAACATTCCTATGACTTCATTAATCAATTGCGGCGTGAATAGATCCGCTCTTTCATGCCTTAAAGCGTTGATCATGTTTTGGAATAAAATCAAATGCGTTACCTCATCTCTTTGGATAAAACGAATCATTTGCGCTGATCCTAGCATTTTACCGCTCCTAGCTAAAGTGTAAAAATAGCTAAACCCGCTATAAAAATAAATCCCCTCTAAAATCTGGTTAGCAAAAAGCGCTTTGAGAATGTTTTCTTCTGTAGGGTTTTTGGCTAATTCCATATACACTTGCGCGATATAGTCATTCTTGCTTTTTAATTGCATATCGTTACGCCACATGTCATAAATTTCTTCAGTATTCGCGCTAATGCTTTCCACCATCACCGCATACGCATGGCTGTGTAAGGCTTCTTCATAAGCTTGACGCACCAAACACAAATTGATTTCGGGACTGGTGATAAAGGGATTGACATTATCAATTAAATTATTGGTTTGCAAGCTATCCATAAAAATGAGTTGTGCTAAAGCTCTGTCATAGCCGATCTTTTCTTCCGCACTTAATTTCAAATAATCCCTTTTGTCATCATTCATGCTCACTTCTTCAGCAAACCAGGTGTTAGCGAGCATCGTTTTCCACAAATGATCCGCCCATTGATACTTGATTTTATTCAAATCAAACATGCTTGTAGGATTGCCCCCAAAAATCTTTCTTTCATTCACACTTTCTGTAGAATTGGGGTTGTAAATTTTCTTGCGTGAAACTTCCATTTTGTTCCTTAATTTCCTTAAAACCTATCTAATGATATAGCCTTGTTAGAATACCTTAAAAGAATTTAAAACCCCCTAAAAGCCAGAAAAAACTCCAAATTTTAAAAAACTTCAATCTTTCAGTATTTTTAAAGGATTAAAAAGCTAAAATACTGCTTCTTTATTTTCTACTTCTTATGCATGCGATTGCGTGCGGTGTGCGGAAGTGGCGAAATTGGTAGACGCACTAGACTTAGGATCTAGCGCCGCAAGGCATGAAGGTTCGATTCCTTTCTTCCGCACCATTCTTAATGATTAAAATTTGAAGCCCTATAAATGAAACTTATTCTATCTTAAGATTCTCAAAAGTTTTTAAAACGCCATGAGCGATGTTTTGAACGCTCTCTAAACTTAAATTCGCATGACAAGGTAAGGAAATTTCAGCGCGATAAAAATCCTCTGCGCTTTTTAATGGGGCTGTGTTAAAGAGCTGTTGGTATAATTGGTATTGGTAAATGGGCTTGTAATGCACTTGGGCTAAAATGCCACGCTTGTGCAAATTTTCTAAAATGAGTTTTTTGCATGTCAAAAATTTTTGGCGTATTAAAATAGGATAAAGGTGGTTAGAGCTTTTATCTTTTAACAAGGGGTGTAAAGGTGTGAAATAAGGGTTATCTTTAAAAATCCTGTCATAGGTTAGAGCGACTTCTTCTCTTTTTTGCATGAAAAGGGGGGCTTTTTTAAGCTGGCTCAAACCCAAAGCGCTTTGGATTTCATTCAAGCGGAAGTTATGCCCTATGCTTTTGACTTCGCCTTCAAAAAAATCTTTTTTGAACATGCCATGAGAGCGAAACCATTTCATTTTTTCATGCAATTCGCTATCGTTAGTAACGACCGCTCCCCCTTCAGCCGTAGTGATAGGTTTAATGGCATGGAAACTAAACACGCTCGCTAACGCAAAGCCTCCTACTTTTTGGTTTTGATACTCGCTCCCTAGAGCATGCGAGCTGTCAGAAAGAAAACTCAAAGAATGCTTTTTGCAAAGCTTTTGAATGCTTTTTGCTTCCACGCTTTTACCAGCATAATCCACGCTCACTATGGCTTTGGTTTTTTCGTTAATGAGCTTTTCTAGGGCTAATTCATCTATATTGCCATCGTTTTTAATTTCAGCAAATACGGGTTTGTAACCGCTTTCTAAAAGCATGTTAGCCGTCGCCACAAAGCTTATGGGGGTGGTGATGATTTCATTACAACCAGCGTTAAATCCGCTAAAATTCCTATAGAGCGTTAAAAGGGCTGAAGTCGCGCTGTTAAACACTAACGCATGCTTAACGCCCAAAAACTCGCACAAAGCTTCTTCAAACAAAAGAGAGCGTTTGCCTTGCGTGAGCTGTTTGGAATTTAAAACCTCTAAAACAGCCTTTTTATCTTCTTCATCTAAACAAGGCTCGCTATAAGCAAACTCTTTCAAGCGAGCAAGTCTTGCAAGCGAGATGGGGTGATCTTGCTTGTGTCATGGACATCTTGGAATTTTTGAGCGTTCAGTCTCGTTTTATCTAAGGTGTTGTATTCCTTGTTTAAATGATTCGTTTCAGCGAGCTGTTTTTTCCACTGGTGCAAAGAGTTTTGAATGTTTTCTTTCTCACTTTCTAATGATTTTGAAAATTTTTCCAAAGCTTTCGTGTCGTCAATATCAATATTGCTAGGGAGTTTCAAACTATCATTGCCGGATTTTTGATTGAAAGAATCAATCGCTTTGTCTAAACGGCTTTTGAAATGCTCAAAATCGCTTCGATCTTTTCCATTATTATGAGCGTAAGCTTTAGAAATCCCCACCAATTCCTTAGCGTCTTTATCCATGCCTTTTAAGCTTTTAAGGCGGCTTTCTAAATCCCCTATGGCTAGGTTATCCTGCTTGGCTTGTTTGGCTAATTTGATTTTTTCATCATTCTCTGAAAGATTTTGAATTTCTTTATTTTCTTCTTTTCTTGCGTGCGAACCAACCCTTTGGGTGTGGTAATCCCTCACCATCAAAGACGGGTTATAATGATTTGAAATCTTAGACATCTTATCCTCCACTTCATTGGACTTTCTTAAAGATAAGCAAACTCTATTCCTAAAAACATTTTGATCCACTCAATTCTATCTAAAAATATTAATCTAACCCTAAAACCCTTTCTAACTCTTTGATGAGATTTGTAATTTCTTCCAATTCTTTAATATTGAGAGTGAGCTTATAATTGACTTGATTATCAGGATTCATTGGCACCAATTGCTTTTTAAACTCATTTTGTTTCATAAAGTATTTTCTTTCTTTATGAATGTAATTGATCTCATCCTTTTTAAAAATTCTATAAAGCAATTTGTCTTCGCGCACTCCTAAACAAATCAAAAAATCATAGTTGTATCGTGGGTTTATACCATTGAATTGAAAAGTGTTGTTAGTTCTGCCTTTTCGCGCTGTTTTAACTTCAAAGGATACGCCACTTTTTGTCATAATATCGTATTCATCATGAATAACGCCATCATTGATTACTTCGTCTATGGCGTTAAGCACGCTTTTTAAAAACTCTTCACCAATCTGCCCTATAGCGTTGGCTTCAAAATCTCTAATTTTTGAAAAAATAGCGTTGTAATCTTGTCCTAAATTCAATTCTTCATGTTTTTTTCAATAATTTTTAAAAAAGTTTGCTCTAAGTCCATCAATTATCCTTTAAACTATCTAAATGATCATATAAGGCTTGAAAAATATGACTTTTTCCTAAATGATAGCAAGAATTAGTCGCTAAACTTGCGTATTTTGTCCAATCAATCTCTTTGAATAGTTTTTTTAATTTAGCGTTTAAAGCCTTGTTAGTGCTAGTAAATACCACAGCGATACCAGATTTATACTTAACTTCCTCAAAGTTCTCTACAATTTGTGTGCTTTTGTAAAAAGTTGATGAAATGTAAAAAGACGCTTTTTGATTAAAAATCCACTCTTTACCGCATTCTCTGTTTTTAGCTAACGAAACCGTGAAAACCTTGATATACTCGCCAAAGGGTTCTTTATGGCGATTCTTATACCAAAAAATTCACTTTTTTTGTTTTGATACTTTTTGCTCCAAATTTGAAACACGCAATGCACATCCACTTCTTTATTTTTAAAATCTATAAACGCATTTTTTTCTAAGCGTTCGCTATAAAGCAGATTCAAACCTTTCACACGATACTTAATAGAGCCTTTTCCTTGACTTTCAAAGAACATGGGTAGGATGAAACACACAAAATCACAATTTCTAGCATGGTTGATAAATTCTAACGCCATAACCCCACGATGCCCAAAAGGAGGGTTGCCCAAGCAAATCACTTTTTGATGCGTAGGCAATTTATAATTTAAAAAATCGCATTGAATAAATCCATCTCTTTTGGGTTCAATGTCTATACCAATGCGTCTATTTTTAGGGAACAAGTCATAAAACACCCCATCGCCTGCGCTTGGCTCTAAAAAAATAAAGTCATCCAGATTTTCGTATTTTTTAATCACTTCACAAGCTTTTTGAAAGCATTTTAAAGCCACACTAGGCTTAGTGAAATACTGATCTAGAACATTGCTAGAATTTTCTTTCATCTCATTGCCATTGACATAGCGTTTAGGGGTAATTTCTTTAAACAAGGTTTGCATGAAAAAAACTTTACTATAGAATCATAAAATTTAATGCTGATTTTTTCTGATCGTTTAAAATCCTTAAATCATGCTTAAGAAAATCCTTAAAACTTAAAAATTTTCCTCTAAATACTTCGTGTGGATTTTTGCTTGCCTGAAATCCGCATTTTCAAGCATTTCAAGGTGGAAAGGAATGGTCGTTTTAATGCCTTCTACTTTAAATTCCTTTAAAGCCCTTTTCATCTTAGCGATCGCTCTTTCTCTGTTTTCACCCCACACAATGAGCTTGCCAATCATAGAATCATAGTGCGTAGGCACGACATAATGAGCATGCGCATGCGAATCAAGGCGCACATTCACCCCACCAGGAGCGATCCATTCGGTGATTTTGCCCGGGCTTGGGTAGAATTTTTTAGGATCTTCTGCAGTGATTCGGCATTCTATCGCATGCCCTTTGAGGGAAAAGCTTTCTTGCTTGGGCAATTCTTCGCCTTGAGCGATTTTAATCATCCATTCAATGAGGTTTAACCCGCTCACCATTTCGCTAATGGTGTGTTCCACTTGCAAACGAGTGTTCATTTCCATGAAATAAAAATCTTTCATGTTGGAATCCAGCAAAAATTCAAAAGTCCCAGCCCCCACATAGCCGATGTATTTAGCGGCCTTGATCGCTGTTTCTAACAAACGCTTACGAACGCCCTCTTCTAAAACCACTGCCGGGGTTTCTTCAATGAGCTTTTGCTGGCGTCTTTGCACCGAGCAATCCCTTTCGCCCACATGAATGACATTGCCATGCTTATCGGCTAGAATTTGGACTTCAATGTGCTTAGGCTTGTTGATGAATTTTTCTAAATACACGCTCCCATCGCCAAATGCGCTCAAAGCTTCCGTTTCGGCGGCTAGATAAAGGTTTTTGAGCTTGGATTTATCTTCTACGACGCGCATGCCTCTCCCGCCCCCACCAGCGGCCGCTTTAATGATGACAGGGTAGCCGATTTTATCAGCGATTTCTTCAGCTTCTTGATAGCTTTTAAGCAACCCATCACTGCCCTCAATCACAGGCATGCCGGCTTCTTTCATCACGCTTTTGGCTTTGGATTTATCGCTCATTAAAGCCATGACTTTCGCGCTCGGGCCAATAAATTCTAAAGAATGGTGCGAGCAAATCTCTACAAAATTCTGGTTTTCACTCAAAAACCCATACCCAGGGAAAATCGCATCCGCTTCAAACAATTCCGCCGCACTAATGATCGCAGGGATATTCAAGTAACTCTCGCTGGATTTTTCTCCCCCTATACACACTTTGGCGCTAGCCGTATTGAGGTAGTGGGCGTCCTTGTCAGCGATAGAATAAATGGCTATGGATTCTTTACCCATTTCTTGAATGGTTTGGATCGCTCTTAAAGCGATCTCGCCTCTATTAGCGATCAAAATGCGTGAAAGCTCTTTTTTTTCTACCTTTTTATTTTCTTTATTCATGGATTTTAGAGCTTTTCAACTTTGATGAGTTTCGTGCCGTATTCTACCGGTTGAGCGTCTCCCACTTCAACAGAAACCACCTTGCAAGGGTATTCCACTTCAATTTCGTTCATGATTTTCATCGCTTCTACAATGCCCACAATTTGCCCTTTTTTAAGCGTGTCGCCCGCTTTGACATAAGGCTCAGCCCCAGGGGATGGCGCATGATAAAAAGTGCCTACCATAGGCGAAAGCACGAAATCTTCTTTTTTATCCACAATAGGGGTGCATACCATAGGCACAGGGGTTTGGACGCTTGGCATGCTCGCTTCTACCATAATGGGGGCTGGAGAATGGGCGGGATTTAACGCACTTTTTTTCGCATAAGCGGATTCTTTATCCAAAACCAACTCAAAATGCTCATGCTTTAATTTCAAATGCCCTAAATCAGAAGCTTTAAATTCTTTGATCAACTCTTCAATTTCAGAAAGGTTCATAACGATTTATTCCTTAATATTATTTTAAAATATGCCACAAACACATAATCTCACTAACCATAAGCGTTTTTAGCAAAAAATTATTGTTATAATAACATAATTATTAACAAACTTTAAAGGCTTTGTGTATATGGGATTGAAAGCGGATTCTTGGATTAAAAAAATGAGTTTAGAGCATGGCATGATTAGCCCTTTTTGCGAAAAGCAAGTCGGTAAGAATGTGATCAGCTATGGTTTGAGCAGTTATGGGTATGATATTAGAGTGGGGAGTGAGTTCATGCTCTTTGATAACAGAAACGCTTTAATTGACCCTAAAAACTTTGACCCCAACAACGCAACTAAAATTGATGCGAGCCAAGAGGGCTTTTTTATCTTACCCGCTAACGCATTCGCCCTAGCCCATACGATAGAGTATTTTAAAATGCCTAAAGACACCTTAGCGATTTGTTTGGGCAAAAGCACTTACGCCAGATGCGGGATTATTGTGAATGTTACGCCTTTTGAGCCGGAATTTGAAGGCTATATCACGATTGAAATTTCTAACACCACTAATCTACCGGCTAAAGTCTATGCCAATGAGGGGATCGCGCAAGTGGTGTTTTTACAAGGCGATGAGGTGTGTGAGCAAAGCTATAAAGACAGAGGCGGTAAGTATCAAGGGCAAGTGGGTATCACTTTGCCTAAAATTTTAAAGTGATTTGAAGAAAGATAAAAGCGCTTATCCTTGTGATCGTTGTTTATTTTTTAATACAAACAATACCGCAATTTCTCAAAAATGTATTATAATACGAAACTTCAGTTTGATTGAGTTACAAACTCTTTGAGAACAAAACGCTAAACCATTTAGGAAATTACCATGCTAAGATTCGTTAGTAAAACGATTTGCTTAATCGGCTTGTTCAACCCTTTAGAAGCTTTTCAAAAACACCAAAAAGACGGCTTTTTTATAGAAGCCGGGTTTGAAACCGGATTATTAGAAGGCGCACAAACCAAAGAAGAAGCAACAGCTCAAAACACCCAAAAAATCCAAAAAAACCCCCTAACTCACCCGCAAATTAAAGAACAACCTAAAGAACCAAACAAAAGCGATACAGCCACCCCACAAAGCGTTTATGGGAGATACTACATCCAAAAAAGCGCTATTGTAAAAAAGGCGAGCGCTCTATTCACCACAAAAAACATCCCTAATCTCACCTTTGACTCTTTAAATCCTGTGTATGCAAGCGCGGCTAATGGGAGTGTAACGATACAAAACTTTCTGCCTTATGATTTAAGTAATGTTGAGCTTACCTTTAAAGACAAACAAGGTAGAGTAATCCATTTAGGCGTGATAGAGACCATCCCTAAACAATCTCAAATTACCCTGCCTGCAAGCTTGTTTAATGACCCAGAGCTTAACGATCCTGAACTTCTCAAAAAAGACCCTTTTGTTTTCCAACAACTCAAAGCCACTGCCACCCCCTTTTCTGATTTAGGCACAAAGAGTTTGTTTGACAAGATCAGTCAGATCACGACACATGTAGTGATGAGTTATGAAAATGCTAATAACAACAATTTTAAGGGCAATTGCACTAATTGCATGTCAGATTTCACCCCACAAACCGCAGAAGAATTGACTAATTTGATGCTGAACATGATTGCGGTGTTTGACTCTAAAGCTTGGAAAGAAGCCATTTTAAACGCCCCCTTCCAATTTTCTAACAGTTCATCAGAGTGCGGCTCTGATTACCCTAAATGCGTGAACCCTTTCAATAACGGGCGTGTCGCTCACATCTATGAACACTATGTGCTAACCCCTCAATCCGTTGTAGATGCGTTTAGAAGGGCGATCAATCTTGAAGTGAACATCATGAAATCAGGTTTTGTGGGGCTAGGGTATGAACTTGATGAAGGCGATGGCAATTTAGCGATAATGGCTTCTGCATTAAACCCTGAAAAATTGTTTGGTAAAACTTTGAACAAAGTTGATATTGTGGAATTAAGAGACATTATCCATGAATTTAGCCACACTAAAGGCTATACCCATAACGGGAACATGACTTATCAAAGGGTGCGCTTGTGTCAAGAAAACGGCGGAGCTATACAAGAATGTGAGGGTGGGAAAGAAGAATTGGTCAATGGAAAAGAAGAACTAAAATTTACAAACGGAAAAGAAGTAAAAGATCAGGATGGTTACACCTATAATGTATGTTCTTTTTATAAGGACAACCACCAAGTCTATACAGCGGGCAATTACCCCAATTCCATTTATACGAATTGCGCTCAAGTCCCCGCTGGGCTTATAGGGGTTACCACCGTTGTTTGGCAACAGCTCATCAACCAAAACGCTCTGCCTATTAATTTCGCTAATTTGAGCAGCCAAGCCAACTATTTAGACGCCAGTTTGAACACACAAAATTTTGCAACCTCTATGGTCAGTGCGATCGCACAAAATTTTTCCACCACTTCCACCACCACTTACCGCTCTTCAAGTAAGAATTTTAGAAGCCCTATTTTAGGGGTTAATGTTAAAATAGGCTACCAACATTATTTCAATGACTACATAGGGTTAGCCTATTACGGCATCATCAAATACAACTACGCTCAAGCTAACGATGAAAAAATCCAGCAATTAAGCTATGGTGGGGGAATGGATGTGTTATTTGATTTCATCACCACTTATACCCATAAAAAGCAAGACAATCCCACTAAAAAAATTTTTGCTTCCTCTTTTGGGGTGTTTGGGGGGTTAAGGGGCTTATACAACAGCTACTATGTTTTCAACCAGGTCAAAGGAAGCGGTAATTTAGATATAGTTACTGGGTTTAATTACCGCTACAAGCATTCCAAATATTCTGTAGGCATTAGCGTTCCTTTAATCCAAAGCGGTATTAAAATCGCTTCTAATAATGGCATCTATGCGGACTCTGTTGTTTTGAATGAGGGGGGTAGCCATTTTAAAGTGTTTTTTAATTACGGGTGGATTTTCTAGGATTTAAAATCCCCAATAACCCCCTAAACTTGCGCGATACTCGCCACAAACACGCATGCACTCTCAGACTTTAGCACCATGTCTAATGGGATGCGATAAATTCCACGCTCTTTAAAATACCCTCTTTCTTGTTCGCTAAAGCCCCCTTCAGGCCCTATGATAACGCCCTTTTCAAAACCCATGCTTGTGGGCAAAGTTTCGCCCTTAAAATCCAAAACGCTCGCTTTAGGGTAAGCTTTTAGTGCCTCTTTAGTGTTTGAAAACACTTCCAATTCCATTAAAGCGCTCCTACCGCATTGCTCGCAAGAATGAATCAAAATCTTTTGAAAGCGCTCTAATTTAGCGCTGTCTATTTTTTCATTACGCTGGCTAAAATCCGCATAGAATAAACTCAACTTGCTCACGCCTAACTGGTTTAAAAAGGGTAGGATTTTTTCAACGCTTTTGATTTCAATCACGCTTAAAATCAAATGCGTTTTTTTACTGGCCATAACCTCTAATAATCGCCCGCCCACTAGCTTTAAAAGGGCGTGTTTTTTAGTGATTTCTGCATGCTCATAGGTGTATAAAAAGCCGTCTTTTAAGTTTCTTAAATCCAAACGACTCGCGCTTTTGATGCGTCTTGATCGGTATAAATGCGTATAACTCTCGCCTTCTATTTTTAAAACAGGCTCTTTGGCTAAAGGGTGGTAGACAAAACGCATTCAAAGGCCCATTAACACAACAATAAGAATCGTTTCTAAAAAATACAGGATTTTAGCCTTTTTGATATACGCTTCCATCCTCTCTTTTTTAGTGATAGCGAATTTCACGCTTTTATGGCGTTTGATTTCTGCTATCAGCATCAACAACAGCCCTAAAAGCATGACAACAGCGCTAAAAGAAAATTCAAATTGTTGCATCGCCCAAATAAAAATCCCGCTCAAAAGAGCGATGCTTAAAAGAATGTAAATCGCTGGCATGACAAGATAGATTTTTTTGTTCAATTGGATCAAATTTTTCTCTTTAAAAAGGGTGTAAAGATTGATCATAAAGGCTAGGGCAAGCAGGGCGGCAAAAAAGGCATGGATAAGCAAGGATTGAGCCATCACAGAAGAATCTTGTGTATTTAATGCTTGCAAACTCATCTCTAACATTAACTTCTTTCTAACGATTTATTTTTTATTAATCGTTTTATTTTAGCATGCACCAATGAATTTAATCAATGAAAAGCTGAATAATTTAGAAAATAACGCCGCAAAATCCCCCAAAGAAGCAGTCGTTCTTTTGAATATGGGAGGGCCTAACAGCCTTTATGAAGTGGGGGTGTTTTTAAAAAACATGTTTGATGACCCCTTTATCCTTACCATTAAAAATAATTTTATGCGTAAAATGGTGGGTAAAATGATTGTCAATAGCCGCATAGAAAAATCCAAAAAAATCTATGAAAAATTAGGAGGCAAATCCCCTTTAACGCCTATCACATTCGCCCTTACAGAGCGTTTGAACCAATTGGATCCTTCTCGCTTTTACACTTATGCGATGCGTTATACCCCCCCTTATGCGTCTATGGTCTTGCAAGATTTAGCCTTAAAAGAGGTAGAAAGCTTGGTGTTTTTTTCCATGTATCCGCAATATTCTAGCACGACCACCCTTTCTAGTTTCAATGACGCTTTTAACGCTCTCAAATCTTTAGAAACTTTCCGCCCTAAAGTGCGAGTCATAGAGCGCTTTTATGCTGACAAAAAGCTTAATGAAATCATTTTAAACACGATTTTAAGCGCCCTAAACAACCGCAAAAGCCAGGATTTTGTCTTAATCTTTTCCGTCCATGGATTACCTAAAAGTGTTATTGATGCCGGCGATACTTACCAGCAAGAATGCGAACACCATGTGAGTTTGCTAAAAGAGTTGATGCAACAAAAGAATATCCCTTTTAAAGAAGTCTTACTCTCTTATCAATCCAAGCTAGGGCCTATGAAATGGCTAGAGCCAAGCACTGAAGAATTGATAGAAAAGCACCGCAAGTCTCATATTATTATCTATCCTTTAGCTTTCACGATTGATAATTCTGAAACGCTCTATGAATTAGACATGCAATACCGCTTGATGGCAGAGCGCTTGGCAATTAAAGAATATTTAGTTTGCCCATGCTTAAACGATTCCATAGAGTTCGCAAAATTTATCATTGAACGGGTTAAAAATCTCAAGGAATAGTAAAATGCGCATAAAAAAGCGATTATTGTAGTAAGATACCTAGTTTCCAAACCCATTAAAAGATAAAGGTTATTTCATGTTTTCACTCTCTTATGTTTCCAAGAAATTTTTAAGCGTTTTATTATTGATTTCGCTATTTTTAAGCGCTTGCAAATCCAACAATAAAGACAAGTTAGATGAAAATCTTTTAAGCTCCGGCTCTCAAAGCTCCAAAGAATTAAACGATGAGCGAGACAACATAGACAAAAAGAGCTACGCCGGTTTAGAAGATGTTTTTTTAGACAATAAGTCCATTAGCCCTAATAACAAATACATGCTTTTAGTGTTTGGCCGTAATGGTTGCTCCTATTGCGAAAGGCTTAAAAAAGATCTCAAAAATGTCAAAGAATTGCACGACTATATTAAAGAGCATTTTAGCGCTTACTATGTCAATATCAGCTACTCCAAAGAGCATGATTTTAAAGTCGGCGATAAGGATAAAAATGATGAAAAAGAAATCAAAATGTCCACAGAAGAATTAGCGCAAATTTATGCCGTCCAATCCACCCCTACGATTGTTTTATCCGATAAAACCGGCAAAACCATCTATGAATTGCCCGGCTATATGCCCTCTACGCAATTTTTAGCCGTGTTAGAATTTATCGGCGATGGGAAGTATCAAGACACGAAAAACGATGAGGATCTCACTAAAAAATTAAAGGCTTACATCAAGTATAAAACCAACCTTTCTAAAAGCAAGTCTAACTAGGAAAGTCTAATGAAGAATCTCAAAAGCCTGCTTTCTTTTTTGCTGGCTTCTTTTTGGGTCGCTATCCCTTTAATGGCACTCTATGCCTTAGCGTGCGCGATAGCCACTTTTATAGAAAACGATTACGGCACGAGCGCGAGTAAGGCGATTGTGTATAACACCCCTTGGTTTAATTTCTTGCATGCGTATTTGTTGGTGGTTTTAATAGGCACATTCATTAATTCTAAAGCTTTAGAGCGCAAAAGATACGCAAGCCTTTTTTTCCACAGCTCCTTGATTTTAATCATTTTAGGGGCAGCCATCACACGATTTTTTGGCGTAGAAGGGCTTATGCATGTGCGAGAAAATAGCGCGCAAAGCTCTTTTGAAAGCACGGACACTTACCTTAATATCACTCTTAATGACACCACCAAACTTTCTTTAAAAACGCCTTTAACCTTTTATTATTCCAAACGATTAAGACCCATTCATGCCACTTTAGATCACAAGCCTTTGATTTTAGAACCCTTAGAGATTTACAAGCAAAACGCCATTAAAAAAGATGACGCTACCATTTTAGTGTTAAAAGCGACCTATAACGGCGTGAGCCACAAATTCAACCTCATTAAAAACAACAGGAATGAAGGCATAGAAGAAAGCGAGACGTTTAAAGACGACAAGCTCTCTTTAAGTTTTGGATCCGCTTACATTGAATTGCCCTTTCAAATCAAACTGAAGCGTTTTGAGTTAGAGCGTTACGCCGGTTCTATGAGCCCTTCATCTTACGCTTCAGAAGTGGAAGTTTTGAAATTGGATAACACCTTGATCAAACCTTATAGGATTTTTATGAACCATGTTTTAGATTATGAAGGCTATCGCTTTTTCCAATCTTCCTATGATACGGATGAAAAAGGCACGATCCTCTCTGTCAATAAAGACCCGGGTAAAATCCCCACTTATTTAGGGTATATGATGCTTATTTTAGGGGCTTTGTGGTTGCTTTTGGATAAGAACGGGCGTTTTTTGAAGCTTTCACGCTTTTTAAAATCCCAACAAGCCGCTAGTTTCTTGATCGCTTTAATTTTGATCAGCCCTTTTACTTCCTCGTTCGCCAATGAAGCTCCAATTGACATGCATGGGGGCAAAAGCACTCCAACAGAACGACAAAGCGTAGAAAATTCCGCCAATAAAGAGGATTCTAAAAGCGCTGTTTTAGAGCGTTTGAAGCATTTAAGAGAGTATTCCAAAGACCACTTAAAAGCCTTTCAAAGGCTTCAAGTCCAGGATTTTGACGGGCGTATCAAACCCCTTGATACCATTAGCATTGAGTATATCCATAAGATTTTAAAAAAAGATGATTTTCAGGGGCTAAACGCCATGCAAACGCTTTTAGGGATCATGTTTTTCCCCAATGATTGGCGCAGTATTAAGATGATTTACACTTCTAGTAAAGCCTTAAGAAAGCTTATCGGCACGCCTTTAGACGAGAGCCGTATCGCTTTTAGAGACGTGTTTGATAGCCGTGGGTATAAATTAAAAAATCTTGTTGAAGAAGTCAATCAAAAATCCCCCAATGCGCGCAACGAGTTGGATAAAGATGTCTTAAAAGTAGATGAACGAATCAACTTAGTCTATACGCTTTTTAGCGCTCAATTTTTACGCATTTTCCCTAGCGATAAAACCACCGCTTGGCTCTCGCCTATTGAAGCGATCAACAGCCCCAATAAAGAAATTTCAAGCGTGGCAACGGCGTTTTTAAAAAATATTTTTAGCGGGTTTGATGACGCTTTAAAAACCAATCAATGGGATAAAGTAGAAAAAACCCTAAAAGATTTGAGCGTTTACCAACAAGAGCATGCCAAAAACCTCTATTTGCCCTCTTCTAAAGTGGATTCTGAAATTTTTTTAAACCACACCAATTTTTTTAACCGCCTGACTTTGCCTTATATTTTTCTAGGGTTGTTGCTTTTTATCGTTGTGATCAGCTCTCTTGTTAAAAACACGATTCCAAATGTTTGGCCCACTAAAATCCTTTATGTGGCTATCTTGCTTTGCGCACTCGCTCATTCTATGGGGCTAGTTTTACGCTGGTATGTGAGCGGGCATTCGCCTTGGAGCAACGCTTATGAGTCCATGCTTTATATCGCATGGGCTTCTGTTATCGCAGGGTTTGTTTTACGCTCCAAACTCGCACTATCGGCTTCTAGCTTTTTGGCCGGTATCGCGCTCTTTGTGGCTCATTTAGGCTTTATGGATCCTCAAATTGGCCATTTAGTGCCGGTGTTAAAATCCTATTGGCTCAATATCCATGTTTCTGTCATCACCGCTAGTTATGGCTTTTTAGGTTTGTGTTTTGTGCTAGGGATTTTAAGTTTGGTTTTGTTTATTTTGCGCAAACAAGGGCGTTTCAATTTGGACAAAACCATCCTCTCCATTAGTGCTATCAATGAAATGAGCATGATTTTAGGCCTGTTCATGCTCACAGCCGGGAATTTCTTAGGCGGGGTGTGGGCGAATGAATCTTGGGGGCGCTATTGGGGGTGGGACCCTAAAGAAACCTGGGCATTGATTTCTATTTGCGTCTATGCTTTAATCTTGCATTTGCGTTTTCTAGGCTCTCAAAATTGGCCCTTTATTTTAGCGAGCAGCAGCGTTTTAGGGTTTTATTCGGTTTTAATGACTTATTTTGGCGTGAATTACTACCTTTCTGGCTTACACAGCTATGCCGCAGGCGATCCCTTGCCTATCCCTACTTTTTTATACTTTTTAGTAGCGATACCTTTTGCTCTCGTGATCTTGGCGTATTTCAAACGCCATTTGAGTTTGCCTAAATTGGTTTAAAGGATAACCATGTTCCAACCCTTACTAGACGCCTTTATAGAAAACGCTTCACCTTTATTGGAACTATCTCAAAACACCTCTTTTAAAATCTATCGCAAAGCCTATCAAAAATCCTTACCTTTGTTGCGTTTAATAAGGAGATGGGTTAAAAAGTAAGTTTGTAAAACAAACCCATCAAACCCCTTGCGCTATCATCGCAGACGCTACTTTTCTAAAACCAGCGATATTAGCCCCTAACACAAAATTAGTAGGGTCTTTAAACTCTTTAGCGGTTTGAGAGACATTCTTATAAATCTCTTTCATAATGTGGTGTAATTTCGCATCCACCACTTCAAAACTCCAAGGGTGCATGCTCGCGTTTTGCGCCATTTCCAAGCCGCTCACGCTCACCCCCCCAGCATTAGCCGCCTTGCCTATGCCATAAGAAATCTTAGCTTGTAAAAACAATCCAATCGCTTCATTGCTTGAGGGCATGTTCGCCCCTTCAGCCACGCATTTGCACCCGTTAGAAAGGAGGGTTTTAGCGTCTAAAACGCTCAATTCATTCTCGGTCGCGCTAGGAAAAGCCGCAAAACAAGGCACATGCCACACCGCATTCCCCCCTTTGGGGTAATTTTCTATGGGGGTGTATTTCGCGCTCTTTTTTTCTAAAGCGTATTCTTTGATCCTCCCACGACGCGCTTCTTTAATCTCTTTCAAAAGCTCTAAATCAATGCCGTCTTTATCGTAAATCATGCCATTAGAATCGCTCGCCGTTACCGGTTTGGCTCCTATTTGAAGCAATTTTTCAATGGTATAAATTGCGACATTACCGCTCCCAGAAACGCTGCAAACCTTGCCCTCTAAAGAGCTGTTCCTCTCTTGCAACATTTCTTCCGCAAAATACACGCACCCATAGCCGGTAGCTTCTTTTCTGCACAAGCTCCCCCCATAAGCGAGTCCTTTACCGGTCAATACGCCCTCAAAACGATTGACTAATTTTTTGTATTGCCCAAACAAATAGCCAATCTCTCTTTCGCCCACGCCAATATCCCCAGCTGGCACATCAGTCGTGGCTCCAATATGGCGGTATAATTCATTCATGAACGCTTGGCAAAAACGCATGATTTCATGCTCGCTCTTCCCTTTAGGGTCAAAATCGCTCCCCCCCTTAGCGCCCCCCATAGCCAAAGTGGTGAGCGAATTTTTCAGCACTTGTTCAAAGCCTAAAAACTTGATCACGCTTTCATTCACGCTAGGGTGGAATCTCAAACCTCCCTTATAAGGGCCAATAGCTGAATTGAATTCAACCCTACACCCTCGATTGACTTGGATTTGATGGTTATCATCTAGCCAACACACCCTAAAAAAAATCTCCCTTTCAGGCTCAATCAAACGCTCTAAAACCGCATGCTTTTCATAACTTTTATCGCTGTCTAAAAGGGGTTTTAAAGAAGTGATAGCTTCATAGACGGCCTGATGGAACTCTTTTTGATAGGGGTATTTTTTCTGTAAAGATTGGAGGATTTTTTCAATATACATAAGCGGCATCCTTTATGATTTTAAGTGTTTTTATTGTAACACTAAAAGGGTAATTAAGTTTTAACTTTATCTTAAAAAACTTTTTAAAACGCCCACAAACCCTCTATCAAAGCCGCTCAAATCCTTGTAAAACTCTGCATCATAACCGCAAAACTCCAAGCATTCTTTCAAGCTTTTTAACTGGTCATACCCCATTTCACAAGCCAAAAAAGGGATTTTTAATCCAGCGGCTAAAAAAACGATTTCTTTTAAGATTTCATCGCCTTTAACCCCCCCAAAAAGGGCTTCGTGCGGTTCTTTGAGAACGGATTTTTCCAAAGGATAACCTCTAGCGATATAGGGCGGGTTAGAGACAAGCATTTCTATCGTTGGCATGCGATCCCAAAGATGCGTTTTTTTTAAAAAAACACGCTCTTTTAAATTAAAGCGTTCAATATTTTTGGACGCCACTTCTAAAGCTTTTGGTGAAATATCGCTCGCAAAAATGGAAAGTTTAGGGTTTTCTAAAGCCAAACTAACAGACACGCAAGCGCTCCCTACGCCTATTTCGCCTATCTCTTTTAAATGGTATTGAGAAATAGTATCAAGGGCTTTTTTGACCAAAATCTCCGTTTCAGGCCGTGGGATTAAAACATGCTCATTCACAAAAAAAGAGCGCCCATAAAAATCACAGCTTTCTAATAAATACTCTATGGGGCAGTCGTTCAAGCGCTTTTCTACCAATTCAAAAAAGCGCACCTCTTCTTCGTGGTTTAACTCTAAATAGGCATGCGTGTGCAAAAAAACCCTTTCTTTTTGCAAGACAAAGCCTAATAAAATTTCAGATTCTAAGCCCCCCCTAAAACCTTTTTGCGATAATCCTTTTTTGGCTTTGTTTAGGGCTTGTGAAAGGGTCATTCAATTTCATAATCCAAAGCTTTCAAGCGCTCTAATAGGGGCGGGTGCGTGAAATGCAAGAAAACATAAAAAGGGTGCGAATAGGGGAACGCTTTATTCTCGCTCACAATAGACACTAACGCTTTGGCTAAAACCTCTTTAGAGCTTAAACTCGCCCCAAACTTGTCCGCATTGTATTCATTCTTTCGGCTAAAAAACCCGATCAAAGGCATAGCGTAAAAAGAAAATACCGGCAAAAACAAGAGTAAAATCGCAATCAAACTCGCTGGCGTTTGTGAGACATTAAAGCCTTCAAAAACTAATGGTGGCAAATGAGCGATCAAAGCAAAAACAAGAGCGAGCAAGCCTCCCATAATCCCTAAACTTTTCAACAAATCCTTATTTTTAAAATGCCCTAATTCATGCCCTAAAATGGCTAAAAGCCCTTCTGTCCCAACTTTAGAGATCAAAGTGTCAAACAACACCACCCGCTTGTTTTTGCCCAAGCCCCCAAAATACGCATTCAAACGCCCATCCCTCTTGCTAGCGTCCATCACAAAAATGCCTTCGGATTTAAAACCCACCTTATCCATCATGCTCTCAATTTGACTCTCCAAATCCCTATTATTCAAGGGGGTGAATTGGTTGAAAAGCTGAGCGATTTTAGGGTAAAAAAGATTAGCCAAGATCATAAAAGCAAACACGACAAAAAACGAGCTGATCTCCCAATGCTCCACATGTTCAATGATCATAATAAGAGTGTAAATCAACAACAATCCCACGCTTAAAGTGAGCAATAACCCTTTGAAAAAATCCTTAAAAAACAACGACAAACCCACCTTAGAAAAGCCAAATTCCTTATCCAAATGCATGGTGGTGTAGTAGCTAATGGGTAAGGATAAAACGCTTTGAATCGCTAAAAACAACAAAGCAAACACCAAGTAACCTAGCGTTTCAGAAAGGCTTAAATAATGCGTGAGATCTTCTAAATGCGTCAAGCCAAAAAAGACCCAACCAGCAAAGATTATCCCGTCTAAAATTTGAGAAATAATGGATAATTGCATTTTCCTAATGGCATAATTCCCCGCTTCTTCATAATCCTTTTGTGGGAGTAAAACAGGCTTCTCGCAGAGCTTTTGACGGATAAATTTCAATTGCAAAATATCGCCCACAATGTAAGGAGTCGTAAAAAAGAGCAAATAAAAAATACAAATTATCATATCTATCCATATGTCAAGCATGCTCTAAACCCCTTTCTCAATCAATTTGCCAATAAAAGTGTAGGAATTATAACAATTTTTCAAAAATTTGCCATAAAATTAAATAAATATGGTAGAAAAAAAGGGCTGTTTTTGAGCGTTTTTAATCCTAAAAAGCTGTGTTATCCAACTTGCTATAAACAAAAAGGTTTATCATGCCCTATTCTTTTAAAAAGCGTTTTTTAATCATTTACGCCCTTTCTACCTTGCTTTTAGTGGGGGTTTTGTTAGCGTTATTTTTCTTTTATGCGAAAAATAATCTCTTAGAGAACACCCAAATACGCATGCAATACACCGCTGATGCGATCGCTAAAAGCCTTTTAGAATTGGATAATGCCCATTCTTTAGAGCCTTTAAAAACCTTAGAAGAACGATTCAAAAACACCCCCTTTGTCTTATTAGATGAGAACAATAAAGTCAAGTTTTCTAATATCGGGGCGTTTGTGGCCTCTTTTAAAAATGACGCCTTAATCAAAACCCCTTATTTTACGCTCAAAAAACAAGGCTTTTACCTCACAGACAGCACCCCAACGAACCGCTTAGGGGTTTCTAAAATCATTATCGCAGAAGAAGAAATTCAAAAAAATTTTATCCCCCTTTATAAAATGATAGGCTATGTGTTTTTGGGCGCGAGTTTGTTTGTCGCGCTAATAGTTGGGTGGCTTTATAAAATCCAATCAAACTAAGTAAAAATTATTTTTCCACCAATACGGGCTTATTTTTAAAGCTTTTAAGCGCATTTTCAAGCTGTTTTAGGGCTTCTTCTTTCGTTTTATAAGGGCCAATAAAATAATGCGTGAGGGAGTCTTTTTTCTTTATTTGGTGAGGGAAAGTTTTGAGCGTTTGCAAAAAATCCTTACTGGGCGCGTTCAAAAAAGCCCCAATTTGCAAATAATACCCTTTAGGGATACTCGCATCTTTTAAGCTGGGTTTGATTAAGCTCTTTTTATTTTCGTTTTTAGGCGGCTCTTTTGTTAGGGGCTTGAATTCATCAAGAGCGAGCGTTTGCTTATGGGCTTTCTTGATTTTTCTTTTCACCTTTTTGCTTTCTATATAAAAATCATATAAATCATGGATTCTTTGTTTCACATAAGCTTCATAGCAATTCTCATAAATCGGACTATTTTCAATAGAAGCTTTAGGGCTTATGAGCATGACCAACGCCACGCATTCTTCATGGGCGACTTTGAGCCATTCTTCTTCGCTTTGTTCTAGGATTTCTTTAACTTTAGGGAACTCATACGGCGTGCCTTTCTCCATATTATCCAACATTTCTATAAGTTCTTCATGGACTTGATTGAGCCTTAATTGGATAGGGGGTAAATTTTTAGGCGTATTTTGAACGCTTTTAAGATCGGCTTTTTTATCCTCTAAACCAACAGCGTTTTTCAAAAAGAGGAAAACCAACAACAGAGTCATTTTTAATATACTTTTTTGCATTTATCACTCCCATGTTAAGTTTTCTATCTTGTTGCTTTATGGTAATCAAAAATACCAAATACCGCCATAAGAATTGTTTAAAACATGGGGTTTAGTTACTTTATTTTGTGCTAAAAGCCATTACCTTCAAATAGCTTTGATATAATAACTTTTAAAAACCATGAAAGGCTTACTATGCAATCTTTAAGTTTGTTAAACCAATTGGGCGCTAAAATTGATGAATTGATTGAAAAAATCAAAAAACAAGAAGAAGAGTTGAACGCTTTACGCCAAGCAAACACCACGCTGAATGCGCAAAATGAAGAAAAAGACATTCAAATCGCTATTTTATACGATGAATTGAGCGCTAAAGATAAGGGCATTCAAGGTCTTTATGACAAAATCTCTGATTTATTGTCATAAACCATTAAAAACATGCATTCCGAAAACGACAGCTTAGAAATCACTTATTTAGGCAAACGCTATAAAATCTCTCTCAATAACACCTTTAGCGATGAGATGAAACGCACCCTAAAAGAGCGTTTCCATAACCAAGAATTAAACGCCTTAGAGCTTTTAAAGGATTATTTGCATGAAAGTTGTCAAAACGAGTATTTGCACAATGAACTCAAAAAGCTTTTAGAAAAAATCTCATCATGTTCTATCACTTAATCGCTCCTTTAAAGAATAAAACCCCCCCTTTAACTTACTTTTCTAAGGAGCGGCACCAAAAAGGGGCGTTAGTCAATATCCCTTTAAGGAATAAAACGCTTTTAGGCGTCGTTCTTGAAGAAGTTTCAGAACCCTCTTTTGAATGCCTAGAGCTAGAAAAAACCCCTTATTTTTTACTCCCCTTTCAAATGGAGCTCGCTATTTTTATCGCTCAATATTACTCGGCTAATCTTTCTTCAGTCTTAAGCCTTTTTACTCCTTTTAAAGAATGTGATGGAATGGGGTTAGAAAAAATTGAGCCTGTTCTTAATATATTAAGTCAAACGCAAACCAACGCTTTAAAAGAATTGCAAAAACATTCAGCAAGCTTGCTCTTTGGCGATACGGGTAGCGGGAAAACCGAGATCTATATGCATGCAATCGCTCAAACTTTAGAGCAAAAAAAAAGCGCTTTGTTGTTAGTGCCAGAAATCGCCCTCACCCCTCAAATGCAGCAACGCCTTAAAAGGGTTTTTAAAGAGAATTTAGGCTTGTGGCATAGCAAACTCTCTCAAAATCAAAAAAAACAATTTTTAGAAAAGCTTTATTCCCAAGAAATCAAATTAGTGGTAGGCACACGAAGCGCGTTGTTTTTACCCCTTAAGGAGTTGGGTTTAATCATTGTAGATGAAGAGCATGACTTTTCTTATAAATCCCATCAAAGCCCCATGTATAACGCTAGGGATTTATGCTTGTATTTATCCCATAAATTCCCTATTCAAGTGATTTTAGGCTCTGCTACGCCAAGTTTAAAGAGTTACAAACGCTTTAAAGATAGGGCTTTAGTGCGCTTAAAGGGGCGCTACACCCCTACGCAAAAAAACATTATTTTTGAAAAAACCGAGCATTTTATCACGCCCAAACTCCTAGAAGCGCTAAAACAAGTTATAGACAAAAACGAGCAAGCCATTATTTTTGTGCCTACAAGGGCTAATTTCAAAACCTTGCTGTGTCAAAATTGCTACAAAAGCGTTCAATGCCCCTTTTGCAGCGTGAATATGAGTTTGCATTTAAAAACCAACAAACTCATGTGCCATTATTGCCATTTTTCAAGCCCTATCCCTAAAATTTGCAGCGCGTGTCAAAGCGAAGTTTTAGTGGGTAAAAGGATAGGCACCATGCAAGTGTTGAATGAGTTGGAAGGCCTTTTGAAAGGCACTAAAATAGCGATTTTAGATAAAGATCACACCAGCACGCCCAAAAAACTCCACAACATTTTAAACGATTTCAACGCTCAAAAAACCAATATCTTAATCGGCACTCAAATGATAAGCAAAGGGCATGATTACGCTAAAGTGAGTTTGGCGGTTGTTTTAGGCATAGACAATGTCATTAAATCTAATAGTTACAGGGCTTTAGAAGAGGGCGTGTCGTTGCTTTATCAAATCGCTGGGAGGAGCGCTAGGCAAATTTCTGGCCAAGTGTTCATTCAAAGCACCGAAACAGATCTATTAGAAAATTTCTTAGAAGATTATGAAGATTTTTTACAATACGAATTGCAAGAAAGGTGCGAACTCTACCCGCCTTTTTCAAGGCTGTGTTTGTTAGAGTTTAAGCATAAAAACGAAGAAAAAGCCCAACAATTGAGCCTAAAAGCCTCTCAAACCCTTTCTTTGTGTTTAGAAAAGGGCGTAACGCTCTCTAGCTTTAAAGCCCCCATTGAAAAAATCGCTTCTTCTTACCGCTACCTGATTTTGTTGCGTTCCAAAGACCCTTTAAGCCTAATTAAAAGCGTGCATGCGTTTTTAAAAACCGCTCCCAATATCCCTTGCAGCGTGAATATGGATCCTGTGGATATTTTTTAAAAACTTAAGTTTTATATATTATTTCAAAAAACTTAAGTTTTTCTGGCAACTAACAGCGTGAAATTCACCCATTTAAACAGCGCTTCCACATGCTTAAACCCTACGCTTTCTAAAAGAGCGACATTTTCTTTTAAACTATAAGGCACAAGCACATTTTCTAACGCTTCCCTTTTGAAAGCGATTTCATTGTGGCTATAGCCTTGATTTTGTTTATAAAGATAGTATAGCTCTATCATTTGCTTGTCTAATATCCGATCTTCGCTCATGATCTTTTCGCCCACCAATAAAACCCCATTCAACGCAAGGCTGTTATAAATCTTTTTGAGCAGCACCTCTCTTTGCATGGGGCGGACAAATTGCAGCACAAAAAGCAATGAAAACGCGCTCGCTTCTTGAAACTCAACCTCTAAAAAATCCATGCATTCAAAACGGGTATTTTTAAAATCTTTTAATTTTTCTTGCGCTTTTTTAAGCATGGGCATGGAATTGTCAATCCCTACAAGCTCAATATCTTGTTGGATTTGCCGGTTAAGCGCGATAAAAAAGTTCCCGGTAGAACAGCCCAAATCATAAATCAAGGGTTTAGGATTGAGATTTTCTTTTAAGTTTTGAGCGATAAAATACGCCCCCAAATCCAACATTTCATAATAATAGGGGATGGAGCGCTCCAGCATGTCATCAAAAACATGGGCGACTTTCTCATCAAAACAAAAGCGTTTATTTAGGGATTGATTAAACAGAGTGTCTTTCATTCAAAAAAGAAGCGTGGTTTAAAAATCTTTAAACCACAATAGTAATAACGCTTAAGCTTTTTTATGCACCAACTCATTGATGTAGTAATCCACTGAGCCTAAGCCTTCTTTTTTCGCCCATTCATAGCATTGAGAAACAAAATGCCAATTGATATGCCCATAGAATTTTTCCAAATACACAGGGCGCGCGTTTTTATGGTCAATATAATAAGCATGCTCCCACACATCTACCACTAAAAGCGGCACTTTTTTATCCGTAACTGGGGTTTGAGCGTTGCTCGTTTGAATGATTTCAATTTTTTGAGTGTCTAAATTATACGCTGCCCAATTCCAGCCAGAGCCAAACAGAGTGGTCGCACTCTTAATGAAGTCTTCTTTAAATTTTTCCAACGAGCCGAAATCTTTTTCTAAAGCCCCTTTTAACTCATCGCTTAAGGCAGTCGCTTTGGGGCTTAGGCAATCCCAATAAAAATCGTGGTTGTAAATTTGAGCAGCGTTATTAAACACGCCTCCGCTAGATTTTGTCAAAATAGCAAACAAAGAACTTTTCTCAAAATCCGTGCCTTTGATGAGGTTGTTCAAATTATTCACATAAGTTTGATGGTGTTTCCCATGGTGGAAATCAAACGCTATGGGGCTTAAAAAATCTCCCATGCTGTCTTTAGCAAAAGGCAACTCTCGTAATGTAAACATGTTTTCTCCTTGTGATCAGATAGCCGTATTGTAATCATTTTTTAATACTTTTTGGTAAATCTTTTCTTAAAAATTGATCGTTATGCAAATTTTGTAGATTTTAAGGGGTTTTTTAAAATTAAAACGACTTTTTAAACAAATTTTTTTTAAATTTTTTAAAAGTTAATCTTAATGGGCTATTATTCCAACGCAATACAGCAATTCATTAGAAAGGATTTAACAATGCAAAAAGTTACTTTTAAAGAAGAAACATACCAATTAGAAGGGAAACCCTTAAAGGTGGGCGATAAAGCTCCTGATGTGAAATTGGTCAATGGCGATTTGCAAGAAGTCAATTTGTTGAAGCAAGGCGTGCGTTTTCAGGTCGTTAGTGCGCTTCCTAGTTTAACCGGATCGGTTTGCTTGCTCCAAGCCAAACACTTTAATGAGCAAGCCGGCAAACTGCCTTCTGTGAGTTTTAGCGTTATTTCTATGGACTTGCCTTTTTCTCAAGGGCAAATTTGCGGTGCTGAAGGCATTAAGGACTTAAGAATCTTAAGCGATTTTAGATATAAGGCTTTTGGGGAAAATTACGGCGTGCTGTTAGGCAAAGGCTCTTTTCAAGGCTTACTCGCTCGATCGGTGTTTGTTCTTGATGATAAGGGAGTGGTTATCTATAAAGAAATCGTTCAAAACATTTTAGAAGAGCCCAATTATGAAGCGCTTTTAAAAGTGTTGAAATAGGAAATCCTTAAAAGGAGGGGGCTACAATTTAGTGAATCTCAACGCAAAAAGCCCCACTTATTAAAAAGTGTTGGCGATAAAAACTAAAAATAAGGGGTTCTTTTTAATCCGTTTAAAAAATTTTCACGCTGTTTTTAAAAGAAAAGATTAAAAAAACTCTGTTTTGAATCAAACATTATCGCTTGATTAAAATCAAGCTTTTTAACGGGATAAGTCCTTCTCAAAGCCCATAGGGGGCTTATTTAGATAGAAAAGGTTTTTAAAAGTCTTTCTTTAAGATTTCTTCCACTCTTAAAATGGTTACGAGTCTGTCGTTTTGTTTCCCAATGCCATAAGTTAAATTATTGTTATCGCTCAAAGTCTCTGGCACCGGGTCAATATCCGTTTGCTTGATGCGAATGGCTTCGGTTAAGCGATCGATGAAAAACCCAGCGATCTGATCGTTATGGCGCACCACCAGATAACGAGTGTCTTTGTTTTGCTTTTCAGCTTTCAAGCCAAACTTTAAACGCAAGCTAATTAACGGGAAGACATTACCCCTTAAATTGAACACGCCAAGCACATAGTTTGGGGTTTCAGGGACTCGAGTGTAACCAATGGGTTTGACGATTTCTAAAATATTCAAAATGGGAATGGCGTATTCTTCATCGCCAATAATAAAGCCAATGAATTGCAAAATTTCTTCACTATCTTCTTGTTTAGAACCCGCACTAGCTTCTTTTTGTCTTTCAAATAAATCTTTCAATTGATTGCTCATGACTGGTCTCCTTCTAATTTAATGCTGCGTTTCACCACGGTGGTTAAATACTCACCGCTATAAGGTTTGGTGATGTATTCAGTCATGCCGGATTCAACGCCGCGCATCCTGTCGGTTTTAGTTACCCGACTGGTTACTGCGATCAAAGGCAGGTTTTTGAATTTATTGTATTTACGCACTTCAGAAGCGAAAGTGTAGCCATCCATTTTAGGCATTTCAATATCCACTAAAATAGCGTCCGGAATCTTATCGCCATTTTTAAGCATTTCTAAGCCTTCTAACCCGTTAGCGGCCTCTAAAATCGTGATGCCTAATGGTTTTAAACATTTGCGGATAATCGCTCTATCCGTGCTGCTGTCATCAATCGCTAAGACAATATAATCGCTAGGAGAATTTTTGCTCTTCGTGTTTTCGGATTCGTTCATCAAGGTAGTGATATTGACCTTGATGCTTTTTGCCATATCCATCATCGCTCCCACATCTACAATAAGAGTGATTTTCCCATCGCCTCTCACCGTAGCGCCAGCAATGCCTCTAGTGTTTTTAAGATAGTAGCCTAAAGATTTGATGACCACTTCTTCTTGACCGATTAAATAATCCACGATCACGCCAATTTTTTGATCGGCCAAGCCAATGATAACCACATACACATCTGAGTTAGATTCCAAAATGGCATCCACTTTAAAAATATCAGAAAGGCGCACCAAAGAAAGCACCTCATCTCTCAAACGCAACACGCTCTTGCCATCAACGGTGTAGATTTCATCTTGGCTGATGCGCACGGTTTCTAACACTGAAGAAAGCGGGATAGCGTAATATTCTTCTTGAACGCCCACGAGTAAAGCTTGAATGATAGCCAGAGTGAGAGGGATTTTAAGCTTTTGAGTCGTGCCTACCCCCACTTCTGAATCAATTTCAATGATCCCATTGAGCTTTTCAATATTGGTTTTCACCACATCCATGCCCACGCCTCTGCCTGAAACATTGGAAACGACTTTTGCGGTAGAAAAGCCGGGCTTGAAAATGAGGTTAAACGCTTCCCTATCGCTCATGCCTTCAGCGTCTCTTTCGCTAATCACCCCTTTTTCAATCGCTTTTTCTTTAAGCATCACAGGGTCTAATCCCTTGCCATCATCAGAGATTTTAATCACAATGTGGTTACCCTCATTATACGCGCTCAATTGCACTTTACCGGTTTCAGGCTTGTTAAGCCTTCTTCTTTCTTCTAAAGGCTCAATCCCATGATCGCATGAGTTGCGGATAATGTGGATGAGCGGATCGCCAATCTCTTCTACAATGGATTTGTCTAATTCGGTTTCTTCGCCTTCAATGATCAGTTCAATGCTCTTGCCTAATTCCCGACTCAAATCCCTTACCATGCGAGGGAATTTATTGAACACCTTGCCCACTGGTTGCATCCTGGTTTTCATCACCGCAAGCTGCAAGTCTGTCGTTACCGCTGAAATAGAAGAAACCACCTGGTTTAATTCCTCTAAAAACTTTTCCCCATCATAGCGTTCTTCCACATCGCTATAAATCCTAATCAAGCGATTCTTTCCTAAAACAAGCTCACCGATTAAATTCATTAAGTGATCCAAGCGGCGCACATCCACCCTAACGGTTTGCTCCACGCCAATAGAGGGGGCTTTATTTTCTTCAGTATCGGCTTTAGTCTTAGCTTTAGTTTCTGTTTTGGGGGCTTTGGGGGTTTCGGTTTTGAGAGTTTCTGTTTTGGGGGTTTCTTTTGTTGGGGTAACTTTTTGTTTGGGTTTGGCTTCTTGTTTTTTTTGAGCTCTTCGTTCTTTATCAGCCTCCTGGCGTTTGTTCAATAGCCGTTCAATCTCTGCTTCCACTTCTTCAGCGCTCATGTTAGTATAATCCAAATCCGGCTCATCGGCCAGCGGGTTATCGCTTGCGGAGTTTTCTGCAGTAGGGGCTTTTGCTTTGTTTTCTTTATTTTCTTCTTTCGCCTCTTCTTTATTTTCTTCTTTATTTTCTTCTTTCGCCTCTTCTTTATTTTCTTCTTTATTTTCTTCTTTCGCCTCTTCTTTATTTTCTTCTTTATTTTCTTCTTTATTTTCTTTTTGGGGGGCTTCTTTAGTCCCTGAAGTTTCTTTAGCGCCCTCCAAATTTTGGCTCGTGATGGCTTGAAGCTGTTTGACCGCTTCTTCAATTTCGTTTTCCTTGCCGTTATTGGTATCAGAGCCGGTATCTCTAATCGTTACGAGCAAGGTTTTCATCAAATCAATAGAGCACAACACGACATCCATAATATCAGGCGTGATTTTGATTTCGCCCTTTCTGGCACGATTCAAGACATCTTCCATGTTGTGCGTGAGGTGCGTGAGAATGTTGAGATTCAAAAACGAGCTAGAGCCTTTAATAGTATGAGCGACTCTAAAAATGCGGTTGAGCAAGTCCAAATCCTCAGGGTTATGCTCCAATTCCACTAAATCCTGATCCAGCTGCTCGTTCATTTCAAAGGCTTCAATCAAGAAGTCTTCCATTATTTCTTGCAAATCATCCATTTAAAACCCCTTTTTAGCGTTTGAGATAAAAGTATTTTACAATTTTATAAAAAGAATTACGCATTCTTGTCTAAAATCTTAGAAATTTCTTCGGTGAATTTCTCTGCGTCAAACTTGACTAAATACGCTACAGCCCCCATTTCTTTAGCCCTTTCAGCGCTATAATTATCGCAAATAGAAGAATTAAAAATCACAGGAATATAAGCAAACCTGGGGTCTTTTTGGAGCTTGAATAAGAAATGATAGCCATCCATTTTAGGCATTTCAACATCTGAAATAATGAATTTCAAATGTTTTCTCAAATCGTCCCCATATTTTTTGAATAACATTTCTAATTTATTCAACCCGTCTTCCCCATCCACAGCTTCAGTGATGCTAAAACCCATTTTACTCAAATGGTTTTTTAAGGTTTTTCTTGCGGTCTTGCTATCGTCTAAAAACAACACTTCGCCTTCAAAACGCTCTTTAGGGGTATCTTTAGCGTTTTTAGCGTCTTCATTAAGCTTTAAATCGTCTAAAATGCTTTCTAAATCCAAAATGAGCAGGGTTTTGTCGTTTTCAATGCGTGTCGTGCCGGTGATATTTTCTTTATTGACGCTATTAGATGCGCTAAAGGAGGCAGGCTCCACATCTTTCCAGCTAATACGCCTGATGCGCCTAGCGGAATGGACTAAAAAGCCCATTTTAACATTGTTAAATTCAGTGATAATGACGATTTTTTCGTTTTCCTTGCTTTTATCCGGGACAATCCCTATCCATTTAGCCAAGTCTATAAGCGGAATGATCGTGGAGCGCAAATCAAACACGCCGATAATGTAATCCAAATTCGTGGGGTATTCAAAAAGAGTGGGCATGGGGATGATTTCTTGGACTTTAGCCACATTGATGCCATAAATCCCCTCATAAGGGACGCCCTCTTGCATGCCATAAATACGAAAATCCACGAGTTCTATCTCACTCAATTTTAAATCGTTAGCTGTTTTTTCTGCCATGATTTAGGCGTCCTTATTTTGAGATGGTTCTAAAATGCTTGATGATACCTTAAAAAGGCTTTGTTCGTAATAAAAGGAAGGCAGTGGGCAATAAATAGGCGTATTCAAGGGGATTTTTGCGCCGCTTTTGAGATGAAAATGCCCCTCTATAATGCCGTCAATGCTATCTAAGTTCAGATCTTTAATGTAGTTTTGATAGGCTTTTAGGCGCTTTTCAATAAAAGATTGCAATTCTTTTGGCTCTAATTCCCAAAGGCGGATGGGTTTTTGATAAATGAGTTTTTTAAAAAGGGGGTATAAGGTTTTAAAACTTAATAAATTTAAAAAAGTTAAAAAAAATCTAGCCCAAGTGGAGGTGAGCTGCGTGATGTAAAATTCATACGCTTTAGTAATGAATAAATCCCCATGGGATAGTAAAAAGCGTTTGTTGTCATACTGGAATAATACGGGCTGGTTTTGGCGCTCAAAAACCACCACTTTGGAATTGAATACAAAACGCATGGAAAAATCATGATTACCCTCAAAATAAAAGACTTGTGAAATTTCGCTTAACGCATGGATTAAACCAATGATTTTTTGCTGCTCTTTATCTAGGGGTAAATAGCCCACAAGAACATGGAAAATATCGCCCATGAAAAAGACTTGTGGAGGTTTGGCGCTTAAAAGTTCTTTAAGCGTATGGATTAAATGAGGGCTTTTAGGCAAAAAATGTGCATCAGAGATAAAAACAGCCCCATTTTTAAGTGCATAAGATTCTAGCATCTTACTCTTTGAATAAAAAAGAGCCAATCCTTAAAAGATTCGCCCCGCAAGCAATCGCTAATTCAAAATCATCGCTCATGCCCATTGAAAGAATACTCGCGTTCTTTAATCGGTCAAAAAGCTTTTTGGTGGTGGTAAAGGACTTCTCAATTTCCTTTTCATCATCAGCATGAGCGCCTATACACATAAGCCCCTTAAGTTTGAGATGCTTGCAAGTTTCACTGATTTGAGAATAAATTTCTAGCGTTTCTTCAGGCGCCACCCCGCTTTTACTTTCCTCATACGCGCTATTAACCTGTAAAAGAGCGTTTAAATTGACGCCCAGTATTTCGCAACGCTTTTCTATCTTCAAAGCGAGTTTTAAGGAGTCTAAAGAATGCAAAAGAGCGGGTTTTAAACTCAAAAGCGCATTGATTTTATTCTCTTGTAAAGAGCCTATCATGTGCCATTCAAGGGGCAAATGCTCTAGGCTTTGTGCCTTCATTTTTAGATCCTGGACTCTGTTTTCTCCAAAAGCCCTTTGAGAGCAGTTATAATAATGTTGGATAGCTTCTAAGGAAGCGTTTTTTGAAACAGCCACGATTTTTACAATGTGGTGCCTTGAATAGGCGGTGCGAGCCTTTTCTATTTTTGCGATGAGGGTATCAATCCTTTGGCTATAATCTGTCATAGCTCTTCTTTATAGATCTTCTTTATGCGTGCTAAAAGAATGCGTGAGATGGAATTTTTGATTTAAAGTTTCAAAATCTTTTAAAAGCCCTTTCTTTTTCAAATCCTCTATGACTTCCATGGAGCAATTGGTTTCTGTAGGCCATTCTCTAAAATGTTTATCCATGACGCCCTTATTGGTAGCGTCTATAAAAAAACAATGTTTAGAGGTGAGAATATCGCGCTGCGCGTCAATATTATTGACGATGCGCCATAGCAGCATGTAAGGGTTGTTTAAATCGTTGCTGGTATGCTCTACAAAGATGACAATGCGTAAATACTCTTCAAAACCGAGCAAGTTTTTAGCCAATTCAATGACGCTTTTGTCTTTCTTTTCCACGCTAATGACGCAAATGGGGTTACGGGTGTGCGGGTAATATTGCTTCAAAAGAACGATATTGGGCATTTTATCTTGTAAAAGCGCTAATAAGGCGTTATCGTTTAAAAGCGTGGGGTGGGGGGTGTTGCTTTTAGAGGTCGCATCAATACCGAGTTTCCCCCCCATAGCGTATTCAGGGCTTGCATGATCTAAAGCGTCGCATATGCCTTGAGAGATGAGAATTTTTTCTTTAGAAAAATTTTCTAATATATACTCAATGATAGCGTTGGTGTCTCTTAAATTGGGAGCGTCTTCATTGACAAAAATCGCATGTTTGACAAAACTCATCTGCCCCACGCCCCAAAAAGCATGCATGACTTGTTTGGCATGAGCGTTATAATGCGTGTGTATTTTGGCTAAAATCAAATTATGGAACACCCCGTTTTCTGGCATGTAATAATCTATCAGATTGGGGGCGTTCATTTGAAGCAAGGGCAAGAACAAGCGTTCAGTCAAATACCCCATGTATTTGTCTTCTAAAGGGGGCTTACCCACCACAGTGGCCAAGTAAATGGAATCTTTTTTATAGCTAATAGTTTTGACTTCTAAAACAGGGTAAGGCTCAATGGGGGTATAATAGCCAGTGTGATCCCCAAAAGGCCCTTCAAGTTCTAGCTTTTCGCAATCCACAAACCCTTCTATCACAATGTCGCAGTCGCTTGGCACGCTCAAAGAATTGCTTAGGCATGGCATCACGCACGCTTTTTTTCCTCTCATAAACCCATAGAGCATGAGTTCATAAACCCCATAAGGTAAGGGGGCTGTCGCGCACCATGTGTAGAGCAAATCCCCACCAATAGCGATACTGACAGGCATTTTGACTTTAGCATTAGCGTATTCGTGGAAAAAGAGTTGGGAGTCTTTATGGATTTGCCAGTGCAAGCCTAAATGGTTTTTATCATAAACTTGCAAGCGGTACATGCCCAAATTCTTTTTTTTATGATCCAGGCTTTGGGTATAGACTTGCCCCATAGTGATAAAAGCCCCGCCATCTTTTTCCCAAGTTTTTAAAACGGGTAGATCCAACAAATTGACTTCTTTATCTCGCTTGATAATGAGGTCTTTAGGGCGAGCGGTTTTTTTAGGGAAAATGTGTCTTAAATCCCATAAATCTTTTAAGGCTTTCAAAATCTCAGTGAAATTTTTAGGAGCGTTAAAGTGCAAGAACGCTTGCATGCGTTGTTGCAGGCTTTCTATGGGGGTTTTTAATAAAAGATCTAGGCGTTTGAAAGAGCCAAAAGCGTTCATTAAAACCGGCATGTCAAAGGTTTTGATTTGGTTACGCTCTTTTCTTATGGGTTGCGTGAATAAAAGGGCTTTGCCCCCATTAGGTTTTTTCGCTTCTATATAGGCCAGATGAGCGATTTCTAAATCCACTTCAAGGGGGGTGTCAATGACTTCTAATTCATCATGTTTTTTTAAAAGCTTTAAAAAATTTCGCATCCAACTACCTTAAATAACCACATAATGAACGCTTAAGCATGCAGGAATGCTTTTAAGCTCTTCTAAAACTTCCAAAGAAACTTCTTCATCTACAATAATGAGCGCTAAAGCTTCTTTTTGCGTGTTACGCCCCAAACGAAAATCAGCGATGTTGATGCCATGCCTAGCGAACGCATTCCCCACGCTCCCAATAACGCCTGGAATATCCGTATTCCTGAATAAAAGCATTCTACCCTTTGGCTCTATATCAATATGGAACCCATCAATCTCAGTGAGTTTTAAAATATCTTCTTCAAACACCGTGCCGCTCACGCTGATGGTGCCATTAGCCGCATTTAGAGTTAAAGAGAGCATGTTTTTATAGGGCGAAGCGCTTTCTTTAAGGCTAACCTTAATCTCAATGCCTCTTTCTTTGGCCACAAAGGGGGCGTTAATGTAATTGATTTTATCCCCTACAACAGGTTTTAACACCCCCACTAGCGCAAAGGCTACAAGGGCGTCTTTAAATTGGTTGATCTCCCCACAAAGACTAAGCTCAATTTTTTGGCACACGCCCTTATGGATTTGACTGGAAAAATAACCCAATTTTTGCGCTAAATTCAAGTAGGCTTTTGCGCTCGCGTCAAAAGCTTGCATGGGTAAATTCAAAGCATGCGGGTGGCTTGAACCCCTTAAAGATTCCATAACCCCTTGAGCGGCTTGTTTGGAAATTTCTTCTTGGGATTCTAAAGTGTTCGCGCCAATATGGGGGGTCGCATAAACATTAGGCAAGTCTAAAAGCTTGTTGTGAATGCCAGGCTCTTTAGAAAAGACATCAATGCCAAGCCAACGCACTTTTTTGGTTTCTAAAGCTTCATAAAGAGCGTCTTCATTATAAAGTCCACCCCTAGCGCAATTGATCAAAATAACCCCTTTTTTCATGCGTTCGATCTCTTTAGTGCCTATCATGTTAATGGTTTCTTTATTTTTAGGGGTGTGGATAGTGATCACATCGCATTGCAAAATGTCTTCAAAATTTTTTGTGTAAATGACCCCTAAATCAGTGGCTTTTGAAGAAGGGATATAAGGATCATAGGCTAAAACCTCCATTTCAAAGGCTTTAGCTCTAGTGCCCACCCTAGAGCCAATATTCCCAAAACCAATGATGCCCAGTTTTTTATTTTTCAATTCCGTGCCATACCAATCTTCTCTTTTCCATAACCTTTGGTGTTTGATTTGATCGTTCGCACAAGGGAACGAACGCACTGCATTGATCAAATGCGCCATGGTCAATTCCACGGCGGCAATCGTGTTAGCGGTAGGGATATTCATCACTACAATCCCTTTTTGAGAACAGCTTTCTAAATCAATGTTATCCACTCCCACGCCCGCTCTCACGATGGATTTTAAGTGGGTTAAGGGTTTTAAAAAATCGCTTGTGATAGGGGTCATGCTGCGCGTGATGAGCGCGTCCATGGGAGTGAGTTTTTCTAAAAGCTCATTTTTGGGGCATTTGGAATAATCATGCAAGACAATGTCTTTTTGAGCTTCCAAAATTTGAATGCCTTTAGCATGGATGGGGTCGCAAATGGCTACTTGATACATTTTTATCCTTTGAATTTAAAAAACAGCATGATAGCGTATTTTGTAATAGTCTAAATCAGCTAAAAAGCGTTCTTTTTTGTTTTTATCTAAATAGATGATGAGGTTAGGTTGGTTTTTGGTGTTATCGTAAGCGTAATCAATTTGTTCTTTTTTAAGGATTTCTTTCAAACACAAGAATTGATAACCCTTTAAATCCTTAATGATAAGCTTTGAATATTCCCTTTTTTTTTCTTCAAAAGGGATTTCAAAATGATGCTCTATAACAGGGTAATTGATAACTTCTTGCGCATCAAGGTTTTGAGAAAGGGCGTTATTGCGATCTTCTTCGTTATGAGGGGCTTTTTCATTATGAGAGGTCTCATCAGAGCTATTTTCTTCTAGGTTAATGTCATGGCTTTTTGCATCTGCATGAGAAATGGCGGGTATTTCTTTTTTAACGCTTAAAAACAAATAGGCTAAAACGCCAAGAGCGACAGCTAGGGAAATAAAAGCAACAACACTCTTAAATCTCATGCCATTCTCATGCTTTTAAAATCGCTCTTTAGAGTTTTTCTTTAAGAATATCCCCTAAAGTCATTTTATCATCGCTCGTGTTAAAAGCTTGCAATTCTTCTTTTTCTTTTTTGCGTTCTAACCTATGCACAGAAGCGTGCACCTTGTTGTTAGATTTTTCAATCGCAACCACCACGCATGTGATTTCTTGCCCTATTTTGATTTCATCTTTTTTCAAGGGGTTCAAATCTTCATTTTTGATGAGCACATCAATGCCATCAGCATTAATGAAAACGCCAAAATCCTTAATGCTCACCACTTTGCCTTGAATCACGCTATCTGTTTTATGTTTTTGAGCGAATTCTTCTGTAGGGGAAGTAACCAAGTGCTTCGCGCTCAAAGAAATCTTTTTATCTTTTTTGTTGATTTTAAGGATTTTCACTTTGATCACATCGCCAATTTTATAGTGGTCTTTGCACTTTTTATCTTTATCCCAAAAAGCGTCGTGATTGTGGAGCAAACCATCCACCCCACCCAGATTCAAAAACGCCCCAAAATCCGTTAAAGTCGCTACTTTGCCTTCTAAAATATCTCCCACTTGGTGTTTGGATTCAAAAACATCAAAAGGCCTGTTAGTGAGTTGCTTTAAAGAAACCCTTAAGCGGCGGTTTTTAGGATCAATGTCAATGATCTTCACATCAATCTCTTGCCCCACGCTCAAGTAGTTGTTAGGGTGGCTGACATTTTTATCCCAAGAGATTTCAGAAACATGCAAAAAGCCTTCAATATCATTACCAATATCTACAAACACCCCATAATGTTCAATATTGCTCACCACCACCTTAATGGCGTATCCGGGTTTGAGCTTGTCTTGGATCTCTTCCCATGGGTCTTCTATGGTCGCTTTTATGGAGAGTGAAAGGCGTCTTTTTTCTTCGTCATAAGCGATGGCTTTGACATAGACTTCATCGCCCTCTTTGTAGTATTTTTCAGGGTTGACTGGTCCTTTATGGCTGATTTCAGAATAATGAACCAAGCCCTCAATCCCCTTAGCTTCTACAAAAATGCCAAAAGGGGTGATCTGGCGCACAACTCCTAACACCGGCTCTGTAGCTTCTAACAATTCTTTAGAAACCTCAAGCTGCCGTTTGTCATTGACTTCAAAGAATCGTTTGCGAGAAATATTGATAGAATGGTTTTCCTTATCCACACGAATGATGCATGCTTTAATGCGTTTGCCAATATGGTTTGCGTCATTCTTTAAAGAAGAGTGCGAGCGGGAGAGGAAATACTCCACGCCTTGAGACTCCACGATATAACCCCCTTTATTCTTGCCTACAATCTTGCCTTCAATAATGGCGTTTTCATAGTTTCCGCCTAATTCTTCAATTTTAGCTTGAATCTTTTGTTGGGAAATGGCCTTTTTGTAGGAAACGCTAGGGTGTTCACCTTTTTCGGACACATGCACGATAATGGGGTCATTTTTTTGATACAGCAACCGCCCCTTTTCATCGGTGATCTCGCTCAAAGCCAAACGGCCTTCTGTCTTACCGCCCACGCTCACCATGGCATAACCATCATTCTCATTGATGGAAACGATTAGCCCTTCTTTGATAGTGCCTTTTTCTAGGGTTTCTTCTTTTTCTAATTCTTTTTTAAAGAGTTTTGCGAAGTTTTCCTCCTCGTCATTAAAGTTCTGATCATCTGCTATCTTGCTCATTGACTGCCTTACTATAAAATAAATATAAAATCCTTAGGGGTATTGTATCCTTTTTTGGCTTACAAAATCGTTTAAAAACTAACAATTAGCGGTTTTTTTAAAGAAAATTTTCAAAATGTGTTAAATCGTGCTGATTTTTTGCTTGACATTTTCTATAATCCAATCCGGCGTGGAAGCCCCAGCGGTAATCCCGCACAATTTTTTATCCTTAAACCACGCCAACTCTAATTCGTTTTCATCTTCTACCAAGTAGCTGTCTTCACAATGCTGTTTGGCGATGCTTAGGAGCTGTTTGGTGTTTGAAGAAGTTTTACCGCCCACGACTATCATAATATCCACTTCCTTACTCAAATCCAAAGCGGCTTTTTGGTTGTAAGAAGTAGCGTTACAAATCGTGTTAAAAATACGCACTTCAGTGCATCTTTCCACCAAATAAGAAGCGATTTGCAAGAGTTTTGGGGTCTGTTTGGTGGTTTGGGAGACTAAAGCCACTTTTCGTTGGAGCTTTTTTTCTTGCAATTCTTCTAAAGAATTGATGACTAAAGCCTGGTTAGTGGCATAGCTGATCACGCCCTTGACTTCAGGGTGGTTAATATCCCCAAAAAGCACGATTTGATACCCTTCTTTACTCATGGACTCCACAATTTGCTGAGGCTTGATCACATACGGGCAAGTCGCATCAGTGATTTTGACCCCCTTATTTTTCAAGTATTCTAAATCCTGCTTAGGAATGCCATGGGTTCTTATGATCACGCTCTTATTTTTAGGGATTTTTTTAGGGTCTTCTTCAATTTTCACATTGAAGTTTTTTTCCAAACGATTGATTTCTTTAGCGTTATGGATGAGCGAGCCAAAAATCAAGCTGTTTTGATTTTTTTCAGCGATTTGTATCGCTCTTTTGACGCCAAAACAAAAACCATAATCCTTAGCCATTTTAATTTCCATTGAAACTCCCTTTTTTGAATAGATTGAGTAAGCGTTTGAATTGCGGGAAAGAAATGTTTGCACATTCTAAATTATCAATTTCTAAAGGCAATGCTAAAGTTAAAATAGCGAAACTCATCGCAATCCTGTGATCATTAAAGCTTTTAATAAGGGGGGGTTTTTTTTGAGAAAAGCGCTGTTTTAATTGGGTTATATCTTCTAATCCCTCTATGTAAAATCCGTCTTCAAACTCTTCGCACTCAATCCCTAAAGCTTTGAAGTTAGAAATAACCGCTTTTATCCTATCGCTTTCTTTAGATCGTAAATCTTTAGCGTTTTTGACCATGCTTTTGCCTTTTGCAAAGAGCATAGCGATGCTTAAAGCAGGGATTTCATCAATAAGACTGGCGATATTTTGCTCAATATTAATCGCTTTTAAAGGGGCATGCTCTATATAAATATCGCCAATCATTTCTAAATCTTTGGATTGGATCGCATACTCTATGGAAGCACCCATTTTTTTCAACGCTTCAAAAGCTTCTATGCGAGTGGGGTTGAGCAAGACATTTTTTAAAAGAAGGCGGCTTTTTGGCGTGATCACGCAAGCGATGGCGAAAAAAAACGCGCTAGACGGATCATTAGCTATAGTAAAATCAAAGGCTTCTAGGGGTTTTTCTAGGGGTGAAATCATTAAAACGCCGTCTTGATTTTGAATATTAGCTCCCAAACTTTTAAGCATGATTTCTGTGTGGTTACGGCTAAGCTCACTTTCTTTATAAATGCTTGAGCCTTGAGCTTGTAGGGCACTTAAAATAAAAGCGCTTTTGACTTGAGCTGAAGCGATAGGGCTTTCATAATGACAAGCTTTTAAAGGACTCCCTAAGATCACTAAGGGGGCGAAATGGTTATCCTCTCTCCCTAAAATCTTTGCCCCAAAAGCTTTCAAAGGTTCAATGATTCTTTTCATGGGGCGTGAGTTTAAGGAATTGTCCCCGCTTAAAACAAAAAGGCCTTTTTGAGCGCTTAAAAGCCCGCTGTATAAACGCATACTGGTACCAGAATTGTTGCAATTTAAAATCCTGTTAGGCTCTTTTAAAGCCGTTGGGGGCGTGATTTTAAAAGAATTTTTGGCGGTATTTTCCACTTTAGCTCCTAAATTTTGAGCGATTTCTAAAGAGCTTAAACAATCTTCTCCCATTAAAAAATTCCGCACAACACAAGGCTTTTGAGCGAGCAGGCTAAAAATAACGGCTCTGTGCGAGAGCGATTTATCGCTAGCGTTAATGTCAAGCTCTATCACATATTATCCTTTATATTATCCCTTAAGGCGGGCGTTAAATTCTTTTTCTAAAATTTCAAGCGCTTTTTGCACGGCTGCATTGACCTCTTCGTCATTCAGGGTTTTTTCTAAAGAATGGATCACGCAACGCACGCTTAAGGCTATGGAATTATGACTTTCTTTAAAAATATCAAGGGGTAGAATCTCGCTTAAATTAGGGATTTGAGCGTCTTCTAGGGCTTTTTTAATCCTGCTAAAAGCGGTGTTTTCATCAATGATGAGAGTCAAATCCCTCACACTGCTAGGGTAAATGCTAAAGGGTTTTAACAGCATGGCAGGGCGTTTGAGTTTAAAAGCGTCTATCTCAGCATAATAGCTTTCAAACAAATCCAATTCCTGGATCACTTTAGGGTGGATTTTAGCGATTACGCCTATGACTTTGTGGTTTTGAATGATTTTAGCGCTCTGGTAGGGGTGGTTAATGGGGGGTTGAGTGGTTAGTTTTTCCAAGCTGAAATCCCCTATAACTTTTGAAACGCATTCGGCAAAAGAGTAAAAATCCCAAGCCTTGCCCTTAGAATCAGGGTAGCTTTCTTTTTTTTGTAAGCCGCTCGCTAAAAAGCCTAGTTTTTGGATCTCTTCTCTTTTAGAGTTATACACGCTCCCCTTTTCATAAAGGGCTATGCTTTTAAACCCTAAATTTTTATTCCTTAAACTGGCGTCTAAAAGCCCACAAACAAGGCTCGTTCTTAAGGTGTTTAACTCCGTTGTGATAGGGTTTTGCAATTCTAGGGGATCTTCTAAAACTTCAAAGCCCAGTTTTTGCTGCTTTTCTTTAGAATAAAACACGTAATGAATGACTTCTTTAAAACCGCAAGCGAGAGCCTTGTGTTTAAGGTTTTCAAAAAAGCGGTGCGTGTCATAATGGGGGTTTGAATTTTTGTTACTGATGCAATTAAGAGGCTTTGAGACTAGATTATCAATCCCTACAAAGCGTAAGATTTCTTCAGCAATATCTTGGATCGTTTGAATGTCATGCCTGAAATTTGGCGCCACAACCTCTAAAATTTGGGGTTTTGAGTTTGGCTCTTTTACGCTAACTTTAAAGCCTAAATTTTTTAAAATGCCTTGAATTTTTTCTGTTTCTACAGCAAGCCCTAAAATTTCGGTAATGTCTTCAAGTTTGAATCTAAGGGCGCGATCTTTTAAAGCATGCTTAGTCTGTTTGCTTTCTAAAATTGCCGCTTTCAAATGAGCGCTTAAAAAATTCAAGCCGTCTGATAAATTAGGGTTGCTCCCCCTAGCGCTTCTATAAATAAGGGCGTTGTCTTTTTGAAGCGTTTTTTCTTTTAGGGCGTGTAATTTTAAAGACAGGCTTACAGGATCAATATAGCTCGCTTCTAAAAGCAAACACTCGCTCAAATCTTTTTGATCTTGATGCTTGATAGCGATGGTGGAGCGTTTTTGATGGTTAATATAAACGCTTTCAAGGTTATTTTCATCGTTTTTCACGCTCAAATCAATAGGGGTTATATTCAGGCTATAAGCGTTCATTACCACCCCACTAAAATGCGCGCTAAATTCTATGAAATTGTTTAGATCGTTCTCATTTAAGGCATTGTTGTGAGCGAGCGAAAGTTTGATATTTAAAGGGGTTTTTAAAGAATGATTGCAAACCAAATAATAAGCCAGATGCGATTCAATATTTTCACCCGCACTAAGCGTGATCAAATCGCTTTTTGGCGTAAAATTTAAAGCCTTGATAGGTTTTAGGGGCGTGTGATAAAAGGCGCTAATCTCTCTGGCAATCCCTAAAACGCTCAAGCAATCCCCACGATTGGGAGTCAATGAAATTTCTAAAACATGCGTGTTGAAAGGGGCGTATTCGTTTAATTCTTTCCCTAAAACCAACTCCCCAACACTCTCATCTAATTCCAAGATGCCATCATTGATTTTAGGGAAGCCCAATTCGCTACTAGAGCAAATCATGCCGCAGCTTTCAACCCCCCTAAGCTCAGTTTTAGCGATGGTTGTTGAGCTGATTAGCGCCCCATTTAAAGCGACTGGCACGAATTGGTTTGGCGCGACATTTTTAGCCCCACACACGATTTGTAACACTTCCTTGCCCACACCCACTTGACACACGCTGAGTTTTTCAGCGTTTTTATGGGGGGCTTTTTCTAAAACCTTACCAACAACCACATTTTTAGGAGCGACACAAGGGATACAGCTCTCCACTTCTAAACCTAAGCGGCTCAAATCCTCACAAAGTTTGGCTATATCTTTGGGTGTATCTACAAAAACATTCAAATCATTGACACTCAGTTTCATTAAAAGCTCTCCAACACCCTCAAATCAGTTTCAAAAAAACTGCGCAAATCATTGATCTGGCAAGTCAGCATGGCTAATCTTTCAATCCCCATGCCAAAGGCAAACCCGCTCACATTCTCATACCCTATGGCTTCAAACACCGCATTATTGACCATGCCGCAGCCTAACACTTCTAGCCAGCCTGTGTGCGAGCAAACCCTACAGCCTTCTTGCTTGCAAAACACGCAACTAATATCCACTTCAGCGCTTGGCTCTGTGAAAGGGAAAAAGCTAGAACGCCACCTTAATTTCACGCCGCCAAAGAAATAATGCAAAAAGTCTTCGATCACGCCCTTTAAGTGCGTGAAACGGATATTCCCTTTTTGATCCACGACAAGCCCTTCAATTTGATGGAACATTGGCGTGTGGGTCAAGTCATAATCGCGCCTAAAGGTCTCGCCTAAACAAATCATCTTAATGGGTGGGGTTTGTTCTTGCATGGTGTGGATTTGAACGGGCGAAGTGTGGGTCCTTAAAAGCTTGTGATCTTTAAAATAGAAAGTATCTTGCATGTCTCTTGCGGGATGGTAAGGGGGCAAGTTTAAAGCGCTGAAATTATGGAAATCATCTTCCACTAAAGAGCCGATTTCAAGCTTGTATCCTAATGGGATAAAAAATTCAATGATTTTGTTTTTAGTGTGGTTTAAAGGGTGAGAAGAGCTTGTTTTAATAGCGTTAAACAAACTCACATCAATTTTTTCTTTTTTCAAGCGTTCTTCTAATTCAAGCTCTAAAATCGCCTTTTTTTTCCATTCAAAGGCCTTTTCAAACGCTTGTTTATAATGGTGGATTTCTTTAGCAAAGGCGTTTTTTTCTCCGCCGTTCAGGTTTTTGAGCTGGTTGAATTTATCCGCAAAAACCCCTTTTTTACCCAAAGCATTCAAGCGCGCTTCTTCTAACTCTTTGCTATTAGTAACCTTTTCTAATCGCTCTATTAAGGTGTGCAATAACGATCCTTATATTTTATTTTTAAAAAGCTATAATACAACTTTAATAAAAGAAAAACCTTAAAAGGGAGCAAAAAAGCATGAATGTGTTTGAAAAAATAATCCAAGGCGAAATCCCTTGTTCTAAGATTTTAGAAAACGAGCGTTTTTTATCCTTTTATGACATTAACCCTAAAGCTCAAGTGCATGCATTAGTGATCCCCAAACAAAGCATTCAGGATTTTAACGGCATCACCCCAGAGCTTATGGCTCAAATGACAAGTTTTATTTTTGAAGTGGTGGAAAAATTAGGCATCAAAGAAAAGGGCTACAAGCTTTTAACCAATGTGGGTAAAAACGCCGGGCAAGAGGTGATGCATTTGCATTTTCATATTTTAAGCGGGGATAAACATTAAAAGCGTTGGTGGTGTTTCGTGCAAGCGTTTTTAAATAGGAGTTTCGCTCCCTTACTCAATCCTAACGAGAGCGTTTTAGAGCAGGTTAAATCCAGTATTATTTTAAAAAAAGGGGTGTCTTATTTTGACTGGGGGGCTTCGGGTTTAGCGAGCACTTTAGTGGAAAAGCGCGTGAAATCTTTACTGCCTTATTACGCGAACGCTCATTCTGTTGCTTCTAAACATGCGATTTTAATGGGCATGCTTTTAAAAGAGTGCCAAGAAAAGTTAAAGCGTTCTTTAAATTTGAGCGATGGTTATTGCGTCTTGAGCACGGGGTATGGGGCGAGCTCAGCGATTAAGAAATTTCAAGAAATTTTAGGGGTGTGTATCCCTTCAAAAACGAAGAAAAACTTAGAGCCGTATTTGAAAGAGATGGCTTTAAAGCGTGTGATTGTAGGGCCTTATGAGCATCATTCTAATGAAATCAGCTGGCGTGAAGGCTTGTGTGAAGTGGTGCGTATCCCTTTGAATGAACATGGCTTATTGGATTTAGAAATTTTAGAGCAAGTTTTAAAAAAATCCCCTAACAGCCTGGTTTCTATGAGCGCGGCTTCTAATGTAACCGGACTGCTTACGCCCTTAAAAGAAGTTTCATCATTGTGTAAGAAATATAAGGCCGATTTGGCTTTGGATTTAGCGAATTTTAGCGCACATGCTAACCCTAAAGATTGCGAGTACCAAACCAGTTTTTATGCGCCTCATAAGCTTTTAGGGGGTATTGGAGGGTGCGGTCTTTTAGGCATTTCTAAAGATTTGATTGACACGCAGATCGCCCCGAGTTTTAGCGCAGGGGGCGTGATTAAATACGCTAATTGCACACGGCATGAATTTATTGATGAATTGCCTTTAAGAGAAGAGTTTGGCACGCCAGGATTGTTGCAATTTTACAGGAGTGCTTTAGCGTATCAATTAAGAGATGAATGCGGTTTGGATTTTATCCACAAGAAAGAAAACAACCTTTTAAGAGTGCTCATGCATGGCTTAAAAGACTTGCCCGCTATTAATATTTATGGGAATTTAACAGCGAGTCGTGTGGGGGTAGTGGCTTTTAATATTGGGGGGATTTCGCCCTATGATTTAGCGAGGGTTTTAAGCTATGAACACGCTATTGAGACCCGGGCAGGTTGCTCTTGCGCGGGGCCTTATGGGCATGATTTATTGAATCTTAACGCTCAAAAGTCAAGCGATTTTAACGCTAAACCCGGATGGCTTAGAGTGAGCTTGCACTTCACGCACTCCATAAACGATATTGATTATTTGCTAGACAGCTTGAAAAAAGCGGTTAAAAAATTGCGTTAAGCTAAAACTATTTTTAAGGAAAAATTTGGATATTTTAGATTTGAACAAAGCGCAAGCGGTGCAACCAAATGAACAAGAGGTAGAGGATAAAGAGCGGGAGTCTAAAGAGCCGGTGGTTTTAGAAGATTTGAGCGCTTTAGCATGGCTTGAATTAGAAGAGTTTAGCCGCCTTTCAGGGCTTCCTAAAGAAAGGGTCTTGGAATTAGTGAATATCGGTAAAATTAAAAGTAAAATAAGCAACAACAAGCTTTTGATTGATGCGAGCAGCGGGACAAACGCTTTAATCAAAAAAGTAGAAAACAATTTGATTTCTATGGATATGAACGGGCGTTCTTTAGAGCCTGTGTTCGTGGAAAAGACCATTAACACGATTTTAAACTTGCATGATAAAGTCATTGGCGCTAAAGATGAAACGATTTCAGCCTTTAAAAATGAAAACATGTTTTTAAAAGACGCTTTAATCTCTATGCAAGAAGTCTATGAAGAGGATAAAAAAACCATCGATCTTTTGCGAGATGAACTCAATCAAGCGAGAGAAGAAATTGAATTTATGAAGAGGAAATACCGCTTGATGTGGGGGAAAGTCGCTGACATGAGCAGCGTGAATAAAAAGTAGTTTTAAATGACCACTTTGCTTTGAGGGCTTATTAGCGGTAATTTTATGTGAATATATGTTAGAATTTGGGGTGTTTTAACAGAATGCAAGCTTGAAGGAGAACCATGTCCATTTCACGCAGAAGTATCCTAACAAAAATCCCAGTCGCGTTCGCTAGTGCTAATGTTTTGAAAGCTACTAGTGTTTTTGAAAAAGTAGAATCCATTCCGCATGCAACGCATTTTGGCCCCTTTATCGCAAAGGTTCAAAATGGAGTGATTAAAGATATTGTCCCCCAAAAGAGCGATTATAACCCTACCATGATGTTAAAAGCGATGGTTGATAGGGTGTATTCAGATAGCAGGGTGAAGTATCCTTGCGTGCGTAAGAGCTTCTTAGAAAACAAAAAAAACCACAAAGAATTGCGTGGGAGAGAAGAGTTTGTGCGCGTGAGTTGGGATGTGGCGTTGGATTTAGCGGCTAAAAAGCTTAAAGAAATCCCTAAAGAAAACATCTATAATGCCAGTTATGGTGGTTGGGGGCATGCGGGCAGCTTGCATCGTTGCCATCATCTAGCATGGCGTTTTTTTAACACGACTTTAGGGGGGGCTATTGGCACTGATGGGGAATATGGCAATGGCGCGGCTGCAAGAATAAACCCTATGATTGTAGGGGATATGGAAGTTTATTCGCAACAAACCACTCACGAAGAGATGATTAAAAATTGTAAGGTGTATGTCATGTGGGGGGCGGATTTATTCAAGTGCAACCGCATTGATTATTTTGTGCCAAACCATGTCAATGACAGCTACTACCCTAAGTATAAAAGAGCTGGTATTCAATTCATCAGTATCGATCCCATTTATACCGAAACCGCTCAAGCCTTCAGTGCTGAATGGATACCCATTCGCCCTAATACTGATGTAGCGTTAATGCTAGGCATGATGCATTATCTTTATACGAGCAATCAATACGATAAAGCGTTTATCGCTAAATACACTGATGGTTTTGATAAATTCTTACCCTATTTGCTAGGAGAGAGCGATAATGCGCCTAAGACTTTAGAATGGGCGTCTCAAATCACTGGAGTGAGCGCAGAAAAAATCAAAGAATTAGCGGATTTGTTTGTTTCTAAACGCACTTTTTTAGCGGGTAATTGGGCCATGCAAAGAGCTCAGTATGGCGAGCAACCTGATTGGGCGTTAATTGTTTTAGCCAGTATGATTGGTCAAGTGGGCTTATCTGGTGGGGGCTTTGGCTTTTCTATGCATTATGGAGGGAACGCTCAAGCAAGCTCAGGGGCAAGAATTGTCCCTATGATTCCACAAGGGCATAATTCTGTAAAAAGCGTTATTCCAGCATCTAGAATTTCTGAAGCGGTTTTAAATCCGGATAAAGAAATTGATTTTATGGGTAAAAAACTCAAATTGCCTAAAATCAAAATGATCTATAATTGTGGGGCGGATTTGTTAGGGCATGAAGCTGATACAAACGAACTGATTCGCGCTTTAAGGACCTTAGATTGCGTGATCGTGCATGAGCCTTGGTGGACGCCTACGGCAAAATTTGCTGATATTGTCTTTGCTTCCACTAGCACTATGGAAAGAGACGATATTACTTTTGGAGGGAGTTATTCTAAAAATGTGGTTTATGCCATGCGTAAGGTGGTAGAGCCTGTTTATGAATCTAAAGACGATTATGAGATTTTCAGACAGCTTGCTTTACGCATTGGGGGCAATGAAACAGAACAACGATTCACTGAATCTAAGAGTTACATGGAATGGATTAAGGGCCTTTATGAAAAAAGCGATGGCCCCACTTTGAAATCATTTGATCAGTTTTGGAGGGATGGCTTTGTGGAGTTTGAAATCCCTGAAAATGCGAGAAAGTTTGTGCGTCATGCGAAATTCAGGCAAGACCCCATTAGTAATAAACTGGATACAGAGAGCGGGAAAATTCAAATTTTTTCTCAAAAATGCGCGGATTTTAAACTGGCTGATTTTAAAGGGCATCCTACTTGGTTTGAGCCAGCTGAGTGGCTAGGCTCTAAAATGGCTGAGATTTATCCGTTCCATTTAATCTCTCCGCACCCAAAATACCGTGTCAATTCACAGCTTGATAACACTTGGGTTAGGAATGTGTATAAAATTCAAGGCAGAGAGCCTGTAATGATCAACGAACTAGACGCTAATAAATTGGGCATTAGGCATGGTGAAATTGTAGAAGTGTTTAACGCTAGGGGGAGGTTATTAGCAGGGGCGTTTGTAACTAAGAATATCCGTCAAGGGGTTTTGAGTATCCAAAAAGGGGCGTGGTATGACCCAGAAGATGTTAGGGTTAGAAACCCACGATCAATGGAGGGCATGTGAATACGCTCACTTCTTTGCGCCCCACAAGCAGCATGACACAAGCCATTTCAGCCAATACCGCTTTAGTTAATATCAGAAGACTTAGAAAGTATGAATTAGTCAAGCCCTATCATTCCATTTCAACACCAAGCATTATTGGGGCTTAAAAGGAGTGAAGATACTAGCATGAGAGTGTTTTAGAAAAACTTAAGCGCTAAAGGCTTGAACGCTAGCCAAGCTAAAGCGTAATTCTCAATTTTTATATTATAATACCCAATCAATGCGTTTAATTTCTGTTTTCAATATTGACGCTTATAAGGATAAAAGATGAATATTTTTCAAACGAGTTTGAAATGCTGCATGGGGTTGGTTTTGTCTATGGGAGTCTTATTAGGGGATTCTAAAGCTTTTAAGATTAGGGTGGATAAAAGTTTGACTCCGCCCTTTTTGAATGTGCTTTCATTAGCTTTTAAACAAGACATGAGAAAAGAGATCGTTTTTGTTTTCACCAAAAGCAATAAGTTGAGTAAAAAAGTGCTTTGTGATTTTGACGCTTTTTTATTGCCTGAGGCTCTGATGAGCGGCATGCCTGAAAAAGCGCTATTCCATAAGGAGTTTTTATTCCAATCTAAAGAAAATAAAACGCTCTATGCGTTTTCGCTGATTGATACTCAATATTGTTCAAAAGGTGGAAATTACAGATACGAATTAGAAAAATTAGAACGCTGGTTTGTGCAAAAAGTGCCCGCATTGGCTGAAAGCTATAGGGTGAATTACAAGAATCAATACAATAAAACACAGATCCCACAAAAATAAAGAATGAGCGATGATTTTAGTATTAGATTTTGGGAGCCAATACACACAGCTGATTGCTAGAAGATTGAGAGAGAATGGGATTTATACAGAAATAGTCCCTTTTTTTGAAAGCATAGAAAACATTCAAAAAAAAGCCCCTGAAGGTTTGATTTTGAGTGGGGGGCCAGCGAGCGTGTATGCTAAAGACGCTTACAAGCCTAATGGGAAAATCTTTGATTTGAATGTGCCGATTTTAGGGATTTGCTACGGCATGCAATATTTGGTGGATTTTTTTGGGGGGGTAGTGGTTGGTGCGAACGAGCAAGAATTTGGTAAGGCTGTTTTAGAAATCACTCAAGATTCTGTGATTTTTGAAGGCGTGAAAACCAAAAGCCTTGTGTGGATGAGCCATATGGATAAAGTCATAGAATTGCCTAAAGGCTTCACTACTCTTGCAAAAAGCCCTAATTCGCCCCATTGCGCGATTGAAAACGGCAAGATTTTTGGCTTGCAATTCCACCCAGAAGTCATTCAAAGCGAAGAGGGGGGTAAGATTTTAGAAAATTTTGCCCTTTTGGTTTGTGGCTGTGAAAAAACTTGGGGGATGCAGCATTTCGCTCAAAGAGAAATCGTGCGATTGAAAGAAAAAATTGCTAACGCTAAGGTTTTGTGCGCGGTGAGTGGAGGCGTGGATTCTACGGTGGTCGCTACGCTATTATACAGAGCCATTAAGGATAATTTGATCGCTGTTTTTGTAGATCATGGCTTGTTGCGTAAAAATGAAAAAGAAAGGGTGCAAGCGATGTTTAAAGACTTGCAAATCCCTTTAAACACGATAGACACTAAAGAAATCTTTTTGTCTAAATTAAAGGGCGTGAGCGAGCCTGAATTGAAGCGAAAAATCATCGGCGAAACCTTTATTGAAGTGTTTGAAAAAGAAGCCAAGAAGCACCATTTAAAAGGCAAAATTGAGTTTTTAGCCCAAGGCACTTTATACCCTGATGTGATTGAATCCGTGAGCGTTAAAGGGCCTTCAAAGGTGATCAAAACCCACCATAATGTGGGCGGACTGCCTGAATGGATGGACTTTAAACTCATAGAGCCTTTAAGGGAATTGTTTAAAGATGAGGTGCGTTTGTTGGGTAAGGAATTGGGCGTTAGCCAGGATTTTTTAATGCGCCACCCCTTTCCAGGGCCTGGGCTTGCTGTAAGGATTTTAGGCGAAGTCAGTGAGAGTAAAATCAAACGCTTGCAAGAAGCGGATTTTATTTTTATAGAAGAGCTTAAAAAAGCCAATTTGTATGACAAGGTTTGGCAAGCTTTTTGCGTGCTGTTGAATGTCAATTCTGTGGGGGTTATGGGGGATAACCGCACTTATGAAAACGCTATTTGTTTGAGAGCGGTAAATGCGAGCGATGGCATGACAGCGAGCTTTTCATTTTTAGAGCATTCTTTTTTAGAAAAGGTTTCTAATCGTATCACTAATGAAGTGAGCGGTATCAATAGGGTGGTGTATGATATTACCTCTAAACCACCAGGAACGATTGAATGGGAATGATTATCTTAAAAAATAGCACTAAAAGTGGGATTTTTTGGGTAAGATTAGGAATTGATTTTAAAGAAAAAGAAAGAAAGGAAGTTAATGAAAAAAGGTAGTTTAGCGGTAGTTTTAGGATCGTTATTAGCGAGTGGGGCGTTTTATACGGCTCTAGCTGATGGAATGCCTGCAAAGCAACAGCACAATAATATGGGTGAGTCCGTGGAGTTGCATTTCCACTATCCTATTAAAGGCAAGCAAGAGCCTAAAAATGGTCATTTAGTCGTTTTAATCGATCCTAAGATAGAGGCTAATAAAGTTATCCCTGAAAATTATCAAAAAGAGTTTGAGAAGTCTTTATTCCTCCAATTGAGCAGTTTTTTAGAGAGGAAAGGCTATAGCGTTTCGCAATTTCAAGATGCTAGCGAAATCCCTCAAGACATTAAAGAAAAAGCGTTGCTCGTTTTACGCATGGATGGGAATGTGGCTATCTTAGAAGATATTGTAGAAGGGAGCGATGCGCTCAGTGAAGAAAGAGCGATAGACATGTCTTCAGGGTATTTGAACTTGAATTTTGTTGAGCCAAAAAGTGAAGATATTATCCATAGTTTTGGTATTGATGTTTCAAAGATTAAGGCTGTGATTGAAAGAGTGGAATTGCGGCGCACCAATTCTGGAGGTTTTGTCCCCAAAACTTTTGTGCATAAGATTAAGGAAACCGACCATGATCAAGCCATTAGAAAAATCATGAATCAAGCCTATCACAAAGTGATGGTGAATATCACCAAAGAGTTAAGCAAAAAACACATGGAACATTATGAAAAAGTTTCTAGTGAAATGAAAAAACGAAAGTAGTTTTTAAGAAACGAAAAGTTTAAAAATCCTTTAGAGCTGTTTTTAAAAAGTAGCTTTTTAAAAGGGTGGGGGAGTTGGATTAATAATTTTTGAGTTCCGCTTTTGATTTTAGCGGCATTTTTGAAAAATTACGCTCAAAAATTAGAAAATTCAGCTATAATAGTGCTTCATGTGAAAATTTCGGGGCGTAGCGCAGTCTGGTTAGCGCACTTGGTTTGGGACCAAGGGGTCGAAGGTTCGAATCCTTTCGCCCCGACCACTTTTTTGCATAATTTATTGTTCTGTTTAAAATTCTTTGGTAGAATATCGCTTCCTTTCGTTGAATGGTGGGAGTAGCTCAGTCGGTTAGAGCATCAGATTGTGGTCCTGAGGGTCGTGGGTTCAATTCCCATCTTCCACCCCATCTCATTAAATAAGCGTTTTGCCAAATTTATATTAGTCGTTTCTTTATTTGAATTGTAAGCGTTCGTAGCTCAATTGGATAGAGCACCAGACTTCGGATCTGGGGGTTAGGGGTTCGACTCCCTTCGGGCGCACCACCTAACGCCAATATCATGCGCTTGTAGCTCAGCTGGATAGAGCAACAGCCTTCTAAGCCGTAGGTCGCAGGTTCGAGTCCTGCCAAGCGCACCACTTTTGACATTCTTTAAAGAGGAGTTATGGATTTTTTAGAGTGGGGATTGCTCATTTTCTTAATTCTTGTTTTTCTTATAGGCATAGGATACTACATCTTTATGGTTTTTTCTTCTAAAGATTGATCATCAAAATAGCCCGATTACAAGAGGTAGGGTTGGAAATCTCTAAAACACAAATCTTGCATGAAAACATTAATAAAAGCGGTTATAAAAATCCAAAAATGAGAGATATGTAAGAATGAAAGATAGGCGAAATCCTACTATAAAAATATTAAAAATATTAAATAAAACAAGACTTGTTAAAAACTAAGGCTCTGTTTTTAATTGAACCTCAATCATAAAATGTAAAAATACTCAAAGCCATCAAGCAATATAGCGATCTGAAAAGAGGCTCATAATTGGGATAAAGCCCGCTTTTTAGGGATAAATAAAAAGCGCTTTCAAACTTGCATGGGTAACTTTATGGGGTGGAGCGTTTCTAATTTTTGGTATAATCGCTAGAAATGATGAGAAAGATTTTATCTTGTTTGAGTGGGGTTTTGCATGCGTTTATTATTGTGGTGGGTATTGGTGTTGTCATTGTTTTTAAATCCTTTGAGAGCGGTTGAAGAGCATGAAACAGATGCGGTGGATTTGTTTTTGATTTTCAATCAAATCAACCAACTCAATCAAGTCATTGAAACTTACAAAAAAAACCCTGAAAGAAGCGCTGAAATCTCTCTGTATAACACCCAAAAGAACGACTTGATTAAAAGTTTGACTTCTAAAGTGTTGAATGAAAGGGATAAAATTGGCATTGACATCAATCAAAATTTAAAAGAGCAAGAGAAAATCAAAAAGCGTTTGTCTAGAAGCATTAAGGGCGATAATTTCTACACTTTCATGAAAGACAGATTGTCTTTAGATATTTTGTTGATAGATGAAATTTTGTATCGTTTTATTGATAAAATCAGGAGCAGTATTGATATTTTTAGCGAACAAAAAGATGTGGAAAGTATCAGCGATGCTTTCCTTTTGCGTTTAGGGCAATTCAAACTCTACACTTTCCCTAAAAATTTAGACAATGTCAAAATGCATGAATTAGAGCAGATGTTTAGCGATTATGAATTGCGTTTGAACACTTATACCGAAGTCTTGCGTTACATCAAAAACCACCCTAAAGAAGTGCTTCCTAAAAACTTGATCATGGAAGTGAATATGGATTTTGTGTTAAACAAAATCAGCAAGATCTTGCCTTTCACAGCCCATAGCTTGCAAGTGAGTAAGATTGCGCTTGCTTTGATGATTTTAACCTTATTGTTAGGTTTGAGGAAGTTGATCACTTGGCTTTTAGCCAAATTCCTGGATTGGATTTTTGAAATCATGCAACGCAATAAAAAAATGCATGTCAATGTGCAAAAAAGCATTGTTTCGCCGGTTTCTGTCTTTTTAGCCTTATTTAGTTGCGATGTGGCTTTAGACATTTTCTACTACCCTAACGCATCGCCCCCTAAAGTTTCTATGTGGGTGGGCGCGGTGTATATCATGCTTTTAGCGTGGTTAGTGATAGCGCTTTTTAAAGGCTATGGGGAAGCGTTAGTTACGAATATGGCTACCAAAAGCACGCACAATTTTAGAAAAGAAGTGATCAACTTGATTTTAAAAGTCGTGTATTTTTTGATCTTTATTGTCGCGCTTTTAGGGGTTTTGAAACAACTAGGGTTTAACGTTTCAGCCATCATCGCTTCTTTAGGGATTGGGGGGTTAGCGGTGGCTTTGGCGGTTAAAGATGTGTTAGCGAATTTTTTTGCTTCGGTCATTTTATTATTAGACAATTCGTTTTCTCAAGGGGATTGGATTGTGTGTGGTGAAGTGGAGGGCACGGTGGTGGAAATGGGGTTAAGGCGCACCACGATCAGAGCCTTTGACAACGCTCTTTTGTCCGTGCCTAATTCAGAATTAGCCGGAAAACCCATCAGGAATTGGAGCCGTCGTAAAGTGGGGAGGCGTATTAAAATGGAAATAGGCTTAACTTATAGCTCCAGCCAAAGTGCTTTACAGCTTTGCGTGAAAGACATTAAAGAAATGTTAGAAAACCACCCTAAAATCGCTAACGGGGCCGATAGCGCTTTGCAAAATGTGAGCGATTACCGTTACATGTTTAAAAAAGATATTGTTTCTATTGATGATTTTTTAGGGTATAAAAACAATTTGTTTGTCTTTTTAGACCAGTTTGCGGACAGCTCTATTAATATTTTAGTGTATTGCTTTTCTAAAACAGTGGTTTGGGAAGAGTGGCTAGAAGTCAAAGAAGATGTGATGCTAAAAATCATGGGGATTGTAGAAAAGCACCATTTGAGTTTTGCTTTCCCATCGCAGAGTTTGTATGTGGAGAGTTTGCCAGAAGTTAGCTTGAAAGAAGGGGCTAAAATCTGAAATTATTGGTAAATATATTCTTTAGTTAAGGGGAAAGTGTTATCCACGCTGTTGGTTAAAAGCAGTTGGAATAAATCCGCGCTCCCCACCCTAAAGGCGGACGCGCAAGTCCTTAAATACAGATCCCACATGCGGATAAAGCGTTCATCATAGCCGAGTCTTTTCACTTGGTCCAGATTGTGGTTGAAGTTGTCTCGCCAAATGTCTAAAGTCTTAGCGTAATGGATGCGTAAGCTTTCAGCCATGAGCAAGTGGAAGTCGCATTCGCTCATCACGCTCATCACTTCTCTTAAAGAGGGCAAGTAGCCGCCTGGAAAGATGTATTTATCCACCCATGCGTTAGTCTTGCCTTCAAAACAGCATAAAATGGAGTGGAGCAAAAACATCCCGCCTCTCTTTAACACTTCTTTAACTTTTTTGAAATAAAAGGGTAAATTATCCTTACCCACATGCTCAAACATGCCCACGCTCACCACCTTATCAAAGCGGTATAAGCGCCCGTCTAAATCCTGGTAATTCAATAACTTGATCGTTACTTTATCCTCTAACCCTAGCTCTTGGACTCGTTTGTTAGCCTGTTTGTATTGCTCGCTAGAAATGGTGATCCCCATCACTTCCGCCCCATATTCTTGTGCGGCTTTTACAGAGAGATAGCCCCAGCCACAGCCTATATCCAGCAGTTTTTCGCCAGGCTTTAGGTGGAGCTTTTTTAAAGTGTGATCTAATTTTTGGAGTTGGGCGGCATGGAGGGTGTCATCGTCTTTTTTGAAATACGCGCATGAATAGCTTAAGGTTTCATCCAGCCAAATAGAATAAAAGTCATTCCCTAGATCGTAATGTTTAGAAATGTTGGAGCTTTCTTTGAGAGGTTTTTGGACAGCTTTAGCGTTATCATGTTTGTGCAAATGCTCATAATTGGTTTGCAAATACAAAGAATGCATCACCTCATCCATAGAGCCTTCAATATCAATCACGCCGTCCATATAAGCCTCAGCAATCGTCAAAGACATGTCTTTTTTAATATCGCTAAATTTTAGGGGGCGATGGATCTTAAGGGTGAATTTAGGCGAATGTTCGCCATTCCTATAAATGCTATTATCCCAAAAAACGACCTGATAATCGCCGTTTTTCCACTGCTTGAACATGCTTTTGAGCAAAAATTTTGAAATCATTTGTCTATTCCTTAACTCATTTTCAATTTTTTGAGCGTTAATTATAATGAATTTTAAGCCAAAAACACCCCACAAATAAGCATAAATTCAACCTCTATTCTCTAAATTTTTAAAAGCATGTTAAAATTAAGAGATTTAAACAAATTTAAGGTAACACGATTATAAAGATGCAAAAATCACTGATCACAACCCCCATTTATTATGTGAATGACATCCCTCATATTGGCCATGCTTATACGACTTTGATTGCGGATACTTTAAAGAAGTATTACACGCTTCAAGGCGAAGAAGTCTTTTTTTTAACCGGCACCGATGAGCATGGGCAAAAGATTGAACAAAGCGCGAGACTCAGGAATCAAAGCCCTAAAGCTTACGCTGATAGCATCAGCGCGATTTTTAAAGACCAGTGGGATTTTTTCAATTTAGATTATGATGGTTTTATCCGCACCACAGACAGAGAGCATCAAAAATGCGTGCAAAACGCCTTTGAAATCATGTTTGAAAAAGGGGATATTTATAAAGGCGCTTATAGTGGGTATTATTGCGTGAGCTGCGAGAGTTATTGTGCGATCTCTAAAACGGACAACACGAACGATAAAGTCTTATGCCCTGATTGCTTGAGAGAGACCACGCTTTTAGAAGAAGAGAGTTATTTTTTCAGATTGAGCGCGTATGAGAAGCCTTTATTGGATTTTTACGCTAAAAATCCTGAAGCGATTTTGCCCATTTATCGTAAAAATGAGGTAACTTCTTTCATTGAGCAGGGTTTATTGGATTTGTCTATCACGCGCACGAGCTTTGAATGGGGCATTCCTTTACCTAAAAAAATGAACGATCCTAAACATGTGGTGTATGTTTGGCTGGACGCTTTATTGAATTATGCGAGCGCGTTAGGGTATTTGAATGATTTAGACAATAAAATGGCGCATTTTGAACGCACTAGGCATATTGTGGGTAAGGATATTTTACGCTTCCATGCCATTTATTGGCCAGCTTTTTTGATGAGTTTGAATTTGCCCTTATTCAAACAGCTTTGCGTGCATGGGTGGTGGACGATAGAGGGCGTGAAAATGAGTAAGAGCTTGGGTAATGTTTTAGACGCTCAAAAGCTCGCTATGGAGTATGGGATTGAGGAATTGCGTTATTTTTTATTGCGTGAGGTGCCTTTTGGACAAGATGGGGATTTTTCTAAAAAAGCGTTAACAGAAAGGATCAATGCGAATTTGAATAACGATTTGGGGAATTTGTTGAATCGCTTGCTAGGCATGGCTAAAAAATATTTCAATTATTCTCTAAAAAGCACAAAAATCACCGCTTATTATTCTAAAGAGCTGGAAAAAGCGCATCAAATTTTAGATAACGCTCATTCTTTTGTGCCTAAAATGCAATTGCATAAAGCTTTAGAGGAATTGTTTAACATTTATGATTTTTTAAACAAGCTCATCGCTAAAGAAGAGCCGTGGGTTTTGCACAAAAACAATGAATCAGAAAAACTAGAAGCCTTATTGAGTTTGATCGCAAACGCGCTTTTACAATCAAGCTTTTTGCTCTATGCGTTCATGCCAAAGAGCGCTATGAAGTTAGCGAGCGCTTTTCATACAGAAATCACGCCCAGTAATTACGAACGCTTTTTTAAAGCCAAAGAATTACAAGATATGATTTTACAAGACACCGAGCCTTTATTTTGCAAAATTGAGAAAATTGAAAAGACTGAACAAGCGGGAGAAGCCTCACCAGAAAAAAACGCAAAAGAAAAAAAAGATGAAAAAGAAAAAAAAGACGCAAAAGAAAAAGCCCCACCAAAACAAGAAAACTATATCAGCATTGAGGACTTTAAAAAAGTAGAGATCAAAGTGGGGCTTATCAAAGAAGCTCAAAGGATTGAAAAATCCAATAAATTACTGCGCTTGAAAGTGGATTTAGGCGAAGGTTATTTGAGGCAGATTATCTCAGGGATCGCTTTGGATTATGAGCCTGAAAGTTTGGTGGGCCAAATGGTGTGCGTGGTGGCTAATTTAAAACCCGCAAAGCTTATGGGCGAAATGAGTGAGGGCATGATTTTAGCGGTGCGAGATAGCGATAATCTGGCTTTGATTAGCCCTACAAGAGAAAAAATTGCAGGAAGTTTGATCAGCTAAATGCGATTAGGGGTGAATGAAGCCGTAGAATTAAGTTTGGGCGAATTGCAAAACACGCCCTCAATCAGCTATTTTAATTCTATTGTTTTGTCTTTAAACAAAGTCCAAAAAGGCTCTTTATTTGCCGCTAAAGATCACACGCTCATCCCTAAAGCTTTAGAGTTAGGGGCTTATGGGATTTTATACGCAGGAGAGTATCCTTTAAGCGATAGGGATGTGGCATGGATCAAGCTTAAGGATATAGAGCATTCTTTGAACCATTTGTTTAAATTTTGCTTGTTGAATGAGCGCGTGGTTGGAGCGCTGTTAAGCTCTATAGAATTAGAGATCGCTTCTAAAATCATGGTGAGCAATTTTGTGTGGTGCTTGAAAGAGAGCCTTGAAGATTTATTCATTATAGAGGGGTGTAAAATAGCCTTTTTTGATAAATTGGAGTGGCTCCATTTGTTTTATAAGCAAGAGCGCTTGAAAGAAGATTTAAAGGAAGATTTAAAAGAAAGCCGTTTAAGCGTTCTCAACCAATCGTTTTTTTGCAGCGCTTTAGTCTATGAAAAACAAGAATACGAATTCAAAATGCCATGCATCTTTTTAGAGCCTTTAAAAAGGGTCATTCAATTGTGCGAGAAATTGCAAATTAAGTTTGATTTGAATCTTTTGGGCAAAAAAGAATACCCTTTAGATCATTGCAAACCCTTTTTTGTGAATAAGAATCTAGAAATAGCACCTTATGGCGCAACGGCAAGGGTGATTGTCGCTGAGACTTCAAAAGAATTGTTTGAAATGATGCTTCAAAAAGCCCTTGAGACCTTATCGTGGGGGAAAATTGTCGTGTTTTGCCGTAAAAACAGCGCGGCTTTCTTTAAAAAAACCAACCCTTATTTTTACACCACCCAAAACAACTTAAAAGAGCAATTAAAAAATTTATCGTTTAATTTCGCTTTTATTTATGGGATTAGCTCTCATCATTTAGAATCCCTTCTAAACCCCCCCTTTTTTAAAAAAACCCCCACGCTATGGTAAGTCATGCTCATTTGTAACGATAAGTCCAATCCAAAAACCCTTTTAGAAGAAATCATGGCGTTAAGGCCATGGCGTAAAGGCCCTTTTGAAATTTCTCAAATTAAGATCGATAGCGAATGGGATAGCTCTATTAAATGGGATCTAGTCAAAAACGCCACTCCTTTAAAAGATAAGGTTGTGGCTGATGTGGGTTGCAATAACGGCTATTACTTGTTTAAAATGCTAGAACATGGGCCTAAAAGTTTGGTGGGGTTTGATCCGGGCGTTTTAGTCAAAAAACAATTTGAATTTTTAGCCCCCTTTTTTGATAAAGAAAAAAAAATCATTTATGAGTCTTTAGGGGTAGAGGATTTGCATGAAAAATACCCTAACGCTTTTGATGTCATTTTTTGCTTAGGGGTGCTATACCATAGAAAAAGCCCGCTAGAGGCTTTAAAAGCCTTGTATCATGCTTTAAAGATGAAAGGGGAGTTGGTGTTGGATACGCTTATCATTGATTCGCCCCTAGACATCGCCCTTTGCCCTAAAAAAACTTATGCTAAAATGAAAAATGTTTATTTTATCCCCAGTGTTGGCGCGCTAAAAGGGTGGTGCGAAAGGGTAGGGTTTGAAAATTTTGAGATTCTTAGCGTTTTAAAGACCACGCCTAAAGAACAGCGTAAAACGGATTTTATTTTGGGGCAGAGTTTGGAAGATTTTTTGGATAAAACAGATCCCTCTAAAACTTTAGAGGGGTATGACGCTCCTTTAAGGGGGTATTTTAAAATGCTTAAACCAAGCAAGCGTTAGTTTCAATAAAGGATAAGGTAGTGCAAGAATCAGTCGTTCGTGTGGATTATGACTCTTTAGAGATTTGTAAGAATTTCAAACCAAGCGTTGGCACTGAATTGGTCGTTTTAGAAAAAGATATAGCCCATGCGTGTTTCAAGGGCAATGAAAGCATGGTGTATGAAGAAAATTTTGTGCATGCCGGGTTTGTGCTGATTGCGTGCAATTATGCGGCCTTGTGCGCGTTGAATAAAAGACACAGCGTGGTGGTTTCTAATAACATCAATTTTTATGCCCCCCTAGAATTGAATCAAGAAGCGCTCATTAAAGCGCAAGTGGTTCAAGATGGCGTGAAAAAAGCTGAAATAAAAATAGAGGCGTTTGTGTTAGACATTCAGGTTTTAGAGGGAATGATAGAAATCGTGGTGTTTGATAAAAAGCCTTTTAAATTCAATTTTAAAGAAGAGTAGTTCAATGGTTATTGTTTTAGTCGTGGATAGCTTTAAAGACACCAGTAATGGCACTTCTATGACGGCGTTTCGTTTTTTTGAAGCACTGAAAAAAAGAGGGCATGTTATGAGGGTGGTTGCCCCTCATGTGGATAATTTAGGGAGTGAAGAAGAGGGGTATTACAACCTTAAAGAGCGCTATATCCCCCTAGTTACAGAAATTTCACACAAACAACACATTCTTTTTGCTAAACCCGATGAAAAAATCTTAAGAAAGGCTTTTAAGGGAGCGGATATGATCCATACTTATTTGCCTTTTTTGCTAGAAAAAACAGCCGTAAAAATCGCGCGAGAAATGCAAGTGCCTTACATTGGCTCTTTCCATTTACAGCCAGAGCATATTTCCTATAACATGAAAATGGGGTGGTTTTCTTGGTTTAACATGACGCTTTTTTCGTGGTTTAAATCTTCGCATTACCGCTATATCCACCATATCCATTGCCCGTCAAAATTCATTGTAGAAGAATTAGAAAGATACAACTATGGAGGGAAAAAATACGCTATTTCTAACGGCTTTGATCCCATGTTCAGATTTGAACACCTGCAAAAAAGCCTTTTTGACACCACGCCCTTTAAAATCGCTATGGTAGGGCGCTATTCTAATGAAAAAAATCAAAGCGTTTTAATCAAAGCGGTTGCTTTAAGCAAATACAAACAAGACATTGTATTATTGCTCAAAGGCAAAGGGCCTGATGAGAAAAAAATCAAACTTTTAGCCCAAAAACTAGGCGTGAAAACGGAGTTTGGGTTTGTCAATTCCAATGAATTGTTAGAGATTTTAAAAACTTGCACCCTTTATGCGCATACAGCCAATGTGGAAAGCGAAGCGATTGCGTGTTTAGAGGCTATTAGCGTGGGGATTGTGCCTGTTATCGCTAATAGCCCTTTAAGCGCGACCAGGCAATTTGCGCTGGATGAACGATCGCTGTTTGAGCCCAATAACGCTAAAGATTTGAGCGCTAAAATAGACTGGTGGTTAGAAAACAAGCTTGAAAGAGAAAGGATGCAAAACGAATACGCTAAAAGCGCTTTAAATTACACTTTAGAAAATTCAGTCATTCAAATTGAAAAAGTTTATGAAGAAGCGATCAGAGATTTTAAAAATAACCCCCATCTCTTTAAAACCTTATCGTAACAAAAGGATAAAAAATGCAAGAAGTCCATGATTATGGGATTAATTTTTGGAGCAATAACGAATTTAAGATAGAAAAAGGCTTGGTTAAAGTTTGTCATGGCAAAAACCCCTCGCTTTTAGAAATCGTTCAAAGCGTGCGCGATAAGGGCTATAGAGGGCCTTTGTTGGTGCGATTCCCCCATTTGGTGCAAAAACAAATCAAAAGCCTGTTTGATGCGTTTTCTTTAGCGATTAAAGAGTATCAATACAGCGGGGCTTTTAAGGCGGTTTTCCCTTTAAAAGTCAATCAAATGCCCTCGTTTGTTTTCCCTTTAGTGCAAGGGGCTAAAGGTTTGAATTACGGGTTAGAGGCCGGGAGTAAATCTGAACTCATCATTGCGATGAGTTACACTAACCCCACAGCCCCTATCACCGTGAATGGCTTTAAAGACAAAGAAATGATTGAGCTTGGCTTTATCGCTAAAAGCATGCAGCATGAAATCACTTTAACGATTGAGGGTTTGAACGAGTTAAAAACCATTATCGCCGTGGCTAAACAAAACGAGTTTTTAGCCTGCCCTAAAATTGGCATCCGCATCCGTTTGCACAGCACTGGCACTGGCGTTTGGGCAAAGAGTGGGGGGATCAATTCTAAATTTGGTCTTAGCAGCACTGAAGTTTTAGAAGCGATGCGCCTTTTAGAAGAAAACGACTTGTTAGAGCATTTCCACATGATACATTTCCACATAGGCTCTCAAATCAGCGATATTTCGCCCTTAAAAAAGGCTTTAAGAGAAGCGGGAAACCTGTATGCAGAATTGCGTAAAATGGGCGCTAAAAACCTTAATAGCGTGAATATTGGAGGGGGGTTAGCCGTAGAATACACCCAACACAAGCATCACCAAGACAAGAACTACACTTTAGAAGAATTCAGCGCTGATGTGGTGTTTTTATTGAGGGAAATTGTGAAAAATAAGCAGGAAATAGAGCCGGATATTTTCATTGAATCAGGCCGTTACATTTCCGCTAACCATGCCGTTTTAGTGGCCCCGGTGTTAGAATTGTTTTCGCATGAATACAATGAAAAATCCCTAAAAATCAAAGAAAACAATAACCCCCCCTTGATTGATGAAATGCTAGACTTGCTTGCTAATATCAATGAAAAAAACGCCATTGAATACTTGCACGATAGTTTTGATCACACCGAGTCGCTATTCACGCTTTTTGATTTGGGCTATATTGATTTGATTGACAGGAGCAACACTGAAGTTTTAGCCCATTTGATCGTCAAAAAAGCGGTGCAGTTGCTTTATGTTAAGGATCATAACGATATTTTACGCATTCAAGAGCAGGTCCAAGAGCGCTATTTATTGAATTGTTCGTTTTTCCAAAGCTTGCCGGATTATTGGGGCTTGAGACAGAATTTCCCGGTCATGCCCTTGAATAAATTAGATGAAAAGCCCACCAGGAGCGCGAGCTTGTGGGATATTACTTGCGATAGCGATGGGGAAATCGCTTTTGATTCCACAAAACCCTTGTTTTTGCATGATATAGATATAGATGAAGAAGAATACTTTTTAGCGTTCTTTTTAGTGGGAGCGTATCAAGAAGTTTTAGGCATGAAACACAATTTATTCACGCACCCTACGGAATTTAGCGTGGTTTTTGATGAAAAAGGCGATTATGAAGTGGAAGATATTTGCGAAGCCCAAACGATTTTAGATGTGCTAGACGATTTGGACTATGACACTAAAGAAATTGAGCGCCTTTTAAAACAAAAAATTGAAGACAACAACAAGCTAGACATGGAAGAAAAGAAAGAAATCATGGGGCGCTTGTATGTCATGCTGAGCGAAAACGGGTATTTGCGCACAATTTCTTAAAAGAACGCTATAAATGGATTTAAACGACTTTAATCGCTATAAATCAATAGAAGAATGAAAAAAATAAAAGAGATTAAAAAAAGGAGACCCCACAAGGGGGGGTTATTCTACCTCGCCCTCATTTTTAAGTTTAAGAGCAGTTGCCTCATCACCCTCCGCAATCACATTACCCTCATCATCATAAACCTCATCTCGCATGCCATAAGACCAACGATTGTCTTTTAGCAAGTTTTCGGTAAGACCTGCGCATGTTAAATCGTATTTATTGATACCGCCATCGCATAAGAGTTGAGCCACAAATTTCGCCTCTTTTTGATTTCTAGGTAAAATCCACGCCCACTCTTCCAAAGTAATACCATTCTTATCGCCATTTTTAGAATTAAGCACATAAATCTCCATCGCTTTACAAAAAGTAAAGACATCGCCCATACCCATATTATCAAAGCTATCAAACATACAATTTTCAGGGTCTCGGCTTTCAATCATAGCGTTAAACTCCAAATCGGTGTGGTGTTTAAAACTTGACGCATAAGATAGCGCATGGAGAATAATTAAACTCGCTTGAAACCCTCCGCCATTATAACTCATAGGAGCGAACAACACACCAAGTCTTTTAGACCTTTTTTCGTTAGCATAAAGCGCCACCATAGTAAGAAAACTACCCTCATTCTCATCAGCGAAATCAAAGTCCAATTTGAATTTGCTTTCTTTCTCTTTAGAAGTTGAAGTCCTTTCCTTAATGGTTGGTCCGCTCGTTACGATTTTAAGCCCTTTCAACAAATCATCAGCTCTTTTTTCAGCGTGATTATGAGAAACTTCATTCAAAGGAACTTCTTTAAACCACTTTAAGAATTTTTCGCTATTGAAAGCGTAAGAAGCTTCGTTGCCTTTTTCGCTCCTTAAGGTTACACGATTAAACCCAATATTAATGACTTTAGCCTCCACCACTTTGTTATTGATTGTGGCTTTGACTGATGTGCCTATTTTTAATTCATTTTCGTTTTGAAAACCCATAAAATACTCCTTGATAAAAATTTTTAAAATCCGTTGCAATTATCCGTTTAATGTCCTTTATCTTTTCAGCATGGCGTTGTTCCTCCTTGTTGGGGTGTGGATTTTGCTTAAAATTTTCATGATCTATTGCCCCTAAAATCGCCTTGAAGGCGGTAAGCGCCATTAAAAATACAGCCAGTCAGTATTTCTTCAATTTGCGATAATTCCGCATTTTTTAGCGCTTCTCTAGGCGTTTCAACGATCAGTTTAGCTTGTGTTAATCGCACACACTCTAACGCTCGCTCTCTAGATTTAAAACTCCCCAATTCCCCAATATGGTTGAGGAACTGCTCGCTCATGGGTCTATCCATGTCAATCACAAGATTAAAGGTAACATAAAGCGACTGAACGCTCAAAGAATCTCCAACAATAAAGGTAAAATTAAGGGTGTCATCAAGCGTGTTGTGTTGGATATTGTCTATTAGCGCGTAGTTAAGCTCTAATTTTTCTACTTGCTTTATCGCTATGACGATGTCTTTAGAAAGAGAAGCGCTAATTTTTTCTAATTGTTTCAACAAATCTTTAGGCGGGATAAAACCACGCTCTATATCAGCGTCTATCACGCTTAAAATCGTTCTTTTATCCACTGCCTTATTATGCTTTAAATCGTTAGCGATTTTGTGGATTTGAAGGTTTTGTTTATAGCTTTGTTTTGACGCTTTCTCTTTTTCTCGCCATTCAATGACTTCCCTCTCTTCTTGTTCTATGTCTGCAACATCAAAGATTTTGGGAAAACCACGATTTTGTTTCGCTCTGATAAAGCTTTTAACGCTATCTTCAAGATGTTCGCGAAAATCATCAAAACCACCGTCAGATTGTGGCATATAAAGCGCTTCTATTTGAGTTTTAGCGATTTCATTAAACTCCATGCCGTTATGTGTATCAGGGTGTTTTGAAAAGAATACGGCTAGTTTGTTTTTAAGAGCGTTGAGGGATTGTTCTAATTGATTGGGTGTTGAGAATTTGATGTCTGAAAAGCTGTCTTGTGTCTTGTTAAAGTCCTCACCCGGTGAAGCGTTGATCAATTCTATAGAGCCTTTGCTTCCACAATAACAGATCGCTTGTTGGTTGAATATTTGTGCTAGCACCAATAAATAATCCCTTAAATTAAATACGATAGTAGATTCATTAGCGAACACCAAAAAGCTCGTTTCTTCATGGGGTAAAAAAGGATCTTGCGGGCTGTCTTTTAAAGAGTTAAGCGTTTGAACAAACCCTATAAAATCACGCTTATTCTCTAAATACGATTGTAACTTTTCCGCTCTTTCTGTATTTTGCTTGGGGGTGTATCGGTATTTAGCGACAAACTCCTTACTAGACATAAAGTCTTTCACGCTCGCCTTAGCGTTATTCTTTAAAAATCTGTCCATAAAATGCTCCCCCAATAAAAAACAAAACCTCCTATAAAGGTAATTGTTGCCTTTAAAGAAGTCCTTAATCCCAATGGGTTTATCCCAATCCACTTTAACCGATTTGTCCTGCCAATAGAGCAAGCGCGTTCTTAACTGAGCCAATCTATCAGCGCCAGATTGAATGCAACCGCTTTTAGCCGCCCCTATCAGTAATTTTTGCTCATCATCATTGAAATCTCTGTAAAAAGCGTCTTTAAAGGGTTTAAAGGCTGAGATGATCCCAAAGGGTAGCCCGCTTTTGATTTTCTCACACACCTTTTTAAGATCGCTATTTCCAATTGTTTCGTCCTCAATAGCAGAAGCTTTCGTGTTAGAAACTTCAATGGCGCTGTTTTTAGTTTTGGAGGCTTTCTCGCTCCCAATAATCTCCTTAACGAATCGCTTCGCTCTATTTTGAGCCACTTCTCCAGCCACAAAATCCTTTTCAAAATCTTGTAACAAATAGTAGTATCTGGTTGGCTTCCCGCTCTCATCGTTCAATAACAATAAAAAATCATAATCTATTAACATGTCAAGTCCTTTTTTTAAAATCCATCCTTAGCGTTATTTGACTTTATAAGGCTTGTAAGCTTTTTGCCACTTTTTCAAAATCCTCTTTTGCAAAGCTCAACCCAAAAGCTTCCTCATGCCCGCCAGCTTGTATTAAAGGAATGGTTTTAATCTGGCTTAAAAAATCCCCATCACCTCTAGCGCTACCGCTATACCCGTCTTTATTGTCTTTATAGATACAAAGTGAGCGATTGGAAGGGTATTTTTTTAAAAAGTTATTAGCCACTAAACCGCTGATACCCCATTTAACAGAGCAGCTTTCATCTAAAATGGCCACTAATATTTTGTTATAAGAAAAAATTTGAGCGCTTTCTTCGTTCTCTTTCACCATTTTCTTTTTAATGTCGTTGTATCTTTTGAATTCCTTAACATTAAATACGCTTAAACGCGGATCGCTTAAAAGCGTGATAGCGATCAATTCTTTTTCTAAAGGAGTGGTTTGTATTTGAAAGATTTGACTAAACACTAAAGCGCTTGTGAAAGCCCCGCTATAATAGTTAGCGTCTTTTTCATCATTCAGGTTAATGTAGGCGGTTTTATTTTCATCAATCCAATCAACTTCAAAACTCTTATGGTGGTCTGTGATGATGCATTGTTCAAAACGCTCTAATAAGATTTCTTGCAATTGTGTATCAGCGGCCAAATCCGCCCCCAAATCAGCGCTAAACAATAAGGGGTCTTTTTGGAATTGGTTTTTAATGCAATCCAAGCGGACTAATTGGTTGGTTTTAGGGTTAAAGATGCAAGGTTGGGACAATAAATCATTTATCGCTAGATCAGTGAAACCATAGCCATGCGCATTCCTTAATGGGCTAAAGAAAAAGAAATCTTTAATACCCAATCTGTAACACACAGACATTAAAACGCTGCCAGCTAACATGCCATCACAATCATTATCCGTATAGAAAACAATGGGGCGGTGTTGTTGGACTTCTTTGAAGAAGTCTTTAAAAATCCTTTTCTTTGACATCTTTAATAGCTCTTTTTTAGGCATTGATCACTCCTTTGTTATTTTGATGCTTAGCGATCTGTAATCATTCTAGATCAAAATCATCTTCATCTTCCTCTTCATATTCCTCTTCTTGCCCTTCTATGTGCAAAACGGGCGTGATAATTTCATACAAAAATTTGTATCGCTCTTGGAGGGACTTCTCATTCCACTTCCTATAATCGCTATACAATTCTTTAGTGATGTCATAACAGCTAATCGCTTTGCTTGTGTCTTTGCCACCATAAATTTTTCTTTTTTCATCAAAATCCATGTTTAAAGCTTTCGCGTTCTTTTTACGCTTTAAAAGGGTTAAATTTGCGATCCTATTCACCCATTCTTCTCTTTTTTCTTTGTTAAAATCCGCGTTCCATTGACTGCCTCTTTTGGGGTTTTGGGGCAAAATATGCTCCACTTGGGTTTCGGCATCCATAACGATAAAATGGGGTTTCTCTTCATCTGCCATGAAATAATTAGCTAGGGCTAAGACAGGACGCACCCATTTGCTAGGATAAACAGAAGAGCTCTCCCATAAGTTATAAAAGTATTGGTTAAAGGTGTTATAAGAGTCTATGTTATGCAATACAAGCTCTTTGATGGTTTCAATGCCTTTATTGTTTTTAACGTTTTTGATAATGTTGATACTGGTTTGTTTGATGCGCATGATCGTGCCTCCTGCAATCCAAGTTTGGTAATAGTAAGACACTAAAAGCTTTTTCAAAGCGTCAAAATCAGGGTATTTGACATAAAGGGCGGTCGTTAAAATACTAGCCCAATACCTAGAGGGGAGATACCTCAATAAATAGATGTATCGGTCTTGTTTTTTTAGCAATGCGGTATAGGCTTTCATGAACTCGCTGATCTCATAGATGAACCCGCAAGCGTCTTTTTTGCTATCTTTGAACACCTTTTTTAATCCCTTATCGGCTCTCTTTTTAGAAGTGCTAGGATCAGCGTATTCCAAATACATGTTAAAAAAGTCTTCCAAATCAATATTTATGCCTTCAACGCTCTTGCAAGCTTCAACCAATTTGTCCCAAGTGGTTATAAAAACCTTACGCTTTTCACTATCTTGTTTGATTTCTTGCATCAAACTGGATTTTAAAATATCAATGGGGCTTAAGGGTTGGCCTCTGTCGTTTAACACTTGAAAGATTTGCATCGCGCTGTCTTGCTCAAAACAAATGATCCTGGTCAAAGCAATGTGTTCATAAAACCACTTGACAAAATCATCAATACCGATTATTGAACCATTTTTCATGCTCTCATTCAACAGCTCCTTGAAATAATAAGCGTTACGCAAATAAGTGTTTTCTTCAAATTTCTTATTCAACTCGCTCTTTTTAATGTTGTCTTCAAACTCCAAATGGTTTAACACCGTGTTTTCAAAAATGCTATTGTAATTTTGAGTGGTTAAAAACTTCAGACGCTCTTTTTCTTTATCGTGTCTGTCATAAATACTCTCTTTAATAAAAGCTTTAGATTTTTGCCCAAGACTATCTTTATAAAGCCTTAAAATCGTGCAAGCCAGAATGATAAAACTCGTTAAGCGTTTGTTGGCCATCCACAACATCCCATCTTTTATCTTTTTGATTTTCAGCGATCACAATAGAGCCGCAAAAATACTCGTCTTCTCTGTTGTTGGTATAGCTGCCCACCAAATCATCAATCAAAGCCCCTAAATGATCTTTATCCCACACATAAGGGCGTTGGTAATCGGGAACTTGGTAAAAAAATTCACTATCCACTAAAATTTGATGGAGTTTTTTTAACTCTACTTCTACTTTTGCCATCACCTTCTCCTTTGAATTTAACTCTGTAAGCCCCACTGATTTAAAAATGGGGCTTATCGAATCAAATGGTTCAAAAATGTTGCGGTGCGGGTTAATGGAAAGGGGAATAATAAAAAGGAGGGGATTTTTAAGTCGGTTTTGGTAAAAGTTATTGTAAAAGTTATTGTAAAAGTTACAACAATAGGGTAGCGTTGCTTGATTGGATGATTGGATGATTGGATGATTGGATGATTGGATGATTGGATGATTGGATGATTGGATGATTGGATGATTGGATGATTGATTGAATGAATGCCATTTCTACCCCTTTTTGAAAAAAAGATGACATTCGGTGTTGTATCTAGCGGTATTCAATCAATGGTTAATGATGCGTTTTATTTAATGATGTGTTTTATTTAATGATGTGTTTTATTTAATGATGTGTTTTATTT
>NZ_AKHP02000018.1:0-10519 GCF_000296015.2 Helicobacter pylori FD535
AATAACGCAGAAATCCCTACAAGCGGGAGAGATGCGATCACTTTTGGAACTAATAACCTAAACCCTGAAATTGTTGAATTTCTACACAAAAACAACAAGAAAATGATTATAGAAAAAGCCTCTAACAAAGAATTAGAACTTTTAGCTGACGCTAACTTTAAACACCCTAAAAACATAAGAGCGAGTTTAGATCATGATGCTATCGCTCATATACTCAAAAGGCATGGCGTTAATTCTGTTAATGTTAGGAATGGAGAAATCCCTATTACTTACGAAGATATAGCTAATTATAGATATATCGTTAATAACGCCGATGCAATTCTTAGAACTTTAGACAAATACGATCAAGAAGCTATAACGGCGTTTAAACAAGTTAATGGCTATGCGGTAGTGGTAGAGCAAGCGATCAATAAGAAAAATGAATTAGTTTTAAAAACAATGTTCAAGAACAATGGGAGTTATAAAAATAATGAAGTTTATAAAGAATTTTCAAGCACCTCACTCAACGCTGATGCGAAGGTGTGCCATAGGTTGAGTTCCTATAGTGGTGCTACAGAGAATCCTACACAAAAACCCCTAAAAAGTCAAGAGGATTTATCAAAAAATACAGAATTACATAACAAAACCACACAAGAAGCTAAAAATTTAAGCCCTTTAGAACAAGCCAAAGCCGAAAAGCTTGCGAAGTTACAAGACGCTATAACGCCCCTTAAAGAGTTTGGCACAAATTACCCCGAGTTTGTTTTAAAGCCAAAAGAAGCGTTAGAGAAATTATTACAAGAGAAAAACGGACAAGTCGCAGGCGCAGCGTTCAGGGACGATTTAGGAGGGATTGATTTTGTGTGGGGCAAGGATGGCAAAGATGGCTACGGATTAGCGCACATCTTAGAACGCCGAGAAGATCAAGCCTTAAGCAAAGGCTTAAACCAAAGAGAAGCTAAAGAATACGCCCTAAATGTTGTTAAATCAATCCCTGAGATTATAGAAAAAGGCGTTAAGGTTGATAATAACGGCAGAATAGCTATTGAATACAAGCATATGCGAGTGGGACTTAATGATAAGTGGGATAATCAAAAGCTAGAGAATAAGTGGGTAATAAGCAGTTATGAAATTTATAATAGTGAGAGTGGGCTACCATTCCGCCCTATAGCCCAATTACAAGAGGTAGGGTTGGAACCCTCTAAACTCACTGAACCTAATCCTACCACAAACACGCTAAAAAATCAAGCGCCTTTAAGCGAACAAGCCAACGCCGAAAAACTCCGCAAATTACAAGACGCTATAACGCCCCTTAAAGAGTTTGGCACAAATTACCCCGAGTTTGTTTTAAAGCCAAAAGAAGCGTTAGAGAAATTATTACAAGAGAAAAACGGACAAGTCGCAGGCGCAGCGTTCAGGGACGATTTAGGAGGGATTGATTTTGTGTGGGGCAAGGATGGCAAAGATGGCTACGGATTAGCGCACATCTTAGAAAAGAGAGAAAAACAATACACAAGGTTAGGATTAAATGCAGAGCAAATCAAAGAAAGGACTAACGAATTATTAAAACAAATACCGGAAGTGATAGAGAAAGGTATTAAAGATGATGATTATATTGGGCATGCGACCATAAGATATAATGATATTGAAGTAGGTTTAAGTAGTCAAAAAGGAAATACGCCTTTAAAAAATCATTATATGATTACAAGTTTTGAAAGAGATGATAAGGTTTTAAGGGAGTTAGAGACCAATGGGACACTCTCTAACGATTACAGAGATGGCATCAACTATAGCATCTCAAACCTTAATGAAAACAATTTTACTAAAGAAAGCTTAACGAGTCAAGAACCGCCCTTATCTGTATTAGAAAAAAGCCAACTAGAGAAGCAGAAGAAACTAGAAAGCGAAAGATTAGCTAAAGCAGAAAAACAACACGCCCAAAAGATTAAAGATCAAGAAAGAGCCGAATTGAGAGATAAAATCAGAGCGCAAAAAAACGCCACGCTAGGTAAAAGCGAATTAGACAGAGAAATTAAGAAAAGTGAAAATATACCCTATAAAGAGCTAGAAAACGCCCCTAAAACGAGCGTTAGCTTAAACGATGATGAAATACACCCCTTAAAGTTTGTGATCGTCAATAAGAGCGATTTAAAGCCCAATTTCAAAAACACGGGCACGCAAACACGCACCGCAGTGGATAGCAAGAAAGTAGAAGAGATAGCCGAGCGCTTTAATCCTAAATTGATTATAGGGCGCGGGGGTTTTGATGATTTGCCCATTATCTTAAGAGACGGGCAAGTTATCGCAGGAAACCACAGGATACAAGGCATGCTAAACTTTAACGCAGAGAGCCGAAAAAAATACGAACAAGCGATTAAGGAAAATTTTAACATTGAATTGAAGCCTGATGAGCTTTTAGTTAGAATGCCAGAGCAGGAATTAAACGACAAAGAGATTTTTAAATTAGCGAGCAAATCTAACGAAAACCGAGCCAACAGCTTTAGCGATACGCTTTTAAGCGCGATGAGCAGTTATAACGACAAATTGAAACATTTACCGCCTCAATTTGAAAGCGACAGCGTGGAGAATTTAGCCAATCAGGTTGCAAGAGCGTTAGAGAAAGACGCTAAAATCCCAAGTCATACCCAAGTAGAAAACGCTAACCTAGCCCTTTTGAGTCATTACGCCAGAAACACCCCTAATAACAGCTTTTTAGAAGTGTTTGATAACGCTTATAAAAACCTAGACAGAGAGCAATTTAAAGCGTTTAAGGAAATGTTTGCTAATAACAGCGCGAATTTTCACAATCTCAATAACGACACCACGATTAAAAATTTCACGATTTCACCTTATCTAACCGATGCGCTAGACACTAGCGCTAAAATGCTTGAAAGCGGTAACAGAGCCGATAATTTCAGCAAGTTGGCGCATGATATTGACTACTTAGTCAATAGCACAGATGAAAACGGCATGAATGCTTTCATTAAAGAAAACAAGGACGCTTACCACAGCGTGATAAGCGAATTATTAGGGAGTTCTTTCGCGCGCTTTTTGCGCCTTGAAAACCCTAGCGCGCAGTTTTACGAGTTTTTAGTAAAAGCTAAAGACCGAATGATAGAAAACGCAGCCGATATTTTTACAGGAACGAGTAAGCCTATTAGTCAAATCAATGTGTTTGATTTCATTAAATACGGCATTGAAAGCGGTAGAAGCAGTAAGGAGAGCAGGGAATTACTTGATCTATTGCCAAAGTTAGAAAAGAAGTTTAACGCTTATGAAAGGTTAAAAACTAATGCTAAAAACAATGTATAAGGCAAGAGGAAATTATAAGGATAGTTTAATTTATAAAAAAACATTAGCAAAATCTCAGAATAGCAATTGAACATCAGTTATGAGCTGAGCGCTAGACATATTTGATAAAGCTAATGTATTTTGAAATGATAAAACAAAAATTTTAACCAGTCAAGGAGTAAGAATAAGATGAATTACCCTAATCTCCCTAACAGCGCTTTAGAGATCGCTGAGCAACCACAGGTCAAAGAAATCACTAACGAACTTTTAAAGCAATTACAAAGCGCGCTAAATTCTAATACTCTTTTTACCGAGCAAGTAGAATTAAGCCTTAAGGGCATCGTTAGGATTTTAGAAGTGCTTTTGAGTTTGGATTTTTTTAAAAACGCCAACGAGATTGACAGCAGTTTAAGAAACTCCATTGAATGGCTTAGTAACGCCGGCGAGCGCTTGAAAAATAAAATGAAAGAATACGAGGGCTTTTTTGATTCTTTCAATACGAGCATGAAAAGCAACGAGCAAGAAGTAACCAACACACTAAACGCTAACACCGAGAACATCAAAAGCGAGATTAAAAAGCTAGAAAATCAGATTATAGAAACCGCTACCAAGCTTTTAACGAGCTACCAACTCTTTTTAAACCAAGCGAGAGATAACGCTACAACGCAAATAAACGCTGATAAGACCGCAAGCCTTGAAGCGCTAACGCAAGCGAAAACGAACGCTAACAATGAAATAACCGAAAAACAAACGCAAGCGATAACGAACATTAACGAAGCCAAAGAGAGCGCTACAAATCAAATTAACACCAATAAGCAAGAAGTTTTAAACAATATCACGCAAGAAAAGCAACAAGCTACAAGCGAGATCACCGAAGCGAAAAAGACCGATCATTATCAAAACATTGATTTTTTTGAGATTGAATAAAGCGTGTTAAAAAACCACTATAATACCTCTAAAAAATGCGAGTTTTAAAGATGCCTTTATTTGATTTAAAAAGCCCTTATCCACCAGCAGGCGATCAACCCCAAGCCATAGAAGCCTTAACGAAAAGCTTAAAAAATAACAACCATTATCAAACTTTAGTGGGGGTTACAGGGAGCGGTAAGACTTATACGATGGCCAATATCATCGCTCAAACCAATAAACCCGCTTTGATCATGAGCCATAATAAGACCTTATGCGCGCAGCTCTATAGCGAATTTAAGGCGTTTTTCCCGCATAATAGGGTGGAGTATTTTATCTCCCACTTTGATTACTACCAGCCTGAAAGCTATATCCCTAGAAGGGATTTATTCATTGAAAAAGACAGCTCTATTAACGATGATTTAGAGCGTTTAAGATTGAGCGCGACCACCTCGCTTTTGGGTTATGATGATGTGATTGTGATAGCGAGCGTTTCGGCTAATTATGGTTTGGGTAACCCTGAAGAGTATTTAAAAGTCATGGAAAAGATCAAAGTGGGCGAGAAGCGCGCTTATAAGAGCTTTTTACTCAAGCTGGTAGAAATGGGTTATAGCCGTAATGAAGTGGTGTTTGATAGGGGGAGCTTCAGAGCGACCGGGGAATGCGTGGATATTTTCCCCGCTTATAATGACGCTGAATTTATTAGGATTGAATTTTTTGGCGATGAGATAGAAAGGATTGCCGTCTTTGACGCTTTAGAAAAAAATGAAATCAAGCGATTGGATTCTGTCATGCTTTATGCGGCCAGTCAGTTTGCGGTGGGGAGTGAGAGGTTGAACTTAGCCATTAAAAGCATTGAAGATGAACTCGCTCTAAGGTTGAAATTTTTTAAAGAGCAGGATAAAATGCTTGAATACAACCGCCTCAAACAACGCACCGAGCATGATTTAGAAATGATTAGCGCAACCGGTGTGTGTAAGGGCATTGAAAATTACGCACGCCATTTTACAGGTAAAGCCCCTAACGAAACGCCTTTTTGTTTGTTTGATTATTTGGGGATATTTGAGCGGGAGTTTTTAGTCATTGTAGATGAAAGCCATGTGAGTTTGCCGCAGTTTGGGGGGATGTATGCAGGGGATATGAGCAGGAAAAGCGTTTTAGTGGAATATGGTTTTAGATTGCCTAGCGCTTTAGACAACCGCCCTTTAAAATTTGATGAATTTATCCATAAAAATTGCCAGTTCCTTTTTGTGTCCGCTACGCCCAATAAGCTAGAATTAGAGCTTTCCAAAAAGAATGTCGCTGAGCAAATCATTCGCCCTACAGGGCTTTTAGACCCTAAATTTGAAGTGCGAGACAGCGATAAGCAAGTCCAGGATTTGTTTGATGAAATCAAGTTAGTGGTGGCCAGAGATGAAAGGGTGCTCATCACCACGCTCACTAAAAAAATGGCAGAAGAATTGTGCAAATATTATGCTGAATGGGGCTTGAAGGTGCGTTACATGCATAGTGAAATTGATGCGATTGAAAGAAATCACATCATCCGCTCTTTAAGGCTTAAAGAATTTGATATTTTAATAGGGATCAATCTTTTAAGAGAGGGGTTGGATTTGCCTGAAGTCTCTTTAGTGGCGATCATGGATGCGGATAAAGAAGGGTTTTTAAGGAGTGAAACAAGCCTCATTCAAACCATGGGGCGAGCCGCTAGAAACGCTAATGGTAAGGTTTTACTATACGCTAAAAAGATCACTCAAAGCATGCAAAAAGCCTTTGAGATCACTAGTTACAGGCGCGCTAAGCAAGAAGAGTTTAATAAAATTCATAATATCACCCCCAAAACCGTTACTCGCACTTTAGAAGAGGAATTGAAATTAAGAGACGATGAGATTAGAATCGCTAAAGCCTTAAAAAAGGACAAAATGCCTAAAAGTGAAAGGGAAAAAATCATTAAAGAATTGGATAAAAAAATGCGAGAATGCGCGAAAAATTTGGATTTTGAAGAAGCGGTGCGCTTGAGAGACGAAATCGCTCAATTAAGAACGCTTTAAAAACTATAAGTGTAGTTGAAATAAACCGAGTAATTGTGCCTGAAATCAACTTGGTATAACAAGCTGTTGATCCCGTATTCTAAAAATCGTAAAACTTTGAGGACATCTCCACTATTATTGCTAATGTTATTCATGGAATAATAATGGTTAAAATAATAAGTAGGGATTTTAATCCCAAAGCCAAATTGGTTATGCTCATTCCCTAAACGAACCCCTAAATCCACCAAAAACTGGAAGCCATTTGGATTCACTTTCCCGCCAAAAGTGTCTTGAAGAAGCGTTTGATACAACAATTCATCGCTCACTTTGTCATACACTCCAGCAAAAGCAATCCCCAGATTGAACCCGGCAAAAAACTTATCCCCGTTATAAGCGTTAAATAATAAATCCATATAAGAGCCGTAAGTGGAAATGATGACAGATTGCGATTCTTTTAGACCATAAAGAGAAGCGCTCAAATCATAAAATAGCCCCCACCTGAAGCCAAACCACTTCGTTTCTTCATGCTTGCCCACCCATTTATAGCCCGCTTGCACGCCAAGACCATTAGACACATACGAATTTTTAAAAACAGGGCTTAAGCCATCGCTAAAAACGATTTGGCTCTTATTGAATTGTTGGAATAAATTCAAGTTGCTGTAGTTGTGCTGAATGCTCCCTAATTGATACCCAAGCCCCAGATAAAACGCCGATCTATCCGCATAGCGTTTGATGGGCGAAACCACTTTTTTATTAAAAAAAGTGTAATCCCCTTTAGTCAAAACATCTTTAAAACCCTCTGCATTAAGCGTGCAAAAAAGCCCTAAAATTAAACATAACGCTCGTTTCAAAAAACCCCTTAATTTAAAACTTCAATTTTTTATCGCTTATTTTATCGTTTTGTTTTTGTAAAAACGCGCCTTATTCAAACACCCTTTTAAAAATCGCCCCCACATTTTTAGTGTAATACCCGTAATCAAAACATGCTTTGATTTCATCTTCGCTCAAATATTTTTTCAAGCGTTCATCGTTGAGCAGGGCGTTTAAAAACAGATTTTCATCAGCGTTTTTAAAAGCGCCTTGTTGCAAAATTTCCCATATTTTCATCGCATTTTCTTGCACGATTGAATAGCTTTCTTCTCTGCTCAAACCTTTTTTAGGCAATTCCAATAACACCCGTTGCGAAAAGACTAGCCCCCCACTCAAAGCTAAATTTTTAAGCATGTTTTTAGGATAAACCACCAAATTTTCAATCACGCTATTTAGGCGGCTGAGCATAAAATCGCTCGTGATAAACAGATCGGGCAAGGCAAAACGCTCCACAGAGCTATGGCTCATGTCCCTTTCATGCCATAAGGCGACATTTTCTAGCATAGGGGTCGTAAAAGAGCGAATCACCCTGCAAAGCCCGGTGATATTCTCGCTCAATATGGGGTTTCTTTTGTGAGGCATCGCAGAGCTTCCTTTTTGCCCTGTTGAAAAAGCTTCTTCCACTTCATAGACTTCACTGCGTTGCAAATGGCGGATATTGACAGCGATTTTTTCACAACTGCTCGCTAAAAGAGCCAGATCGCATGCAAGCCTAGCGTAGCGGTCTCGTTGAATGACTTGATTATTGATATTGGCGGTTTTTAAGCCTAAAAATTGGCACGCTAATTCTTCTAATTCTAAGGGGGCGTGCGCAAAATTCCCCATAGCCCCACTGATTGCTCCCACGCTGATAAATTCCATCGTTAAATCTAAGGCTTTTAAATGCCGTTTGATTTCATCGGCAAAAAGGGCTAACACTAAGCCAAAAGTAATGGGTTCGCCAAACACCCCATGGCTTCTGCCCACCATCAGCGTGTCTTTATGCTCTAAAGCCCTGTTTTTAAGGGTTTCATAGAGGTTTTTAACGCCTTTTTGAATGAGTTTTAAGCTTTTTGTCATCAATAACGCCATAGCCGTATCAATGCAATCGCTAGAAGTGATCCCATAATGAAAAAAGCGCGATTCTTCGCCCAAGCTTTCAGCCACGCAAGTGGTGAAAGCGATTAAATCATGCTTAGTGGTTTTTTCAATTTCTTTGATGCGCTCAAGGTTGAATGCCGCTTTTGAGCAGATTTTTTCACAATCGCTATCTTGGATTTGCCCAAGCTTGTTCCACGCCCTAACGACAGCTTTTTCCACTTCTAAATAGGTTTCAAACTTGGTTTGCTCATTCCATAGGACTTTCATTTCTTCATTCGCATAGCGTTCTAACACCGGCAATCCTTACAATCAAAATGGGATTTATGTTACTTTAAAGGGGTTTAAAAAGTCAAGAGAGAAAACCACACAAGACGCAACAAAGCGCCTTGATCTAATGGAAGGGTTATACTTTAGCTTCTTCTCTGCGTTGCAAGTATTCCCAACGCTCATTCACATCTTTTTGCAATTCTTCAATAATGTGTTCGTTTTCTTTTTTGAAAAGGTGTTTGAAGCGCTTTTGGGCCCCTAAATAATCCCTTACAGGAATGATATTTCTTGGGCGGTAAGTGATTTTCAATTCCCTGCCATTAAAGATTTCAAATAAGGGGAACATCAAGCTATCCACAGCCATATCCGCTAATTCAATGGTTTTATTGGATTCAAATTTCCATTCAGTCGTGCATGGGCTAAGAGCGTTAATAAAGCAAGGCCCTTCAGTGTCTAGCGCGGTTTTAATCTTTTTGTTCATGTCTTTCCATTTGTTAGGCGAGAGCTGCGCCACATAAGGGACCCCATGGCTTGCCATGATATTGACGATGTCTTTTTTCTTTTCTTTTTTACCAAAGCTAACCGATCCCGCTGGCGTGGTAGAAGTGCTAGCCCCTAACGGCGTAGAGCCGCTTCTTTGACCGCCGGTATTGGCGTAGTTTTCATTATCCAGGCAAATGTAAGTCATGTCATGCCCTCTTTCCATGCAACCGCTGATGAATTGAAGACCAATATCATAACTAGCCCCATCGCCCCCAAACGCCACAAATTTTGGTTTTTGACCTTGATAGCGGCCCTTATTCACTAACGCTTTATACATCGCTTCCACCCCTGAAATCGCCGTAGAGCCGTTTTCAAAACCAATATGGATCCAAGGCACATCCCATGAAGTGTGCGGATACACTGCCGAGCATACTTCTAAACAACCGGTAGAATTGCCTAAAACAATAGGCCCATCTACAGCGTTTAACACTTCGCGCACAATAATGCCATGCCCACAACCCGGACAAAGCAAGTGCGAGCCTTGAAATTTTTCAGCGCTTTGGCTAAAACCTTTGAGTGTTTTGACTTCTTTTACCATGATATTTCCTTTTTAAAAAAAGCTCATTTTAGGGCCGTGCAAGCCTACGAATTGTTGGGTAGGGTGCGTGAGCGTGCCTTTAAGAGCGTCTTCATTGATTTCTTCAAAAATTCCGCATAAATGCGCGATTGTCATATCCCTTTCGCCTAAACCATAGATATAGTTAGACACCACAGGGTGTTTAGTCCCTTGCGTTTGATACACTGCGCTCGTTACTTCATTAAACATCGCCCCCATAGCGCCCGCTGGAGAGCTCTTGTCTAAAATCGCTAAAGCTTTAAGGTTTTTCAAATCCTGCCCTAATCTTTCATAAGGGAAGGGGCGTAAGGAATGGATGGTAGCCACGCCGGCCTTAATGCCTTTTTTACGCATTTCTTTAGCCGCTACGATCGCTGATTCATAAGTAGTGCCTAACGCAAAGATAGCGATTTCAGCGTCTTCTAGCTGGAAAGTTTTCGTCGAATGGTATTGCCTGCCGGTGAGTTTAGCGAAATCATTGAACACTTCTTCAATCACAGAAGACGCGCCCATGATCGCATGGTGGAGTTGGGCTTTATGCTCATAATGCCATTCTTCTTCGGCTTGCGCGCCATAGCTTACCGGTTTATCAAAATCCAAAAGCGAATGCTTGGTTTGGTATTCGCCTACGAATTGATAAGCCACTGCATCGCTCAAAGGACGGACATTCTGCACGGTGTGTGAGCATAAAAACCCGTCTTGATTGACAATAGTAGGCACGCGTACCTTTTGATGCTCCGCGATTCTAAACGCCATTAAAGTGAAATCATAAGCTTCTTGGGGGTTGCATGTGCATAAACTTATCCAGCCAGAATCCCTACTCAAATACATATCAGAATGATCGCCATGGATATTCAAAGGGGCTGCTAAAGCGCGATTGACTAAATTCAAAACGATAGGCAAACGCATGCCAGAAGCCTGGTATAAAACCTCTACCATTAACGCCAAACCTTGAGAGCTAGTCGCAGTGCTGACCCTTCCACCTGCAGCAGCGGCTCCC
>NZ_AKHP02000017.1:0-112107 GCF_000296015.2 Helicobacter pylori FD535
ATAGCCATACCGACACGCTCGCTCGTTTTTTGGATAAAGACACCATTGTTTATAGCGCATGCGAAGATGAAAACGATGAGCATTACACAGCCTTAAAAAAAATGCAAGAAGAATTAAAAACCTTTAAAAAACTAGATGGCACGCCTTATAAACTCATCCCCCTAGAAATCCCCAAAGCCATTTATGATGAAAACCAACAACGCTTGCCGGCGACTTATGTGAATTTTTTATTGTGCAATAACGCTTTAATCGTGCCCACTTACAACGACCCTAAAGACGCACTCATTTTAGAAACCTTAAAACAACACACGCCCTTAGAAGTGATAGGAATTGATTGCAATACCTTAATCAAACAGCATGGGAGTTTGCATTGTGTAACGATGCAACTTTATTGAACAAAATCACGCTTTTTGGCGTGGTTCAAGGCGTGGGCATGCGCCCTTTTATTTATACCCTGGCTCAAAAATTAGAGCTTGTAGGCTTTGTGCGTAACGCCCAAGCGGCTTTAGAAATCATCTTGCCCGCTCATAAAACAGAGTCTTTTTTAAACGCCCTAAAAAACGGATTGCCCCCTTTAGCGTTGGTGGAGAAAATCATTATTAGCCCTTATGATAAGGCGCTTCATTTCAATGATTTTAGGATTTTAGAAAGCAAGAACCACCCCTTAAATTTGCTCAGTCAAATCCCTAAAGATTTAGGCGTGTGTGAGGATTGCTTGCGCGAAATCAGAGATAAAAACTCCCCCTATTTTCATTACGCTTTCAATTCTTGCGCGAAGTGTGGGGCGAGATACAGCCTTTTAAACGCCATGCCCTATGACAGAGAAAACTCCGCCCTAAAACCTTTCAAACTCTGCGGGTTTTGCGCATTCGTTTATCAAGACCCCACCAATAAGCGCTTCCACATTCAAGGCATCAGCTGCAAAAAGTGCGGTATCGCGCTCAATTACAAGCGATTCAAAAACGATGACGCTCTTTTAGAATGCGCTAAAGACATTCAAAAGGGTAAAATCATCGCTCTTAAAGGTTTGGGAGGCTTTGCTTTAGTGTGCGATGCGAGGAATGTTCAAACCATAGAAAGATTACGGCTTTTAAAAAACCGCCCCCTAAAGCCTTTCGCGCTCATGTTTAAAGATTTGAACACAGCCAAACAGCATGCGTTTTTGAACGCGTTAGAATGCGAAAGCCTAAATTCTGCAAGCGCCCCCATTCTTTTAGCGCGTAAAAAACCGGATACGCAATTAGCCCCCAATATCGCTAAAAACTCCCCCTTTTATGGCGTTATCTTGCCCTATACCCCTTTGCATGCTTTATTACTGGATTTATTGGATTTCCCTATTGTGTTCACGAGCGCGAATTTCAGCTCCCTCCCTTTAGCGAGTAATGAGGCTGAGATTGATTCCTTGAGTTTCATTTTTGATTTTAAGCTCACGCACAACCGTGCTATCATCCACAGGATTGATGATAGTATCGCACAGCGTGTGGATCATACCATCCGCCCCATGCGTTTGGCTAGGGGGTTTGCCCCCCTTTACCTCACTTTGCCTAAACGCTCTAATGGTTCGCCAAAAAAGATTTTAGCGCTTGGAGCGGAGCAAAAAGGGCATTTTAGCTTATTGGATAGCGAAACTTCCATTCTTTTACTCTCGCCTTTTTGCGGGGATTTGAGCGTTTTAGAAAATGAAAAACACTTTAAAGAAACTTTGGATTTTTTCTTAAAAACCTATGATTTTAAACCCACGCTCTTAGCTTGCGATAAGCATAAAAATTACACCACCACTAAAATGGCTTTTGATTTTAATACGCCCTTGTTGCAAGTCCAGCACCACCATGCCCACTTTTTAGCGAGCGTTTTAGACGCGTTGTTACAAGATCCGCATTTAAACAACCCTTTTATAGGTATTGTCTGGGATGGGAGTGGGGCTTATGAAAATAAGATTTATGGGGCGGAGTGTTTTGTGGGGGATTTGGAACGCATTGAAGAAACCGCCAGGTTTGAAGAATTTCTGCTTTTAGGGGGGCAAAAAGCGATTAAAGAGCCTAAACGCCTGGTTTTAGAAATGGCTTTAAAACACCAACTCAACAAGCTTTTAAAGCGCGTTCAAAAACATTTTAAAGAAGAGGAATTAGAAATTTTCCAGCAAATGCATGACAAAAAAATTCAAAGCATAGCCACCAATTCCATAGGGCGTTTGTTTGATATAGTAGCGTTTAGTTTGGGTCTAGTGGGAACGATTAGTTTTGAAGCAGAGAGCGGGCAGGTTTTAGAAAATCTGGCCTTACAAAGCGATGAGATCGCCTTTTACCCTTTTAAAATCAAAAACAGCGTGGTGTGTTTAAAAGATTTTTATCAAGCGTTTGAAAAGGATTTGGGCGTTTTAGAGCCCAAACGCATCGCTAAGAAATTTTTTAACAGCCTAGTAGAAATCATTAGTGCTTTAATTGCGCCTTTTAAAGAGCATGTGGTGGTGTGCAGTGGAGGCGTATTTTGCAACCAATTATTATGCGAACAATTAGCCAAACGATTGAGGGGGCTAAAGAGGAAGTATTTTTTCCACAAGCATTTCCCCCCTAACGACAGCAGTATCCCTGTCGGTCAAGCCTTAATGGCGTATTTCAACCCTACAATCATTAAAAAAGGATAAAAAGGATAAAAATGGATAGCGTAACTCTAGCATGCGGGAACGGGGGGAAAGAAACAAACGCTTTAATTGAGCGAGTGTTTATGCCCTATTTAAAAGAATTTATCGTTGCGTTTGATGAAGACGCCCCCAAGTTTGAAGCTAGTGGGGAATATTGCGTGAGCACGGATAGTTTTGTCATCACGCCCTTGATTTTTAATGGGGGCGATATAGGCAAGCTTTGCGTTTGCGGGAGCGCGAATGACGTGAGCGTGCAAGGGGGCAAACCTTTGTATTTGAATATGGGTTTTATTTTAGAAGAAGGCTTAGAAATTTCTCTTTTAAAACAAATTTTACAATCCATACAAAAAGAATTGTTTAAAGCCAACCTAAAACTCCTCTCCCTAGACACTAAAGTCGTGCCAAAGGGGAGCGTGGATAAGCTTTTTATCAACACAACCTGTATTGGTAAAACCATCAAGCCAGGGATTTCTTCGCGCCATTTAAAACAAGGCCAAGCCATTATCCTAAGCGACACTATCGCCAATCATGGGGCAAGCCTGTTTGCAATGCGTCATGAAATCAAGCTTAAAACGAATCTAGAAAGCGATTGCCAACTGCTCTATCCCTTATTAAAACCCCTATTTTTAAGCGATCTCAAAATCCATGCCTTAAGAGATGCGACTAGGGGCGGGTTAGCGAGCGTATTGAACGAATGGGCGAACAGCTCTAGAGTGAAAATCGTTATAGAAGAAGAAAAAATCCCCTTAAAAGAAGAAACGAAAGGGATTTGTGAGATTTTAGGGCTAGAACCCTACGCGCTAGCCAATGAGGGGGTATTTGTTTTAGCGCTCCATCAAAAAGACGCCCCTAAAGCCTTAGAAATTTTAAAAATTAACGAAAAAGCTAAAAACGCTTGCGTGATTGGCGAAGTGTTTGAAAACCCTTATCCTAGCGTGGTTTTAAAGAACGCATGGGGTTTTGAAAGGATCTTAGAGATGCCAGAAGGCGAATTATTGCCTAGGATTTGCTAACACGCCGTCATTTTTTAATCGTTTTAAGCCTGCCCTAAAAATGGTTTAGAGTCCGCTTAAGCTAAGTCTAAGTCCACTACACTCAAGGGATTTGAGAAAACTTGCAATATAGAGAGGGTTTTATGGTGGGTGTTACAAAAAAGCGGGCTTGATATTGATGATAAAAAAGCGCTTGAGATTGAGAGCGAAGCACACACCAAACCCCTTTTAATGGCTCAAAGTTTGTTTGAAGCTAAATAACCACAATATCGCAACTACCGCTAGCGCTTAATAGCGGAGCGTTTTTATTAACCCTATAAGGATTTTATTTCAAACCTCTAAAAGCTTCAAATAATACTCATAAGCTTCTTTGATGCCTTGCTCTAAAGGGATTTCTAATTCCCATTTTAAAGCCTTTTGTTTGGAAATATCCATAAGCTTTTGCTGCATGCCCACTGGTTTGGATAAATCTTTAACAAACACGCCCTTATAGTCTAAAACTTGAGCGACTTTTTCGTAATACTCTTCAATGCTGTAATCCACTCCAGAGCCGACATTCATCACGCTAGGGATTGAAGCGATATTGTCATAAGCTAGAGAAATGAACCTGGCTAAATCTTTAGCGTTTAGATACTCTCTTCTGGCCGTGCCATCGCCCCACATCGCAAACTCTTTTTCATTTTTTAATTTAGCGGTGTGCATCCTAGAAATAAGCCCTGGTATCATGTGCGCTATTTTTTCTTCAAATTTGTCAAACTCGCCATAAAGGTTGCAAGGCACTAAGGTTTTATAAAAAACGCCCTTTTCAGCGCTCACATACTCGCAATACTTCATCACAGAGAGTTTGGCTAAAGCGTAGCCTTCGTTCGTTGGCTCTAAAGAGCCGTTCAACAAATCGCTTTCCTTTAAAGGGTTAGGGGCGAATTTAGGATAAGCGCAAGAGCTCGCTAGATTAATGGCTTTTTTCACGCCCAAATCCAAAGCGCTAGAAAAGAGGTACAAGCCCATCAGCAAATTCTCAACCATGTAAGTTGAAAGATCGTTCATGTTAGCGACAATGCCCCCCACTCTCCCGGCGCAATGGATAATGCCTGTAGGCTTGTATTCTTTCAAATAAGCTTGAATGTTGTCTTTATCCAACAAATACAATTCGCTCTTTTTAGGGGTGAGCAACGCCACATCAGGCCTATTTTTTTTAAAATACAACGCCGTGTTCTGCCCCACCATGCCATAGGCGCCGGTGATTAAAACAATCTCATTCATAAAAATTCCTTAAAATATAACCCCCATCTTGCAAGTAAAGGTTTTTCTGGCATTCTTTTAAATCGTATTCTAACATGTCCTTAACCAACTCTTTTAAATCGTATTCCCTAACCCAGCCTAGCTCTTTTTCTGCCTTAGTGGGATCGCCTAAAAGCAAATCCACTTCAGTAGGCCTGAAATAGCGCTCATCTATGCGCACCACGATTTGGCCCGTTTTTAAATGGCTTAAGTTTAATTTTAAAGCGTTCGCTCTTTTTTCATCAACGCTTTTAATCAAACCGATTTCTTTAATCCCTGTATTTTGGAATTCTAAACCAATACCGATAAATTCAAAGCTCATTTTCACAAAATCGCGCACGCTTGTGGTCTTTCCTGTAGCGATCACATAATCTTGTGGGATGGGCGCTTGGAGCATCAAATGCATCATTTTCACATAATCTTTGGCATGCCCCCAATCTCTTTTAGCGTCTAAATTCCCTAAATACAAGCAATCCGTTAAGTTATACGCTATCGCGCTAGTGGCTCGTGTGATTTTACGAGTGACAAAAGTTTCGCCCCTTACCCTGCTCTCATGGTTAAAAAGAATGCCATTAACCGCAAACAAATTATAAGCCTCTCTGTAATTTTTGGTGATGTAAAAGGCATACATTTTAGCGACCGCATAGGGGCTTCGTGGGTTAAAGGGGGTGTTTTCATTTTGCGGGGTTTCTAAGACTTCGCCATACAATTCGCTCGTGCTGGCTTGATAAAATCGTGTTTTATTTTCTAATCCTAAAATCCGCATGGCTTCTAAAATCCTTAGCGTGCCAATACCATCAGCGTTAGCGGTGTATTCTGGGGTTTCAAAAGAGACTTTCACATGGCTTTGAGCGGCTAAATTATAAATCTCTGTAGGCTTAGTGGTAGCGATTAAATGGATGAGATTAGAGCTATCGGTCATATCCCCATAATGCAAGAAAAAACGCCTTTGATGATCGCTGTGCAAATCTTCATACAGATGATCGATCCTAGAAGTGTTGATGCCAGAAGAGCGCCTTTTTAGCCCATGCACTTCATAACCCAAATTGAGCAAGTATTCAGCCAGATAGCTCCCGTCTTGCCCGGTAACCCCAGTGATCAAAGCGATTTTTTCTTTCATTATTTCTCCTTATATTAAATTTTCTTTATTAGGCGTTTTGATTTTGTCTGTTAAAATCATCATCAATTCTTACAATATCGTCTTCACCGACATATTCGCCCACTTGAACTTCTATGATGATTAAAGGGATTTTGCCGTAATTAGCCAGGCGGTGTAAGGTGTTTTTAGGGATATAAGTGGATTCATTAGCTTGCAATTCAAACATTTTATGATCCAATTCCACGCTCGCCATCCCGCTAATCACCACCCAGTGTTCGCTCCTGTGGAAATGCTTTTGTAACGAAAGCCTTGCGTTAGGTTTGACTTCTAAAATCTTAACCTTGTAACACCCGCTCTCATGCAAGACTTCATAGCTCCCCCAAGGGCGATACACTTTAGTGTGCGTTTGCAACAATTCTTGGTTGTTTGTTTCCACCTCGCTCACTAAAGCTTTTAAATCGTTAGCCTTGTCTTTATGAGCGATTAAAAGAGCATCTTTAGTGTCAATGATGGCTAAATCCTCAACGCCTAAAAGAGCGCTCACTTTATGAGAAAACACTAAATTATTCTCGCTCTCTTTGGCAAAAATAGGCGTTTGATTCAAGCTGACATTTTCTTTAGGCTCGTTAGCCACCTCTTCAAAAAGAGCGTTAAAATTCCCTAAATCGCTCCATTTGGCGTTTAATCCTACCATTTTGATTTTGTGGCTTTGTTGCATTAAGGCTATATCCACGCTCACATCTTCTAAATCCTGCATGCTCTTTTCATTCAAACGAGCGATCTTTTTTTCAAAAAAATACGCGTTTTCCAAAGATTCAAACGCTCTTTCGCACCCCTTTAAAATAGTAGGGGCATGCTTTTTCAATTCGTCTAAAAAAACCCCCGCTTGGAAAACAAACATGCCGCTATTGAAATAAAAACCCCCGCTTTTTTGAAACTCTACCGCTTTTTCTAGGCTTGGCTTTTCAATGAATCGCTTGACATCTAAACCATTAGGGCTTTCAATATACCCAAATTCCGTGTTGGGCTTTTCAATATTGATCCCAAAAGTGACTAAAAAGCCTTTTTGGGCTAAATTAATCGCTTTTTTGATCGCATTTTCATACGCTTGAAAGTCTTTAATCAAATGATCGCTTGGCGTAACGATGAGTAAATCTTCTTTATCGCTCATTAAAGCGCTCAAAGCAATGGCGTTAGCGGTGTTTTTACTCAAGCTCTCTAATAAAAAACCCACGCTTTTGTTTTTGATTTCGCTCTCTATTTCTTCTAGGGCTAAAAAATAATGCTTTTCGTTGCACACAATGAGCGTTTCATCCACTAAAGAAGCGTTTCTTTTAAAACTCAATTTAAACAAGCTTTCATTGCCAAAAAGCTTTAAAAATTGCTTAGGGTATAGGCTACGGCTTAAAGGCCATAGGCGTTTTCCGCTCCCCCCACTCAGTAAGATATTTTTAATTTTCATGCGTTTTCTTGTCAAGCTCTCTTTTGTTTTTTAGGGTTATTATAGCGTTTTTAATCGGGCATTTTTGAGTTACTTCAAAAACTCAGCGATGACTTCATTCTCTCTGGGTATAGGAAAGAAGATGTCAGTATTGGGCGAAATGAAGACTCTGCTCCCCTCTCTAACCACCACAATAGGAGCGATTTTGCTCTTGTCTCTTAAAATTTGATTGACCACTTGATTGATCCCCATGCCGCTTTGCCTCATCAATTGCAATAAAAGATAATCCCCAAAGAAATTGGTCACCTCTTCTTTATTGCCCCTGTTGTTTAAAGCCGAAGTGATCCCAATCAACAAGCCGTTAGTGAGCGTAGAAAGCAGTAACGGCACGCCATAGCGCTGGAAATTCCTTTCAATCAATTCCCCCACCAAGCCGTTATAGCCTTTAATGTCCGCCCCTTTAGCGTTAGTGAGCATGATATTGATGCCATGGGGAGTGATGATGCGGCTCCACACAATATCCAAGCGGTATTCGCCCATTTTGTTGTTGTTGCTGTAATAGCCTATGACTTTAGAGCCTTTGGGGATTAAGACGGCCTTGCCCATGCTTGCAAAAATATCGCTCTCCACTTGCGCGATGACTTTACCAGCGATCTGGCTAGAAATAGGCGTGATGAGAAAGGCGGGTATCATCTTATCGGCTGTAATGGTGCGTAAAAGCTTGTTTTCATTAGTAGCGATGTCTTTTTCTTTAAGGTTAGTGAAACCATCGATGCCTTTAGGGTTATCCATGGGGAAAATCAGGTTTTCTTCGTAATTTTTAGGGCTTTGTTTGAAAGGGGTGATGCGAGCGGCCAGTAAATCTAATTGCTTTAGAGAAAAGTCTTTTTTAGGGGGGGTTGTGTTTGTTTTTAAATCTATGGGAGGGTTAGTAAAAGTTTCTTCTTTAGAATGGTTCATTTCTTTGGAGTTTAGGGCTTTTAAAGCGGCTTTGAGCTGTTCTTGTAAGGCTTTGATGGTAGCGTCTTTGGAGCTTTCTGTGGGAGTTGGCTGTGAGTTTTGAGTGAAGGTGTAGTCTTGTAAGGGGTATTTCACCTCATCGTCATTCAAAAGGTTTGGTTGGTTATTTAAGGGGGCTTTTGGCTTTTGGTGATAGATTAAAGAAATGGTTGTAATCGTTGCAAAACCACCCACAAAAACAAACGCCCCCTTAAGCCACTTATTCATCTTTACCCTTTTTGACAAAACGGATACACAAATAGTCCTTGCCCAATCTTAAAGTCCATTTAGCCGAAACGTCTTCAGCGATAATATAATCGCCCACAATCCTAGTATTCACCGGGTTATCATAGCCATCAACGACTTTATAAACCACCGGGAATTTAGAGAGCGCTAATTTTTTGTCAAATTTGAAATAAGTGAATTGCTTGTCGTTAAAAATTTCTTCAGGCATCAAAGAGGGTTTGGATTTTTTAGAACAAATCCCTAAACAATACCATTTCCTTTGAGAGCTTTTTAAAGCCCTATAACCTTTTTGAATGTCTTTTTTAACGATTTTCATTGCATTGGTGTTATCGCCAATAATTATAGTCTCTTCTTCTTTGGTTTCTTCTTTTTCTTCTTTTAAGGGCTTGTTGTTTGTGGGGGCATTTTCAAAAGTATTTTCTTTATTTTCTTTATTTTGCGGCTTCATAAAAGCGTTGGAGTAATAGTTTTTATCGTCTATGAAAACCTGTAAATTAGGGTGTTTGGAGCTAGTGAAAGTGGTAGAAAACACATAGAAAGAAAAAATCTTTCCCTCATTGTCAATCACGCTAATATTAGAATCCACGCCAATTTGTAGGGGTTTGATGAGCAAAATGCGATCGTTACTTTCTAAGATTTTCGCGTCAAAACCCACCTTATCCCCTAAAACAAAATCGCTAATAGGTTTTGAAAAAAACAATAAGGTCGCCATCGCATAACGCAAGCGGATTTTATAGGTTTGCCCCTGAAAGTAATCAATGTTCAAAGTGTTGGACATTTTTGAGCGGTTTTTGTCAAAAAAGCTCCCTTGAATAGCGTTTAAATCCTGCATGGGGTGGTTTAAATGTGCCGGGGCTGTTTCGTTAGCTTCTTCTAAAAAATCATCGGCTCTTAAAGCGCTAAAAGCCAACAAAAAGCCCATGAGAGCGTATAAAACCTTACGCATCAATCGCCCCTATTAGTCGGCGCGATTTCAGTGATGCTGTAGCGAGTGATTTTAAAGCCGGTAGGGTTTTTAGGCATGGAAGCGTAATCAAAATCCGGGGTGTCAAACAAATAGCTCAGCGCGATTTTATAACGCTTTTCATATACCAGCTTGTTTTCATTCATGAGTTTAGCTGCAATGGAGACGCTCGCAATGGGGTTATTGTCTTGCTGATAGATCGCAATATTGACGATATGAACTTCTCTTTCCAAATGGCTTTGCGCATAAATGCTGTTTTGGGTTTTAATCAAATCTTCAAAGCGTTGCCACACTTTAGAACTGCTTTGCAAGCGTACCAATTCATAGCGCGATTTATCGTCAATGCGGTTAATGCTCTCTCGGTTTAACACATACGCCCCTATAAGCGAACGAGCCAACGCTTCATTACTAGAAATGCTTTTATCCGCTCTTTGGATAATGGCGTAATGCTTGTCTTGGTTTAAAAAATCCACGAAATGGTGTTCGGTTTTTTGTAAGGGCAGAACACTGATTAACACGATCGCTAAAACAAGAGCGATAAAACTCATCAAGCCTAAGAGTTTATAAGCGATTTTCAAGCGGTTCCTCTCCAGCCTGAACACGCTTTGCATGTCCAAATCATTCACCGAAAAACCAGAAAGCTTGTTTTCTAAATGCTTTTCTTGGTGGCTTAAAAGCTCTTCTAAATAGTTCAATTGCTCGCTATTGAAAGGCTTTTCTTTCATGCGAGATTTAACCTGTTTTCATACAATGTGCAAGGGCTTTTTTTCATCTCATGCACCTTACTGGTGCAACCAAAAAACACAAGTCCCATGATAACAAAAAAAATTCTCATTAAATTCCCATTTATCTAAATTTCATTTTTTGTATTTATTGTATCCTTTTTAACCTTTTTTTGCTTGAAATTTGGGATTTTTACATCTAATTGAGTGGTTTCTACCTTGAATGTGGGGGAATGCGTTTCTTTTTCTTTAGAGACGCTTTTACTCATAGAAGCAGAAACGCTAGAAGAAGCGGGTGGGGTCGTGATGTATTGTAAGGAATTGAGGGCGTTTTGGCTGATGTTAGCGCTCAAATTGGTAGCGAGTTTGTAAGTTTCTTTAAGGCTGTTTTGCACCCTAAACAAAGCGTTGATGAAAAAAGGCACGCCTATAATAAAAACGCAACACAAAAATAACGCTACCACCAATAAGAGGCTTAAGTCTTGTTTTTCTTGCATGTGAGCGTCTATTAAAGCCTTAGTAACCGACACGTTCAAAAACCCCACCAACAACAAAAAAGGCTTGTAAAACCCAAGAGCGAAGCATTTTTTTAGGCACGCAACCACAACGCTCCTCCAGGTTTTAAAAAACCCAAACGCTAAAAACAGCACCCCTAAAGAGCACCACACATGCACTTCTAAATACACTAAAATGATGATCGCAAACAGCACGCTCAAAAAAAGCCCTTGCAAAATGCTTAAAAAAAGCCACACAGACATTTCATTATGGCTCAAATCGCTGATAAAACTAAGGGCGTAAAAACCATGATTAAAGATAAAATCTAAAGAAAGCGCGTGGTTAGAAAAGTTGCTCAAGCTTTGAGAGAGGCTTTGCGCGATCATGTTAGGCACAATAAAAATAGCGTTTTGGAAAAATTCATAAAAATGCAAAGGATTTTTTAAAGCGTAGTTAAAAAGCGCAAAAAACCCCACAAACAATAACGCTTCTGTTAGCGCGCTAACGCTGAAGAAATTCTGTTCTTTCAAGCTCCTGTAAGCAAAGAACATGAACGCCAAAGCGGCCACGCTATTAAACACCAATTGCGCATGCAAAGTGTAGAGAAAAAATTCAGCGAAACGCCCTAAAATCGCCGTGAGAGGCGTGATGAACCAAGAAAGAATGATTTCATAAGCGTTATGGTTCATCAATATTTCAACGGACTTTAATGTAAAATTCAAAGCCTTTACGCAAGACTAATAATTCAATTTTAGGCACGCTTAACGCTTCTCTTAAAGCCTTCGGGTTGAACGCCACATTTTTACGATTCACCCATAAAATCCTATCCCCAAGCTTTAAAAAATCCAAGCCTTTGGGTAAATGACTGCCTATTTTAGTGATAATAAAACGCTCATCTAAAGCGATGCCATAACGCTCTAAAAAAGTGTCTTTGAGCAAAAACCCTCCATAACGCTTATTGACTTTGAGCGTTACTTCTTTGATTTTATGGTTCCGTTTGATTTTCACTTTTGCAAGGCTTTGGTATTTAAGATTGCTCACCACCCATTCAAACTCCGCTAACGAGTGGATCTTTTGATGGTTGATCGCTAGGATTTCATCGTTTTTTAAAAAAGGGTTTTTAGGGAAAAAGGGATCAAATTGCGCTATTACCAAACGCTTATTCTCTTCTTCTAAACGCACCCCAATATCCCCATAATAAGGCTCTTGCTGGTTTAAAAAGCGCTTGATAAATTTCGTTTCTATAAAGCCATTCCCCCCTACCCCTAGCCCTAACATTTGGTAGCAAATATTGCTGATAACGCCATTTTTTTGAATCTCTTGTGAAATTTGGGCGTAGCGATCATAGCCTTTTTGCTTGGAAAGCAACCGCGCTTCTAGGGCTTCTTTATCCCCTATGCTAGCCATTGGCCTTATCAGGGCGTCTTTGTCTAAATCCCTTAAGGTATAAAAATACTCGCTCGGCACGCTTTGCAACAAATACAACCCTACAAAGGGATCGGATTTGATGACTTTGGCGTATTTGGGGTAAGTTTTGGAATAATACAAATACACGCCCTTAGGCAATTCTTTTAAAGCCACGCCCCCTTTTTGAAGGCTCGCTTTTTTAAAAAAAGCCTGACAATGCTTGAAATCATAAGCCCCTAAGCCATTCAAAAAAACCAATAGAACGATAAGGGCTTTGTGGAACATCACAATTTAGCAAAATTCCCCAGCATGTTAAAGGCTAAATTTTTTCGGTTTTCTTCTACAGCTTTATACCCGTCATTCAAAGCGCTCATCAAATAGATTTGCATCGCTTCTTTATCTTCTAACAGGCTGTCATCAATCTGCAAATCCACTAACTCCCCCACCCCATTAAAACTCACGCTCACCATTCCCCCACCGCTTTTGGAAGTGTGGATCGTGGTTTTATTCTTTTCTTCTAGTTGGGAAAACTCTTTTTTCATGCCGTCTAATAACCCGCCCAATTGGCTAAAATCCATCTCTAACCCTTTTCTAAAATTTCATTCTTTTCATTCACTAGCACGATGCATGGCTTGTGCGCGTTGATCTCATCTTCATTCATGCTCGCATAAGCTAAAATGATCACCACATCGCCTATAGCCACTTTTCTGGCTGCTGCGCCATTGACGCAAATTTCGCCCCTTTTTTTCCCTAAAATCACATAGGTGCTGAAGCGTTCGCCGTTATTGACATCCACGATTTCTACCTTCATGCCCTCTCTAAGCTTAGCGAGCTTGGCTAAATCCTCATCTATGGTGATCGAGCCTATATAATTGAGATTAGCGTCTGTGATAGTGGCCCTATGGATTTTACTATAAAGCATTTCAAAAGTCATTTTCTTTCACCTTTTGTAAGCGCTTGATTTCTTTTAAAACCAATTGGTTTTTTTCTAGCAAGCAAGCGATCTTACAAGGTTTTTTAAACGATTGCAAGAGCAGTAGATCGCTTAATGGGGTTTTGATCTCATTGTGAATGATTTTTTTAATTTCTCTCGCTCCTAAAGTCGTTTGATAGCTTTTTTGCGCGATGAATTTCAAAACTTCTTTATGGAATTTTAAGGCTATGTCTTGCTCTAGCGCTAGGGCTTTTAATTTGTCTAATTCCACAGAAACAATGCGTTCAAAATCCTCCAAACTGAGCGCGTTAAACGGCACGATCGCATCAATTCTGGAGCGTAATTCAGGGGTCAAAAGCTCTTTAACGGCCTTATCATACTTAGTGTTTTTAGCGCTAAAAAACCCTAGCGTATCCTTATCCTTACTCCCCACATTTGAAGTCATAATCAGTATCACATGCTTAAAACTCGCCTGATTGCCTGAATTATCGCTCAAAGTGGCGTTATCCATCACTTGCAACAACAAATCATACACATTAGAATGGGCTTTTTCTATTTCATCTAAAAGCAGCAAACAATGCGGGTGTTTTTTAATCGCATTCACCAACAGCCCCCCTTGCTCAAACCCCACATAACCGCTAGGACTCCCGATGAGTTTTGCCACGCTATGGGCTTCTTTGTATTCGCTCATGTCAAAGCGTTCAAAATGCAAATTCAAATTCAAGGCCAATTCTTTAGCCAATTCTGTTTTCCCCACCCCACTAGGCCCCACGAATAAAAAGCTCCCCACAGGCTTATTTTTTGCAGAAAGCCCGCAATACTGGATTTTAATCGCATTGCTGACGATACTAATCGCTTCCGCTTGGGCAAAAATCTTATTTTTAAGCGATTTTTCCAAATTCCTTAAAAGGGCTTTTTTATCGCTGCTCAAACGCATTTTAGGGATTTTAAGCTTCAGAGCGAGCGCTTCTTTCACGTCATCAACGCCGATTTTTTTGCCCTTTTTAGGACTGATTTTTTTCCTCGATCCCACCTCATCTAGCAATTCAATCGCTTTATCCGGCAAGAATTTATCATGCATGTAATCGCTCGTCAAATCCACGCATGCCTTAAACACGCTCTCATCATAACGCACCTGGTGGTGTTCTTCATAAAGGGGAGCGATCTTTTTTAAAATCAAATAACACGCCTCTTTAGAAGGCTCTTCAACTTTTATGACTGAAAAGCGCCTGTTGAAAGCCTTGTCTTTTTCAAACACACTGCGGTATTCTTCAAAAGTGGTCGCTCCTAAACATTTCAAGCTCCCATCTGTTAGAACCGGTTTTAATATGTTCGCCGCATCCAAGCTCCCAGCGTTACTGCTCCCTGCACCTAAAAGGGTGTGGATTTCATCAATGAATAAAATGATGCGGCCGTTTTGTTGGATTTCTTTGAGCGTTTTTTTCAAGCGTTTTTCAAAATCCCCTCTGTATTTTGCCCCAGCCACCATTAAAGCCAAATCCAAAGAATAGACTTCATATTCTTGCAAAAACTCCGGCACTTCTTTTTGAGCGATCTTTAAAGCCAAAGCTTCAGCGATGGAGGTTTTCCCTACGCCCGCTTCGCCGATTAAAAGCGGGTTGTTCTTTTTTCTGCGCCCTAAAATTTCTATCACTCTTAAAATCTCTTCTTCTCTGCCAATGACTGGATCTAAAGCGTTATCTTGGGCTAAAGCGCTCAAATTTTTAGCGTATTTTTTTAGGGGAGTGTTTTTGGGCGCTTCTTCATTATCATTAACATCATTAGGAATGCCATGGTTATCCAAATCCAATAAAGCAGGATTAGAATACAAACGAGCGATGCCAAAACTATCCATGAGTTTTGAAGCGTAACAATCGGGGTGATCCAGCATTAAAATAAGCAATTCTTCCACGCCCACGCTCTCAAAACCACTCGCATACATTCTTTTAAGCATTCTTAACAGCACAAAACTCCTGGCAGGCATTTTGGCTGGATCACTCTTTAAAGGCACATATTGCAACAAATAGTCTTTAAGGATTTGTTTTAATTTATCATAGTCATCTCTTTCTAAAGCGCCAATAATCTTTGCCCCGCTCTCATGCTCTAAAATGACTAGTAGCACATGCTCTGTGGTGCAAAGGGCGTGGTTAAGATCCAAGGCTAAATTTAAAGCTTGGTTGAGAACTTCATTGAGATCTTGATTGAATTTAGCCATTATCTTATCTCTTCTACCAACAATTTTAAAGGGAGATCTAACGCTTTAGCTTTGTCCCTAACGCATGCTGCCCTATACCTGGCAATATCATAAGGATAGACGCCACAAATCCCCTCGCCATCACGATGGATGCTTGATGTGAGGGCTTGAGCTTCTTCTAAAGACTTGTCAAAAAAATCCCTCAAAGCAGAGATTACAAATTCCGCTGTCGTAATGGGGTCATCAACCATGATCACTTGCGACATGGTGGGGGCGGGTATGTTATATATTTTCATGCTTTCATGTTGCTTATTCATGCTATTTGGCGATCACAACGGGGATACTGGATTGTTCAACAAGGCTATTTTGGTGCGAAATGAACAAACGATACAACAAATTAGATTCGCTCGCCCCAATCAATAACAAATCATAATCCTTAGCCATATCCAAAACCACATCAATCAAATCGCCGCTTTTTAAAACGCTCTCGCACTCTATATTTTCTTTTTTGAAAGCGTCTTCAAATTGCTTTAATAAAGCCTTAGCTTTTTCTTCTTCTAAGGCTTCTGTCTGGCCATAATCCATCATCCCGCTTTCGCTATAAATAAACACTTCCATGCTCACATGCAACAAGGTGAAACGGACCTCTTTAAGCGAATGGGCTAATTTGACAGCGAATTTAATAGCGTTATAGCATTCTTGCGTGTCGCTAATCCCAAATAAAATATTCATAAGAACCAACCTTAAATGAAGTTTTGGTATTATACCAAATAAACCCTAATGACCCGCTGAAAGATCAAGGATAAAGCGCTACCATCTCGCTTAAGGAGAAGCTCAAAAATAAAGCACTATAGTATTGCTCAAAAAAGGACACAAAATGTTATTGAGTTACGATTTTTTAGAATTTGAAAATGGCAAGACAGAGAACAGAACAAGAGACTATTCTTTGACAAAGGCTATTGATAAAGAATTAGAAGCTAAAAGACTAGCTAAATCAACTAGACCTAGAGTAAAGGTAAAAGAGGGCTTATCTTTAAGAGCGACACTAGATGCCTTTGGCGAGGAACTCTCACGACTTAAAAGAGAACAAAACACAAAGACTATTAAAGGCTCTACAATTGAAGCCACTAGACTTGGTGGTATTCTTAAAAAAATCAAAAGCGGACTACCTTTTGGGACTATCTCGGCGTTTAGACCTTTTAAAGACGCTTTTTATAAAGACTTTACTGAAAAAGAACAAAACGCTCTAATCTATGCTTATAAGAGCGGAGCAGACCCTAAAAATGCGGACATAGTAGCCAAATATTGGTTAAGTAAATCGGTGGATATAGACCCATTCAATCCTATTAAAGTTGTAGATTTCTTTCACCCACAACCTGAAAATGGTAAAGAGACCACAAAATTTAAAAATTACAAAGATATGATTGAGAACATTTATGGGACACTCTATAACAAATTAGGCAATTTTTATACAGACAAATTCTTTAAGAAAAACGCCACAATGAGAGACCTTATGTCTAGCGATAAATTTGTTGAGAGGTATCGCTACACTAGAAAAGAAAATATGGCAAGGACACAACAGCTAAAAGACATAATGAATATTGATAGAGACTTCATTGGTTACATTGAAGTGTTAGAGTATTGGAAAGACAACCCTAAAGACAATATCTTACCAGACAAAGAAGTTAGTTTCTTTGTATTTCAAAACGAACCTAGTAGCACATTTGATTTGAAAAACCACTTATTGATATGGGGAAAACAATTCAGACAAGCAGCGATTTGCTATGGCGGACAATTGATGGCTAATAAGAATAAGACTTATAGGATAGATTTGATAAGCTCTAGCCCTAATAGTTTTGGTAAGGTATGGGCTAAATTCACAGGGATTAAATTTTCAGTCCCTAGCGACTTACCCCAAGCTCTTACACGCATAAATGACAGCGTTTATACTTTTCTCTCTAGGTATAAAGAGGGTATCGGTCTTAATAAACTCGCTATGAATAAAGTCGTTAAGACAGAATTAAAAGCGACTTGTATGCCTTTTGATTACTCTAAACTCGGTATAGAGACTATTGGCGAGGACATTAGAAGCAATATTAAGGCACTACAGAAAATCACTCGTGGGTATGGACACCCTAAAGAGTTCTTTTTGGACGCAATGATAGAAAGACAAGAACAAGCGATTAAACGCATAGAAGCACGAAAATGTGCGGTAAGCGATGATTTCAGACAAGGTATGAAACGAAACATTCAAGTCAATAACCTTGTTAAAGCAATGCGACAAGGCAAAAAAGTAAGTAGGACATTGATTGCTAAAGTGCTTGCCAACACCACAGACACCGATGCGGGCTATTGCTTTATCTCGCCAACAGATTTAGCGACACAGCTTGGTAACATCAGCCCTAGACTATCTAAAAGTATCGTAACCGCTATAGAGCAAGCAGAGGGCGTGAGACTAACTTATGCGTTAATTGACAAGGTTACCTATAACTCGCTCCACAATATCTTAAGTTTCGTTTTTGATATTGATAACCCTTTAAGCGACCAAGCGTTTGAGGAGTTAGTGATTGAAGTCCCAAGAGAAGCGCTTAAAGATGTGAAGCTACCACAAATTAAAAATGTATTGAGCGCTCAAATCTTTGATGGGGCTTACCAGTTTAAAAGTTAAACCATGCTCTTTATCAGTGCGACTAACACGAATGCCGGAAAAACCACATGCGCTAGGCTATTAGCCCAGTATTGCAACGCCTGTGGCGTTAGAACGATTCTATTAAAGCCCATTGAAACAGGCGTCAATGACACAACCAACCCCTTTAGCGACGCGCATCTATTCTTGCAAGATAACCGCCTTTTAGATCGCTCTTTAACCTTAAAAGACATTTCATTCTATCGTTACGCTAAAGCTTCAGCCCCCCTCATCGCCCAACAAGAAGAAAACCAAAACGCCCCCATTGACACGGTTTATTTGATCCAACGCCTCCAGAATTTCACCAAAACTTACGATTTAGTCATCGTTGAAGGGGCTGGGGGGCTATGCGTGCCTATCACTTTAGAAGAAAACATGCTGGATTTTGCCCTAAAATTAAAAGCCAAAATGCTTTTGATTAGCCATGACAATTTGGGCTTGATCAATGATTGTTTGCTGAATGACTTTTTATTGAAATCCCACCAACTAGACTATAAAATCGCTATCAATTTGAGAGGAAACAACACCGCTTTTCACAGCATCAGTTTGCCCTATATTGAGCTTTTTAACAAACGCTCCAATAACCCCATTGTGGTTTTCCAACAAAGCCTAAAAGATTTAATGAGCTTTGCTCTTAAATAAAGTGCAGACAGAACGCACGCTGATAAAAAAGCCCACTAACAGCAAAGCGTATAAAATCCAGCTAAAAATGGGTTTTGAAATGTCAGCACTCTCTTTTAAGGGCTTTAAAAAAATCACATTAGGGAACATGTTAAACAAATTGATCCGCCAGCCATAGTATTTCACTTCCACTTGCTGATTGACTAAACTTTGAGCGAGAGCTGAAATATCAGCCGAATTGAACTTAAAATAAAAAGGAAAACTAAAGCGCGTGTCTTCGTTACGATAAACGGTTACGCTTTTTTTATCTTTAGGGTCGTAAGTTTGCACAAAATAGACATCTCTAGCAAGGGTTTTTACTTCCTTGTTATTGGGCGTGTTTTCATTTTCATTCATTCTTTTGACTTCCACCCCGCTAATGACAGCCGCGCTATAATGGGGCATGCAATAGCTCACCAAAAGCATGAGCGCTAAAAAGATCGCCGTTAAAATGAACAAAACCACATTACGCACAAATTTTATCAACTTCATTCCTTATGATAGTATTAGCCTTTTTTCGCATTCAAACACCATTTAAGAGTTTAAAAAACGCTCTTTCACATGTTTTCAATCATCACGCTAGCAAATTCAGAGCATTTCACTTCTTTAGCCCCATCCATTAAACGAGCGAAATCGTAAGTGACTTTCTTGCTTTTAATCGCTTTTTCCATCGCAGAGACGATCAAATCAGCCGCTTCCACCCAACCCATATGCCTTAACATCATTTCCGCGCTCAAAATAATAGACCCCGGATTGACTTTATCTAGCCCAGCGTATTTAGGAGCGGTGCCATGGGTGGCTTCAAACATGCCCACTGTGTCATTGAGATTAGCCCCAGGAGCGATACCAATGCCCCCCACCATCGCCGCTAACGCATCAGAGATATAATCCCCATTCAAATTCATGGTCGCAATGACGCTGTATTCGCTAGGGCGTAATAAGATTTGCTGCAAAAACGCATCAGCGATCATGTCTTTAATGATGATTTCTTTACCGGTTTTAGGGTTTTTCAAAGAACACCATGGGCCTTTATCAATGACTTGAGCGTTAAATTCTTTTTGAGCGAGCGCATAGCCCCATTTCATGAACGCCCCTTCGGTGTATTTCATGATGTTGCCTTTATGCACAAAAGTGACGCTTGGCTTGTCGTTATCAATAGCGTATTCAATCGCTTTCCTAACCAACCTCTCTGTGCCTTCTTTACTAATGGGTTTTACCCCTATGCCGCTGCTTTCAGGGAAGCGGATTTTTTTAACCTTTAGTTCATTTTGTAAAAAATGGATGAGTTTTTTCGCTTCCGCGCTGCCTTCTTGCCATTCAATGCCCGCATAAATGTCTTCAGAATTTTCTCTAAAAATCACCATATCCACTTTTTGTGGTTCTTTAACCGGGCTTGGGCTTCCATACCACCTGACCGGTCTCAAGCACACATACAGATCCATTTTTTGGCGTAACGCTACATTCAAAGATCTAAACCCCTCACCAATAGGCGTGGTCAAAGGCCCTTTAATAGAGACTTTATAATGGTTAATCGCTTCAATAGTGTCCGGTAACAGCCATTGCTCTTCGGGGCTTAATTCTTTGTGATCTTTAAACTTTTGATAGCATTTTTCGCCTACAAACACCTCATACCATGCGATTTTTTTCTCGCCCTTATACGCTTTTTGAACCGCGCTATCCACGACTTTAATCATCGCAGGGGTGATATCCGATCCAATGCCATCGCCCTCAATGAAAGGGATAATGGGGTGGTTTGGTACATGCAATTTCCCATCTCTAATTGTAATTTCTTCGCCCTCTTTAGGCTTTTGTAAAATTTTAGGGTTGTAAGCCATCTCTTATCCTTTTTATAAAATTTGAGTAACTATACTAGCGCAAAAATACTATATAACCCCTAAAAATCTTTTTTTTGAATGCGTGTTTAAAAGTAGCGGTTGGAAATAACTTGAAAAAACGCAATGTTTTTAAAAAGAAACCATTTAATTTTTTGGCTTATAATAGGGGCTGAATACTATCAAATACTTAAGGAAGTCAAATGTCTGTTACTTTAATCAATAATGAAAATAATGAACGCTATGAATTTGAAACGATTGAAAGCACTCGTGGGCCTAAAGCGGTGGATTTTTCCAAGCTTTTTGAAACGACTGGGTTTTTTTCTTACGATCCAGGGTATTCTTCCACCGCCGGGTGCCAATCTAAGATCAGCTATGTCAATGGCAAAAAAGGTGAATTGTATTACAGAGGGCATAAAATAGAAGATTTAGTCGCCAAATACAAATATGTAGATGTGTGCAAATTGCTCCTCACAGGGGAATTACCCAAAAATCAAGAAGAAAGCTTGGAGTTTGAATTGGAATTACGCCACAGAAGTTTTATACATGAGAGCTTGTTGAACATGTTTTCAGCTTTCCCTAGTAACGCCCACCCTATGGCGAAACTCTCTAGTGGCGTGTCTATTTTATCCACCCTTTATTCCACGCACCAAAACATGCACACTGAAGAAGATTACCAAACGATGGCCAGAAGGATTGTCGCTAAAATCCCCACGCTTGCGGCTATTTGCTATCGTAATGAAGTGGGAGCGCCCATTATTTATCCGGATATCGCGCGCTCTTATGTGGAAAATATCCTTTTCATGCTGAGAGGGTATCCTTATAGCCGCTTAAAACACACCACTCAAGGCGAAGTGGTAATCACGCCCCTAGAAATAGAAGCCTTTGATAAAATCCTAACCTTGCACGCTGATCACAGCCAAAACGCCTCTTCTACCACGGTAAGGAATGTCGCTAGCACCGGCGTGCATCCTTATGCAGCCATAAGCGCGGGCATTAGCGCTTTGTGGGGGCATTTGCATGGCGGGGCGAATGAAAAAGTGCTTTTACAATTAGAAGAAATTGGCGATGTGAAAAATGTGGATAAATATATTGCACGCGTGAAAGACAAAAACGACAGTTTCAAACTCATGGGCTTTGGGCATAGGGTGTATAAAAGCTACGATCCGCGTGCAAAAATCTTAAAAGGCTTAAAAGACGAACTGCATAAAAAAGGCGTTAAAATGGACGAGAGGTTGAGCGAAATCGCTGCGAAAGTGGAAGAAATCGCACTAAAAGACGAGTATTTCATTGAAAGGAATCTCTACCCTAATGTGGATTTCTACTCCGGCACGATTTTAAGGGCTTTAAAAATCCCGGTGCGTTTCTTCACGCCGGTGTTTGTCATTGGCAGAACCGTAGGCTGGTGCGCTCAGCTTTTAGAGCATGTCAAAAGCCCGCAATCTAGGATCACGCGCCCAAGACAAGTCTATGTAGGGGATTAAGGCTTTGTTTGAATAGAGCGTGATTAGAGCCGTTGGTTAAGCTTTAAGAAACGCTTCAAAGCCTTGTTTAAAAGAGTAAGGATCTCGTGCCAAGCGAGCGATAATTTTTAATAACCGCATGCAAACGCCCCCAAACTCATAACCCCACTTTTACAAGTAAACCCTTGAGTTTTTGGGGAAAATGGTTGCAAAACACCTCTCCTAAGAAAATTTAAGAAATCATTCTTACAATTTAAGAAATCATTCTTGCAACAAACCCAAAACAATCCAAGTTAAAAACCTCCTTTTTTGTAACTACCCCTATTCAAACAGCCTCATTTCTTTTAAAATTACCTTTATTGGTTTAATATTTGTTTAGAAACGCTACAAAAACCTTTTTTTTTTTTTTTTTTGAAAGGGCAAAAACGCCCAATTAATATCAAAATCCCATTAATTTATACTATATTAACGAAAGCTTGCGATATGGTCTTACTTAAAGACACACTTCCACAAGTTTTACGGACAAAATCAATCTTATTTCAAGTCATAAAAGGAGAAAACATGAAGAAAAAATTTCTGTCATTAACCTTAGGTTCGCTTTTAGTTTCCGCTTTAAGCGCTGAAGACAACGGCTTTTTTGTGAGCGCGGGTTATCAAATCGGTGAATCCTCTCAAATGGTGAAAAACACTAAAGGCATTCAAGAACTCTCAGACAGCTATGAAAGATTGAACAATCTTTTAACGAATTATAGCGTCCTAAACACTCTCATCAGGCAGTCCGCTGATCCGAACGCTATCAACAACGCAAGGACTAATTTGAACGCGAGCGCGAAGAATTTAATCAACGATAAAACCAACTCCCCGGCGTATCAAGCGGTGCTTTTAGCGTTGAATGCAGTGGTAGGGTTTTGGAATAGTATCGCTTGGAATGTGCAATGCGGAGGTTATACTGAAGCAAATGGAATACAAATAAAAGACAGTGAAACCTTTAACAACCAACCGGGACACAGTTCAGATCACATTACTTGTGGTGGTAGTGGTCTAGATCCGTATAAAGCCGGAATCAGTGGTCCTCTATCCATTGAAAATTTTAAAAAACTCAATGAAGCTTATCAAATCATTCAAACGGCTTTTAAGGGCAATCCTAAAGAAGGGCTTCCCGTTTTGAGTAACACAAATACAACAATGGAAGTCAAAATAATCACAAAAAAAAATAATAATAGTCAAAATCAAAATACTAATGAGACTAAGAATGTTACTAATAATGCCCACAATCTTTTAACTCAAGCTCAAACGATAATGAATGTTCTCACGCAAAATTGCCCATGGGTCAATAACAGAGAGGGTGAATTAGGCGGTGCGTCGTGGAGCATTAAAAAAGGTGGGAATGCGTGTCAGATTTTTGACACTGAAATCAGTGCGATTCAAGACGTGATCAAAAACGCTACAATAGTCGTAGAGCAATCCAAAATCGTTGCCGCCAACGCACAAAACCAGCACAACCTGGACACCGGGAAAGCATTCAACCCCTATAAAGACGCTAGCTTTTCTCAAAGCATGTTCGCTAACGCCAAAGCGCAAGCGGAGATTTTAAACCGCGCCCAACAAGTGGTGAAGGACCTTGAAACTATTTCTCAAACCTTTAGAGATGAATTTTTGGCATCATGCTATAAGCCCTATAATGGTGGCACATACGGCACACCGCTAGGCACAGTAACTAAAGACACCTTCGCTACAGGCTGCGCGTATGTGGGAGAGACCTTAACGAGTCTAAAAGACAGCATCGCTCATTTTGGCACTCAAGCCGAGCAAATCCATAACACACAAAACCTCGCCTACACTTTAGCGAACTTCAGCGGTCAGTATAAAAAGCTAGGCGAACATTATGACAGCATCACAGCAGCGCTCTCTAGCTTGCCTGATGCGCAATCTTTACAAAATGTGGTGAGCAAAAAGACTAACCCTAATAGCCCGCAAGGCATACAGGATAACTACTACATTGACTCCAACATCCATTCTCAAGTGCAATCTAGGAGTCAAGAACTCGGCAGTAACCCTTTCAGACGCGCCGGGCTAATCGCCGCTTCTACCACCAATAACGGCGCGATGAATGGGATCGGCTTTCAAGTGGGCTATAAGCAATTCTTTGGTAAAAACAAACGATGGGGCGCAAGATACTACGGCTTTGTGGATTACAACCACACCTATAATAAATCCCAATTTTTCAACGCCTCTTCTGATGTTTGGACTTATGGTGTGGGGAGCGATTTGTTAGTGAATTTCATCAACGATAAAGCCACTAAACACAATAAAATTTCTTTTGGCGCGTTTGGCGGTATCGCCTTAGCCGGGACTTCATGGCTTAATTCTCAGTTCGTGAATTTGGCGAATGTGAATAACTATTATAAAGCTAAAATCAACACCTCTAACTTCCAATTCTTGTTCAATCTGGGCTTAAGGACCAATCTCGCCAGGAATAAGAGAAGAGGTGCTGATCATAGCGCGCAACATGGCATGGAATTAGGCGTGAAGATCCCCACGATCAACACGAATTACTATTCTTTGCTAGGCACTACCTTGCAATACAGAAGGCTTTATAGCGTGTATCTCAACTATGTGTTTGCTTACTAAAGCATTAAACCCCTTTTTAAACCCTCTTTTAGGGGGGTTTAACCCACTTCTTTAACTGGCTTTTCTTTTAACTTTTTTTAATCTTTTCACAAATTAGCGTTCCATCAAAAACGCTACCTTAAACCAAGAAAAAGAAATTTCAAGGCATAATCGTTTGAAAGAGCGTTTGCTATTTTTACGCTTCCCACTTTTAGCTTCCCACTTTAGCTTCATGGCATGCTTTCTTATTTGCCCCACACCCTAACTATAAGGCACGATAAAATCCTACAACAAACGCGCTTTAAAGCTCTTAAATGCAAGCCACCCTTAAAAAACGCTTCTCTAGCCTTAAGATAAACCATAAAATCCCCATACCTACGATATAATCCTAAGATTGATTGATTTTAAGGGGTGCGTTTGACATCATTATTCCATCTGAAGTTTTTAAAACCCCTAAGTTGTCTGCAAGCTGGCTTGCTTTATAGCCTTATTTTTGGCGTTTTATACCATTTCCCTTTGTTCGCTTATGTTTATAAAGAAAGCAACCAGGTCAGTTTTATAGCCATGATGGTTGTGGTGCTTTTTTGCGTTAATGGCGCTCTTTTTTTGGCGTTAGGCTTGATCTCTATTCATTTGATGCGCCTGAGCGCGATGGTTTTTAGTTGGCTCAATTCCATCGCTTTCTATTTCATTAGCGCTTATAAGGTGTTTTTAAATAAAAGCATGATGGGTAATGTCTTAAACACCAATACGCATGAGCTTTTAGGCTTTTTGAGCGTTAAATTATTCATTTTTATCGTTGTTTTTGGGGTGTTGCCTGGCTATGTTATCTATAAAATCCCCCTTAAAAATTCTTCTAAAAAAGCGCCCTTTTTAGCGATCTTGGCGTTAGTGTTTATCTTTATCGCTAGCGCTTTAGCTAACGCTAAAAATTGGCTGTGGTTTGACAAGCATGCGAAATTCATAGGGGGCTTAATCTTGCCCTTCGCTTATAGCGTGAACGCTTTTAGAGTGAGCGCTCTTAAATTTTTCGCCCCCACTATCAAGCCGCTCCCTCTCTTTTCGCCCAACCATTCTAATTCGTTTGTGGTGCTAGTCATTGGCGAAAGCGCCAGGAAGCATAATTACGCCCTTTATGGCTATCAAAAACCCACCACCCCAAGACTAAGCAAGCGTTTAGCCGACAATGAACTCACTCTTTTCAACGCCACTTCTTGCGCCACTTACACGACAGCGAGTTTGGAATGCATTTTAGATTCTTCTTTTAAAAACAACGCTTATGAAAATTTACCAACCTACTTGACTAAAGCCGGTATCAAAGTCTTTTGGTATAGCGCAAACGATGGCGAAAAGAATGTTAAGGTTACAAGCTATCTTAAAAACTATGAATTGATTCAAAAATGCCCCAATTGTGGAGCGATCGCTCCTTATGATGAATCCTTACTCTATAATTTGCCCAACCTTTTAAAAGAGCACTCTAATGAAAATGTCTTACTCATCTTACACCTTGCAGGCTCGCATGGCCCAAACTATGACAATAAAGTGCCTTTAAATTTTAGGGTGTTTAAGCCCTATTGCTCAAGCGCTGATCTGTCTTCTTGCTCCAAAGAAAGCCTGATTAACGCCTATGACAACACCATTCTTTACAACGACTATCTGCTAGACAAAATCATCAGCATGCTCAAAAAAGCCAAGCAGCCCGCCTTAATGATCTATTTAAGCGATCATGGCGAAAGTTTGGGCGAAGAAGCGTTCTATTTGCATGGCATTCCTAAAAGCATCGCCCCCAAAGAACAATACGAGATCCCCTTTATCGTTTATGCCAACGATCTTTTTAAAGAGAAGCATTCCATCATTCAAACCCAAACCCCCATTAATCAAAACGTTATTTTCCATAGCATTTTAGGGGTGTTTTTGGATTTTAAAAACCCTAGCGCTGTTTATCGCCCTTCTTTAGACCTGCTTAAACACAAAAAAGAGTGAAATAACACGCATGAAAAGATTCTTATTTAAACAAAAATTTTATGAAAGCCTACCTAAAAGCTTTTCTAAAACTTTGTTAGCGCTCAGTTTGGGCTTGATTTTATCAGGCATTTTTGTGCCTTTCCCTAAAGTCCCTAAACAGCATAGCGTGCCTTTAGCACTTCATTTCACCGAACATTACGCGCGCTTTATCCCTACGATTTTATCTGTGGCTATCCCTTTAATCCAAAGAGATGCGGTAGGGCTTTTTCAAGTCGCTAACGCCTCCATCGCTACAACCCTTCTCACGCACACCACCAAAAGAGCCTTAAACCATATAACAATCAACGATCAGCGTTTGGGCGAGCGCCCTTATGGGGGTAATTTCAACATGCCAAGCGGGCATTCGTCTATGGTGGGTTTAGCGGTGGCGTTTTTAATGCGCCGTTATTCTTTTAAAAAATACTGGTGGCTCTTGCCCCTAGTCCCTTTAACCATGCTCGCTCGTATTTATTTAGACATGCACACCATTGGCGCGGTGTTGGCCGGGCTTGGCGTTGGAATGTTGTGCGTAAGCCTTTTTACAAGCCCCAAAAAGCCTTAATCAAAGGCTTTAATTTCTGTTTTTATAATCTTCATAAGAAAAGTTTTTAAGGATTTTAAACCCTTGTTGATCCACTTTAGCCAGGCTTGGGAGCGGCACGCCATTAAACGAGTTGTTTTTGACAATCGTATAATGGAGCATGTCTTGAAACACGATTTTATCGCCCCTTTTTAAAGGCGCATCAAAGCTAAAACTCCCCATAAAATCCCCCGCTAAACAAGTAGGGCCGCCCAAAAAGTAAGAAAACGCCCCTTGATTTTCGCCCTTTTCAACTTCAATAAGTTCTTCATCATTTTCTACAGAGATTTTAAGGATGCTAGGGCGGTAAGGCATTTCCAAGCAATCGGGCATGTGAGCGCTAAAAGAAGCGTCTAAAACCGCAATTTCTTGATCGTTTTTAACGATGTCTATCACGCTTGCGATTAAAAACCCGCATTGCCACCCTATGGCTTCCCCAGGCTCTAAAACCACTTCTATATTATGATAACGCTCTTTAAAATCCTTAATCGTTTGGATGAGCAAATTCACATTATAATCGCTCCTAGTGATGTGATGCCCCCCACCAAAATTCACCCACGCCATATTTTCCAAATAAGGCTTGAAATGCTTTTCTACATGCTCTAAAGTCCGGCACAAAGCGTCAGCGTTTTGCTCGCAATGCGTATGGAAATGCAACCCGCTCACCCCATCTAACCCATGCTCTTTCACCCCCTTTTCAAATCCGCTAGGCGTAATCCCTAACCGGCTTGTTTTAGAGCATGGGTTATAGATCGCTGGGGTTACTTCGCTATAGAGAGGGTTTATCCTCAAACCCATTTTAATGGGGCTTAAGCCCAAGTTTTCTAATTGCTTGTTTTTATCTAAAATCCTGTCTTTATAGGTAGCGTATTGGTAAAAAGAGTTAAAAATGATGCTTGTCGCTAGGGGCAAAATCGCGCTCATTTCAGCCTCTTTAAAAGCCGGGTTATAAACGCAAATTTCTTTGTGGCTCTCTCGCCCCCCAAATTCTTCAAAAGCGAGTTTAGCCTCATAAAGACCGCTCGCGCAACACCCGTTCAATTTTTGCCTCAAAATCCCAAACTCACGCCAAAACGCATACCCCTTTAAAGCGAGCAAGACCTTTGCCCCGCTTTGTTGGCGCACGATTTCTAAAATCTTGGCGTTTTTTTCTAAGCGTTCGCTCTCTAGCACATAGCAAGGGGTGGGGATAGCGCTGTATTTTTTCATGCTGATTCCAAAAATTGCTTAACCACTCGTTGTATGTCTTTGGGGTTAGACTTGGAGATGAAGTCATCGGCCTTTAAACTCCTGGCCATGTCTTCATTAGAACTACCGCTCATAGAAGAATTGACCACGATGGGGATTTTTGAAGTCAAAGGATTGTTTTTAACCTGCTTGATCACTTCAAAACCGCTCGCTTCTGGCATTTCTAAATCGGTAATAATCAGGCCAATATTGCCCACATCGGTTGTTGGGCTGAATAAATGCTCTAATAAGGTTTTACCATTGATAAAATCTATATGCCTAACACCCAGCTTGTCTAAAATCATTTGCATGGTTTTTAAAACGCTTGGGGAGTCATCAGCAAGCAAAACGCATTGGTTGGAATGGATTTTAGAGAGCGTCTCTAAATCGCTGTGTTTTTCATCTTCAATCCAAGGGAACACGTCTATAAGCATTTTTTCAATATCCACCACCTGCACCAAGCGCCCATCAAAATAGCGCGTGCGGCTCACGAGTTTGTTATTCCCAGCAGATCCCCCTAGCCCAGCGCTTTGCTCCATTTCAGTCCATTTCTTGCTCAAAATCCTATCCGCTTCATAGATCCTAACCCCTATAGTCCAGCGAGAAAACTCACAAATCATAACAATATCGTCTTCGCCTTTTTCTTTTTCTATCCTATAAGGGCGTAAATCCTTGTTTTTGTTTTGGCTGTCATAATAAAACCATTTTTTCATATCAATCAAGGGAATGGTGAGCTCTCTTATAATGATTAGCCCCTCAACGAGCGAATTGTTTTCGTGGCTAATGATAGTGAGATTGCCATGGTATTTCACCACTTCACGGATCTTAAAAACATTGACCGCATACAAATCCTTGTTTTTACCCAGCCTGAAACACAACAATTGCAACTCGTTATTTTTATGCAAACTCGTAACTTGATCAATGCCCGCTAAACTATCAGCCATGACTTCCCCTTAATTTAGGTTTTCGTATCGTTTTATAATTATATCGTGTTTGTGTTTAATGCCAACGACACTTAAAAACTATCTTTGGGGGTTTTTAAATCATTTTAAATGACTCAAAACAAACCCGTTTTTAAAACTGCGGATGTATAAAATATTATGGCGGTTAGAGCAAAAGATTTGTGGGGCTGTTACAAACCCAGAAAGCAACTCCCTAGCGTCAATGATTTTGGGGCTTTCAAGCGATCTTTTACAGGGCTTTAATGAAAACGAAAAAGCGTCAATAGAATCAGCTTGAACTTCATAATTTTCAAAGGCTTTATTTTTGATGCGCATAAGATAGATTTTATGGGCAAAAATGCTTGTGTTTCTGGTGTCTGCAAAGGTGCTAACACCTGAATACAACGAAGTTACTAGCCCTCCAACAAACCCCAAATAATAGTTCGCCACCGCTTGCATGCCCACCTTAAAAGTAGCCGATAAAATGGCTCTGGTGATGATGTAGGGCAATTGCTTCCTAAACTCGCTAGCGACCACCGCATCTATTGAGGCTAAAGTGTCAAAGGGGGTTACTTTTTCTCCATCTTTTAAAGTGAAATTTTGATAAAACGCTTCCCCTTTTTCTAGCTTGGGCAAGGCCACACTCACGTTATAAACCGAATCGATCATAAAAATAGGCACATCAATTTTAAATTCGCTTTTTTGCGGCTCTTTGCCATCTTCAATGATGATCCAAGTGAAATGGCTTCTGTTAGGGTTTTTGAAAAAAACCAAGTCTTTAGCCACGAAAGGGCTTTGACTGATCCCATAGGCTTCATTAAGATAGCCTAGCCCCTTATTTTTATCCCCATTTAAAGCGTAAAACAACCCTGAAAGATACGAAACCGCCGGATTAAGCAAGCCTTGATAAGCTTCGTATTTGTCTAAATTAGAATAGGTGTTGTTTAAAATTTCGCTCACTTCTGCCCTAGAGCGTTCCATATTAATATTGTGTTTTTTGCTAGAATCGATCTCTTTAATGGCTTTTTGAACTTCCTCATAATAAAATTCTTTAGCCCTGCGCTGGCGTTCATTCGCGCGGTTGAATTGCACCCTAGCGTTCGCGCTATCATTTAAAAGCATGTAGTCTATCGCTTTGTAATAATTGATTAAAACGCCCTCATAAATATTCCCCCCATAAGCGCGCACGTTATCATTAATCATGGTAGCGCCCACATAACTAGCCCCTCTTGTGAAAGCGCTTTGCGTTTTATCAAAGCGTTGCTCGGCCTGATCTAACACCCCTAAAGAAGTCTTGTAATCTCTTGCGTATAAAGCGCTCAAGCCGTTTTGCAAGTCCCATAAAAGAGCGTTCTTTTTTTTCTTAGTGAATTGTTTGGAATATTCATAAGCTTTTTTAGGGCTTTCTTCATAATAGAGCGTGTTAAAATGTTCTAAGTCCATACGATAGCCTATGCAACCTGTTAATGATATTCCTAAAATTACCGACATCAACAGAGTGAATATTTTCAATCTAACCCTTTTAATTGGCATTTTTTGCTTGATTAATTTGAGCGTATCATAACATTTTTAATGAAAACATAAGCTTTTTATGGCTAAAATGATCCCCAAGCTCTTATTTAGACCTATGCAATAGGATTTTAGGGTAACGCTTCAGGGTAGGAATACAGCAGAGTCCCCTAATCTCTTGTGTGCCTTAGCCATCTGAATAGGAGTGCTTCAAAATAAATATTAACTTTTTAAAACTAACTCTTCAAAAGTTTCTCACGCCACTCTGTAGGGTAGTCTTTTTGTAACGCTTTCACTTTGTTCACATGGCTAGAATCCGAATTAAAGATTTTCAAATAACGCCCTAAACCCTCCAAACTCACATCAATCATGTTAGAACTCCCGTTACCCAGATTTTTGACTAAAACCTGCCTGGCATACAAAGGGGTGTTTTCTAAAAAAGAAATTTCAGTTTCGCTCAAAGGCACATTGAAGTTGTGTTTCAACTCCCTAGCGTTTTTTTGCGGATACAAAATAAGAGTCCCCATGTTGCTTAAAAAACTATGAGCGTTTTTAACCCCGCTCAATTGGTAAATATCTTGCAAGGCCAACACCACCACGCCATTAGCCTTTCGTGCTTGCGTGATTAAAGCGTTAATTTTAGTGTTCAATAGATCGTTTTCCACATAGGATTTAAACTCGTCTAAAAAAACCAAAAAACCGCTGTCGTTTTTCCTGGATTCTTCTAAGATTTTATAAAACAAGTAATAGGCTAAAAGCCCTAAGTCTTTAGGGTTTTGGGTGATGGTGTCTAGGTTTATCACGTTTAAAAAAGCGTTGGAGTTGAATGAGTCATTCAAAGCGTTAAAAAGGGGGTTATTCAAATACGGCTCCAAGCTCAAGCCCAATTGGTTAGATGAGGTTCTTTTAAGCGTTTCTTTAAAGTCTAGCAAACTAAAGGCTTTAGGGTATAAGGTCTCATAAAGGCTCTTAATCGCGCTAAAAATCGCATTCATGTCTTCCAAGGCTTCTTTATCCCTTGAAGGGGCAAGATCAAACATGCTCAAAAAGAAGGATTGCAAAAATTCTAGATTCTGTAAATTAGGCTCTAAACAAAAGGGGTTAATGCTAAAAGATTGGCCGTCATGGTAATGCCCTTTAAAAAATTTTGTGAAAGAATACAGCCCTTGCATCCTGTCAAAAGCTAAAAGGCGCATGTTTTGGTATTTCAAAGCGCTCATCATTAAAAAACTAATCAGCGTGCTTTTACCGCTCCCGGTAGCCCCTATGATTAGAGTATGCCCATTCACTCTGGCGGTTTCTTTAGCGTTGTTGTGGCTCACTTCTTGGTTGTGGAAATTGAATAAAAAAGGGGAATAATCCAAATTTTTAAACACGCTCAAAGGGCTATTCCCCCATGAATTAGCCTTAAAACCTAAATTTTGCCTTTCAAACACCATTAAACACGCTAAGGCTTTAGAAGTTAAAAAACGCAAGCGGTGGTTTAAATGGATGCGTTCAGGGAAAAAGGAAAAATACCCCCCCTTCAAGCCAAAAGTTTCTATAACGCCCACTAAATTTTCTTTAAATAAAAGCCCTAAAACTAAGCTTGTTTGAGTATCTAAATCCTCTAAACTAGGGGCTTTGATAAGAATGTTTAAGGCGAATTTTTGCATGGACAGGCGTTTGGTTTTGACCAATTCTTGGTATTCTAGCAGCTCGTTTTTAACGAGATTGGACATGCTGAATTTGGCCCGTTCTTTTAAAAAATTCAGCGTTTTATTGACGCTCATAGGCTCTATAGAAAAGATGATGTCTAAAGGCGTCTCTTGGTATAAAAGCGCTCCGATCGCTATAGAAGTGATGCGCTCGCTCTCATAAGCTTTAATGCCAATCAAGCGGTTATAGGTTTTTTGATTAAAGCTTTCTTGAATGAAATAATCTTTTTCAAAAGTGGTAGAACTAGCGATATAGCTATCGCTCAAATACCCCCCTACTAAGGGCTTTAAAGGGAGATCAAACCCGTTAATGTATTCCGCGTAAAAATTCAAAACCTCTTTAGAGCTTAAGAGTTTGGGGGCATAGTTTTTGAGCTGGATTTCTAAGCTTTTTAAAGTTTCTTGTAAAAAATGCGCCTTATAAGAAAGAATGTCCTTAAAATTTTCCCTATTGGCATGCATTATGGATTTTTTCTTATGCTCCAAAACGCCCTGTAAAGAGTGCGCGCTTTCTAAAACTAAAAAATACTGATTTTCATACACTTCTTTGTTTTCAAATTGATTCAAAATCGCTTGCAAGTATTTAGAGTCAGTTTGAATGTTTTGCTGGTGATCCATTTTACGCCTTTTAACCACAAGGCGCGCCACGACTTTTTCTAAAGAATCCAACGCCATCTGGCGCTCGGTGAAGAGATCTTGCAATTGCTCTGTGCTTAAATGGGTGTAACTAACCCCTTCTAAACGGAGGATACCCACTAAATTTTCGTTTTTAGTAAGCAAGAAATGTTCATCATACAAGCCTAAAAGGTTGTTTTCTTCGCTCATAGAATAGCTTTTAGGCAAAACCCCTAAAAAATAGTTTGAAACTTTTTGTTTGATAGCGCTCAAAAGCTTTTCTAACATTCTACGCTCTATAACATTTGGTTTTAGTCTTTATTTTGCTTTTAGCCATAATAATATCGGCAATGTCTTCGTCAAAAAATTCCAGCACGCTAAAGAGCGCTAAAAACCCTAAATACAATAAAAAAGCGCTCAACAAATCAATCCAAGGGAGCAAGATAAAAGGCACAAAAACGGAAATCAAATAAGACTTAGCGTTCAGCCATAAAAATTTTTCTTTAACCGAAATTTCACGCAAATTCTTCACGCTCGCTGACAGGATAATCATTAAAAAATCCCCATAAACCAATTCGCTAAACTCGGGGCTTTAAAGAATAAAAAAATCCCAAACACCACGCCAAGGATCGTGAATAAAATCTCTTTCCACCGGTCTAAATTCCTCCACACATAAATAGCGATCCCTATGAAAATCACCATTAAAATCCCCTTAGCGATGGGGCTTTTGAGCTGGGCTTCTAGGGCGTTAAAAAACCCTTCTAAGCCTTCAGCGAACAAACTTGAAACGCACATGCCTACTAAAAAAATGATTTTTAAAAAATAAGCGGACATCAAAACCCTTTTGTTTAATTTTAATTAACTTTATAATTCTTTATTATCTCAAAAAAACCATAAAAACCCTCTAAAAGGGGGTCAAAAAGGGTGTATTTAATCTTTAAAGGGGTAAAAAAGCAAAGCTAAAGAGGTAAAAGCCTTACTATTCTACGATTTGATAGACATAAGAAAGATTAGCGTGTTCTTTGGTTTGTAGGGCGTCTTCTTCTAAGAGGTTTTGAATCTTTTCAAAACTGTATTGCAAATGGTTGTAAGCGACAATCACCACCTCATCGCCTTTTTGCAAAAAATGCTCTTGCGCAAAGGGCATATAAGGGGTAGCCCCAATCGCAAAAATCATTTTAGTGGGGAAATTATGGCGCTCTAAAAAAGGTCTTAGAGCCTCTAAAGAGTCGCCATCTTGTTGGTGGTTTAGTTGGTCTTTGATCCAATCTAAAAGCTTTTGATAAAAAAACTCGTATTTGAGCAATTTGCTGTTTTCCCCATAAATGTGCCAAACATTATTGTATTTCAAAAAAGACGCGATAGAGAAATTGTTACACACCCCCCCATAAACAAACCTGTCAATGGGCAATTTCTGCCCTATACCTTTAGAAGCTGGTGAAAAATTCTTTTTTTGGGAGAGTTTTGTGGCGTCTAAATTACGCACAGAAGCGTCATTAAACGCCATGAAAAAATTAGGCACAAGCTTGGTTACCAAATGTTTTTCATCGTATTTAACATCGCATTCCAAAGCGATTTCTGGCTCTGCTTGCACCCTTAAATTGGGATCATTAGGCAAAATAATTTTATGGTTATCAATGCAACAACGCCCCAAATAGCAATTCTCATACGGGATATAAAAAGGGAATAACCCCTTAGGGGCATCCTTTTCTTCGCTTTTCATGTTAATAAAACTATGACTCTCTCCTGCTTGCTCCAAATGCCCTGCAAAATTCCCCACCACACCAAAACCTAAAAACTCTTGCATGCAAACCTCCTAAAAAACAGCCCAACGCTGAATAGAGCTTTTTTCATTATAGCATAAAAAGAAAACCCCTAAAACCCTCAAAAAACTCCCTTTCAAGCGAACAAATACTCCCTAGCGTTCTCTTTATCCAAAGGGTAAAGCTCGCGCTTTTCATTCCCTATTTGAATGAGGTAAGCTTGATTTTTTAAAGTCTTAGCATAGCCTAAAGCGATACGGCCGGCCAATTCTTTATCTTCTTGGCTGGCGTTTTTATCCACTAAACTCAAAGGGCCTTTACAGCTTAGTAATTCAATCTTATCCATTAAGGGGTGTTCAATGTCTAATTTATGGTTTTCTTCTTCATTCCTTGCCACCACCAAACGAGCGTTATGGGGTAAGACAAAATAACGCCCGTTTTTGACAATCACGCTGTCTTCAAACACCATTTCTCTGTATTCTTTCAGATTCTTAATCTTATTGCTCACTTGAATGTCCGTAAGCAAGCACCCCCCACCTGGCTTTTCATAATATTTCAAGCCGTAATCTTTGATCATTTGCAATTGCCTGCTCCGCCCCCTGCCACTCACATCTAAAAGCTTTTCTCTATCAACAAAACCCTTTTTTTCCATGAAAGTAGGCTCTAAGAGTTTAGCGCTCATGGGCCGCAAAAGCAATTCATCTAAAAATTGCGGTTTCTCACCGCTTGCTTGCGTTCGGTCTAAAACGGGATCAAAACGCGCCTCTTCGCCCACTTCTCTGACTAATTTCCTCACCTGATTTAGCGCTTCTTTCCTTTGGGATTTAGGGCGTTGCCCCAATACTTCTCCGCTCAAAACAAAATCCGCGTTCAATTCAAGCATTTTATAAAAAGCGTTCCTAAACATGTTGGCATGGCAATCAATGCAAGGGTTGAAATATTTCCCATAGCCGTATTTGGGCTTGAACAACACGTCGTTAAAGAACTGCTCTCTAATATCGCACACTAGGAGCTTAGCCCCGATTTGCGCGGTGGCGTTTTCAAAATACTCTCTTTTATCTTTATTCCCCCCAAACCCTATATTGAAGTGTAAAGCGGTTACTTCAATGCCCTGATCGATGAGTAATTTCATAGACAACAAACTATCCAACCCCCCACTAAATAAGGCTAAAGCTTTTATTGGTTTCATACGGCGACTAATTCTCCTTGTTTTAATTTCATAATAGCCTGGCGGGCCTTTTTTAAAAAGATCATTTTTTCGCTAAAAGGGAGCGAGCTTTTAGGGATTTCTTTGAGTTGGCGCTCAAAATAGCGCAAAATCAACAAACGCAATTCCTTTTCAAAACCCCCTTCTTTTAGGGGTAAATTTGCATCTAATAATAACGCAACTAATTTAGGGTCGTCCAATTTTTCTTGACACAAAGCGTCAAATTCTTGCTTTTTATGCAAGAACACCCCACTATGGATATAGCCCACCGCCAAATCCAACAAGCTCCTGTCTTCTAAAAGGTAGCGGATCACTAATTTTTCTAAAAATTCCAAACTCATCGTGTTAGGAGCACTAGCGAACTTTTGAGCAAGATTGGGTTTTTCTGTTTTGGGGTAAAAAGGCTGAAAAGAGGCTGGCTCTCTAATCCCTAAAACATGCAAAGGCGCTTGTAAAAGTGCAGCGATTAAGGGCTTGTATTCGTTTTGTAAAAGCAAGGAAAAGTTTTTTAAAAACCCTAACATTCCTTTAAGGGCCTTATCTTTTTCTAAAGGATCGTCTAAAAGATAGGAATCCGCCATGCGCCTTAAAACAAATTCAATAAAAGCCATAGGGCGCGATAACAAGTCTTTTAAGGTTTCAATCTGATTATTAGCGATCATATCCGCTGGATCCAGGTTGTTTTCAAATAAAATCACCCCCCCCCTCCTTTGCTCTTTAGCCAACATCAAGCTCGCTTTATAGGCTGCGTTTCGCCCTGCCTTATCCCCATCATAGCTTAAAAGGATTTCGGGATCGCCTTTTTTAAGCAAGGGCAAATGCGATGGCGTTAAAGCTGTCCCAAGCGTGGCTATGGCGTTTTTAAAACCCGCCTGGTGCAATAAAATCACATCCAAATACCCCTCTGTTACAATGACCTGCTTTTGTTTGTAGATGTGTTCTTTAGCCAAATGATAGCCATAGAGCAAACTGGATTTATCAAAAAGCTTATTTTGGGGCGAATTGATATACTTGGCCGCTTTTTCTTTTAAGGTGCGCCCTCCAAAGCCCACCACTTGAGCGCTAGGGCTATAAATAGGGAACATGATGCGATCCAAAAAGCGCAAATAGGGTTTATCCCTTTTATCACTCTTGCCCAGCACGCCTAATTCAATGAGCTTGTCCTTATTCAAGCCTTTATTTTCAATGCCGTAATCAATCCTATTCGTGCATAAGCCTAATTTAAACGCTTTGATGCTCTCCATGCTAAGCCCTCTTTTTTGCAAATAATTCAAAAAAAATGGGGCGTTAAAAAGCTCTTCTTGATACAACGAACTCACCATTTCTAAAAGGTGGTAGTCTTCTCTATGATCATAATAAGCGCCTTTGTCATACTCTAAAGCCACATTGAATCGGTGGGCTAATTTCTCTAATGCTTCCACAAACGAAAGTTTTTCAAACTCCATCACGAATTTAATGCTATCCCCGCTCGCCCCACACCCAAAGCAATGGTAAAACCCTTTAATTGGATTGACGCTAAAACTCGCGCTCCTTTCTTCATGAAAAGGGCAACAAGCCATGTAGCTAGAACCTGATTTCCTCAAATCCACATAAGAGCTAATGACTTCTACAATATCTATCGTTTGTAAAAGGCGATCAATGGAACTTTTAAGAATCATTTTTCATGCTTTCTTCAAATGGGTTTTTTTGGTTTGACTTTCTCAAAAGGGATTATACTCAATAAATAAAATCTTAAAAAAGGTTTGTTAATAACGCCCCCTTTTCTAGTCCTTATATTTTTAAACTAATGAAACTTTATATAAATAGACTTAATAATCCTTATAGTTATATTATTAGCTTTGTTTTTATGGCTTGACTTATCCCTAAAAATGCGCTATAGTTATGTCGCTTAAGAATACTAAGCGCTAAATTTCTATTTTATTTATCAAAACTTAGGAGAACTAATATGAAGTTTCAGCCATTAGGAGAGAGAGTCTTAGTAGAAAGACTTGAAGAAGAGAACAAAACCAGTTCAGGCATCATCATCCCTGATAACGCTAAAGAAAAGCCTTTAATGGGCGTAGTCAAAGCCGTTAGCCATAAAATCAGTGAGGGTTGCAAATGCGTTAAAGAAGGCGATGTGATCGCTTTTGGCAAATACAAAGGTGCAGAAATCGTTTTAGACGGCACTGAATACATGGTGCTAGAACTAGAAGACATTCTAGGCATTGTGGGCTCAGGCTCTTGTTGTCATACAGAAAATCATGACCATAAACATGCTAAAGAGCATGAAGCTTGCTGTCATGATCACAAAAAACACTAAAAACATTAATATTTAAGGATACAAAATGGCAAAAGAAATCAAATTTTCAGATAGCGCGAGAAACCTTTTATTTGAAGGCGTGAGGCAACTCCATGACGCTGTTAAAGTAACTATGGGGCCAAGAGGCAGGAATGTGTTGATCCAAAAAAGCTATGGTGCTCCAAGCATCACCAAAGACGGCGTGAGCGTGGCTAAAGAGATTGAATTAAGTTGCCCGGTGGCTAACATGGGCGCTCAACTCGTTAAAGAAGTAGCGAGCAAAACCGCTGATGCTGCCGGCGATGGCACGACCACAGCGACCGTGCTGGCTTATAGTATTTTTAAAGAAGGTTTGAGGAACATCACGGCTGGGGCTAACCCCATTGAAGTGAAACGAGGCATGGATAAAGCCGCTGAAGCGATTATCAATGAGCTTAAAAAAGCGAGCAAAAAAGTGGGCGGTAAAGAAGAAATCACCCAAGTGGCGACCATTTCTGCAAACTCCGATCACAATATCGGAAAACTCATCGCTGACGCTATGGAAAAAGTGGGTAAAGACGGCGTGATCACCGTTGAAGAAGCTAAGGGCATTGAAGACGAACTAGATGTCGTAGAGGGCATGCAATTTGATAGAGGCTACCTCTCCCCTTATTTTGTAACCAACGCTGAGAAAATGACCGCTCAATTGGATAACGCTTACATCCTTTTAACGGATAAAAAAATCTCTAGCATGAAAGACATCCTCCCGCTACTAGAAAAAACCATGAAAGAGGGCAAACCGCTTTTAATCATCGCTGAAGACATTGAGGGCGAAGCTTTAACGACTCTAGTGGTGAATAAATTAAGAGGCGTGTTGAATATCGCAGCGGTTAAAGCTCCAGGATTTGGGGACAGAAGAAAAGAAATGCTCAAAGACATCGCTATTTTAACCGGCGGTCAAGTTATTAGCGAAGAATTGGGCTTGAGTCTAGAAAACGCTGAAGTGGAGTTTTTAGGCAAAGCCGGAAGGATTGTGATTGACAAAGACAACACCACGATCGTAGATGGCAAAGGCCATAGCGATGATGTTAAAGACAGAGTCGCGCAAATCAAAACCCAAATTGCAAGCACGACAAGCGATTATGACAAAGAAAAATTGCAAGAAAGATTGGCTAAACTCTCTGGCGGTGTGGCTGTGATTAAAGTGGGTGCTGCGAGTGAAGTGGAAATGAAAGAGAAAAAAGACCGGGTGGATGACGCGTTGAGCGCGACTAAAGCGGCTGTTGAAGAAGGCATTGTGATTGGCGGCGGTGCGGCTCTCATCCGCGCGGCTCAAAAAGTGCATTTGCATTTACACGATGATGAAAAAGTGGGCTATGAAATCATCATGCGCGCCATTAAAGCCCCATTAGCTCAAATCGCTATCAATGCCGGTTATGATGGCGGTGTGGTCGTGAATGAAGTGGAAAAACACGAAGGGCATTTTGGTTTTAACGCTAGCAACGGCAAGTATGTGGACATGTTTAAAGAAGGCATTATTGACCCCTTAAAAGTAGAAAGGATCGCTCTACAAAATGCGGTTTCGGTTTCAAGCCTGCTTTTAACCACAGAAGCCACCGTGCATGAAATCAAAGAAGAAAAAGCGGCCCCAGCAATGCCTGATATGGGTGGCATGGGCGGTATGGGAGGCATGGGCGGCATGATGTAAGCCCCCTTGCTTTGGTTCTTTCCTTGATAAAAGCCCTCTTTTTGGGGGCTTTTATTTAATAAAACCGCTCGCTTTTAAAAACACGCCACAAAAATCTCTGTTGAAATCAAGCTCTTATCATTAGCGCTCCATTAAAACAAAATCTAAAAACTCTTTACCACCCAAACAAAAGCGCAAAAAACGCAAAAATTCTAAAATTTTCTCCAAATGACAAAAAAAAAAAAANAAAAAAAAAAAAACGATTTTATGCTACAATAATCTCAAATACATTAATACATTCTTAATGTATAAAATCTCACTCAATTTAATTTCAAAGGATATTTATGAAAAAAACCCTTTTACTCTCTCTCTCTCTCTCTCTCGCTTCATCGCTTTTAAACGCTGAAGACAACGGCTTTTTTATAAGCGCGGGCTATCAAATCGGCGAAGCCGCTCAAATGGTGAAAAACACCGGCGAATTGAAAAGGCTTTCAGACACTTATGAAAATTTGAGCCATCTTTTAAGCAATTTTAACAACCTCAATCAGGCGGTAACGAACGCGAGCAGCCCTTCACAAATCAATGCCGCGATCAATAATTTAAAAGCCAACACGCAAGGGTTGACTGGCGAAAAAGACAATTCCCCGGCGTATCAAGCGGTGTCTTTGGCGCTCAATGCGGCGGTGGGCTTGTGGAACGTCATCGGCTATGCGATCATGTGCGGGAACGGCAACGGCACAGAGAGTGGCCCTGGCAGCGTGGTTTTTAACAACCAGCCAGGGTCGTATTCCACGAACATCACTTGCAACCGGTATGAAGCGACTGGGTATGGTAGTTCCATGTCTATCCAAGAATTTAAAAAACTCAATAAAGCCTATCAAGCTATCCAACAAGCTTTAAAGAATCAAAGTGGTTTTCCTGTCTTAGACAACAAAGGCACAGAAGTGACCGTAACATACACATACGAATGCAAACAAACTGCTGGTATTAATGGTGGTGTGAGCCAATTCTGTAACGAAAATGGTAGCGATAATGGTGTAACTAGCAGTGGTAACAACAACAAAGAAACGCAAAGCTTTCGATTCACCAATACCGCTCAAAACCTTTTAGAACAAGCAAGCACGATCATGAATGTCCTTAACACGCAATGCCCTTTAGTGCGATCTACGAATAATGAAAACGCTCCGGGTAATGGTAGCCCATGGAATATCAGTATAAATGGGAATTCGTGCCAAATCTTTAGCGCTGAATTTAGCGCCGTTACTAACATGATCAAAAACGCCCAAGAAATCGTTGCGCAAGCTCAAAGCCTTAACACTAACCAGCAAAACAATCAAAACGCGCCGCAAGATTTCAACCCTTACACCTCTTCAGATAGGGCTTTCGCTCAAAGCATGCTCAATCATGCGCAAGCGCAAGCTAAGATGCTTCAACTAGCCGATCAAATCAAAACCAATCTTAGCACTATCCCAGAAAAATTTACCAAAGACTACTTGGCAGCTTGCAGAAATGGGGGTGGCACAACACCTAATGAAGGGGTTACTTCTAACACTTGGGGGGCCGGTTGCGCGTATGTGGAAGAGACGATAACGGCTTTAAATAACAGCCTTGCGCATTTTGGCACTCAAGCCGAGCAAATCAAGCAATCTGAGTTGTTGGCGCGCACGATACTTGATTTTAGAGGCAGCCTTAGCGATTTAAAAAACACTTATAACAGCATCACCACGACCGCTTCAAACACGCCCAATTCCCCATTCCTTAAGAATTTGATAAGCCAATCCACTAACCCTAATAACCCCGGGGGCTTACAGGCCGTTTATCAAGTCAACCAAAGCGCTTATTCGCAATTATTAAGCGCCACGCAAGAATTAGGGCATAACCCTTTCAGACGCTTTGGATTGATCAGCTCTCAAACCAACAACGGCGCGATGAATGGGATCGGCGTGCAAATAGGGTATAAACAATTTTTTGGTGAAAAGAGAAAATGGGGGGCTAGGTATTACGGCTTTTTTGATTACAACCATGCTTATATCAAATCCAGCTTTTTCAACTCCGCCTCCGATGTGTTCACTTATGGGGTAGGAACAGATGTCCTCTATAACTTTATCAACGATAAAGCCACCAAAAACAGCAAGATTTCTTTTGGGGTGTTTGGGGGGATTGCGTTAGCCGGCACTTCGTGGCTTAATTCTCAATACGTGAATTTAACAACATTCAATAATTTCTATAGCGCTAAAATGAATGTGGCGAATTTCCAATTCTTATTCAACTTGGGCTTGAGGATGAATCTCGCTAAGAATAAGAAAAAAGCGAGCGATCATGTCGCTCAGCATGGCGTGGAATTAGGCGTGAAGATCCCCACGATCAACACCAATTACTATTCTTTGCTAGGCACTCAACTCCAATACCGCAGGCTTTATAGCGTGTATCTCAACTATGTGTTTGCGTATTAAAGCTTTTGTGGAACTCCCTTTTTAAGGGATTTCTTTTTTAAATCCTTTCTTTTTTGAATTTTCTTTCTTTTTTGAATTTTCTTTCTTTTTTGAATTATCTTTTTTTCTTTTGAACTCTTTTTTTGGGGGGGTTTGATCTTTTTCTTTTTGCTGATCCCCACTACTTTCGCTTTTTAATCTTTAAGTTTTTATTTTTTGGGGGTGGTTTGATGAAAAATCCTTTTTAGCGTTTTTTAGTTAGTAGAAAACTTCAGCGATAATCTTTTAAAAAAAGCGTTTTTTGGGGGGATTTTAGTTGTGAGTTGTAGGGGAGAGAATGGTTTCAAAGCGCTTCCTACCCCTTTAAGAAAATAAAACTTAAGAAAATGCGTTTTACAACTAAGATCTAAAGCAATAAAACAAAAACCCATTTTTTAAAAATGGAATTTTTTAAACCAAAAAGCGTTAAACCCCAATAATATTGATCTTGATAAAAACAAAGCTTTTTAAAACCCCTAAAAACAAGACTAACCAACAACAAAACGCATGGCGTCTGTTATTATCCTTATAGCATTAAAGCGCAAACCAGGTTTTTATTTAAACAAAAAGCTGTTATGCCATTTTAAGAGCGTTTCGTTTCTGTGAAAACCGCAATATTTTTCAATTATTCTTGACAAGCGTTAAAAAAAATTGTATCATTATCTTTTTGTGAGACCCGTTAGCTCAGTTGGTAGAGCAATTCCCTTTTAAGGAATGGGCCGTTGGTTCAAATCCAACACGGGTCACCATGAGCATCGTGGCTCCTTCATCTAGTGGTTAGGATACCACCCTTTCACGGTGGTTACAGGGGTTCAAATCCCCTAGGAGTCACCACTCTTTTATACGGGTTTAGTTGGATTTTATCTCAATATTTTGGTCGCTTAGCTCAGTTGGTAGAGCGCTACCCTTACAAGGTAGATGTCATAAGTTCGAGTCTTATAGCGACCACCATGACTAAAGCATGTATTTTTAGGCTATGGAGTTTGGATAGGGAGCGGTAGTTCAGCTGGTTAGAATATCTGCCTGTCACGCAGGGGGTCGCGGGTTCGAGTCCCGTCCGCTCCGCCACCAAGTGCTTTTTAAATCATTTTCTACGCTTTATTTCCAATATAATAGTCAGTCGTTAAAAATGACCCTTTCATCTAGTGGCCAAGGATACCACCCTTTCACGGTGGAAACGGAAGTTCAAATCTTTCAAGGGTCGCCACAAAAATTTCAAACTACACCCATAAATTATCTAAAAGCCTGGTTTTACCCACACGAGCCGCCACTAAAACCAGCGTGTTAGTTGGCTCTATGGTTTTTAAGGGTTCTAGCTTGTGGTCACAGCATTCCAAATAATCCACTTCTAAATTTTTTAAAATTTCAAGCCCTAGTTTTTTCAGTTTTTCGCACGCTTTTTCGCCCCTATCTATGGCTTGCTGGATATTTTCTAGAGCTTTTGGAATGGCTAGGGCTTGTTTTCTTTCTGTGGCATTCAAATACACATTCCTAGAGCTTAAAGCCAAATGATCGCTATCGCGCACAATCTCGCATGGCGCTATTTCAATGTCTAAAAGCAAATCTTGGACTAAATGCTGGATGATTAAAAGCTGTTGGGCGTCCTTTTTACCAAAATACGCTCTAGTAGGATTGACAAGATGGAACAATTTTAACACAACCTGAACCACCCCATCAAAATGCCCTTTACGCACCGCTCCCTCTAAAGAATGGGATAAAAATGCAGGGGCGTAGAGTTTTAAGCGTTGCTCTATTTCATAGGGATACATTTCGCTCATTTCAGGCAAAAACACCGCGCTAACGCCTAATTTTTCACACAAAGCCAAATCCTTTTCTAAAGGGCGTGGGTAAGCGCTAAAATCTTCGTTAGCCCCAAATTGCGTGGGATTGACAAAAACGCTCACAATCGTGTGGGGATTTTCTTTCAAACTCCTTTCTATCAAGCTTTGATGCCCTTTGTGTAAAGCCCCCATAGTCGGCACAAACCCCACGCTTTCTTTCAAACTTTTACGACATTCTCTTAAAGCAGCAATCGTTTCTAACACCCGCATTTAACAATCCTTTAAAAGCTCTAAAACCACTTCTCTAGGCTCTTTAGCCTGATAAATGGGGCGGCCCACCACGATAAAATCGCTTAAATTTTGTTTAGCTTCTTTAGCGTTCGCCACCCTTTCTTGATCTTCTTTATCGCTTTTATTGAGCCTTATGCCAGGGGTTAAAGTCAAAAAGTCCTTACCTAAAGCCTCTTTAATCGCTAAACTTTCAAACACCGAACACACCACCCCATCAATCCCGCTCTCTTTACCCATAGCACTCAATTTGATCGCTTGAGTTTTTAAAGGGGCGTTATACACCATCAAAAATTCCTCTTCGCTAAAGCTCGTTAGAGCGCTCACGCCCATGATCAAGGGGCGTTTTTTGAGAGCGTTTAAGCGTTGCATTAAAATGGTTAGCGCGCTTTTAGCGCTGCTCAAATGCACGGTGAGCATATCAATTTCTAATTTCGCGCATTCTAGCGCGGCATTTGCCATAGTATAAGGAATATCATAGAGCTTCAAATCCAAAAAAATCTTAAAATTCCCATCAATCTTTCTGATTTCATCTAAAAAACTAGCCCCATCTCTTATAAACGATCTAAGCCCCACCTTAGCCCATAAATCTAAGCCCTTTAATTCTTGCAATAAAGAAAGATTGTCCTCTTTTTTTTCTAAATCCAATGCGACACATAATTGCATAAAAGCCCTTTAAAGTGTAAAATAACGCCATTATAACAAAAAGAAATGCAAGATTTTTAGCTATGATAAGCGTTTTAAAAACAAAACGAATTTTAATCAAATAAGATTTTAAGGGTTAAAGAGTGAAAGCGTTTTTAGGAGCGTTAGAGTTTCAAGAGAATGAATATGAAGAGCTTAAAGAGCTTTATGAGAGCTTAAAAACCAAGCAAAAGCCCCACACTTTGTTCATTTCTTGCGTGGATTCACGAGTCGTGCCTAATCTGATCACAGGCACCAAACCGGGCGAATTGTATGTGATCCGCAACATGGGCAATGTGATCCCTCCTAAAACAAGCTATAAAGAGTCCCTTTCTACTATTGCGAGCATTGAATACGCTATTATGCATGTGGGCGTTAAAAATTTAATTATTTGCGGGCATAGCGATTGTGGGGCTTGCGGGAGCGTTCATTTAATTGATGATGAAACCACCAAAGCTAAAACCCCTTACATTGCCAACTGGATACAATTTTTAGAACCTATTAAAGAAGAATTAAAAAACCACCCGCAATTCAGCAACCATTTCGCCAAGCGTTCATGGCTTACAGAGCGTTTGAATGCGCGCTTGCAACTCAACAACCTCTTAAGCTATGATTTCATTCAAGAAAGAGTGATGGATAACGAATTAAAAATTTTTGGTTGGCACTACATCATAGAAACAGGCAGGATTTATAATTATAATTTTGAAAGCCGTTTTTTTGAGCCGATTGAAGAAACCATTAAACAAAGGAAAAGTCATGAAAACTTCTGAAACAAAAACCCCTAAATCCGTTTTAATCGCCGGGCCATGCGTCATTGAAAGCTTAGAAAATCTAAGAAGTATCGCTATTAAATTACAACCCCTAGCCAATAACGAGCGATTGGATTTTTATTTTAAAGCGAGTTTTGATAAGGCTAACCGCACGAGTTTAGAGAGTTACAGAGGGCCTGGTTTAGAAAAAGGCTTAGAAATGTTACAAACCATCAAAGATGAATTTGGCTATAGAATTTTAACCGATGTGCATGAGAGCTATCAAGCAAGCACAGCAGCCAAAGTAGCGGATATTTTACAAATCCCGGCGTTTTTGTGCCGCCAAACAGATCTGATTGTAGAAGTGAGCCAAACTAACGCCATTGTCAATATCAAAAAAGGGCAATTCATGAACCCAAAAGACATGCAATATTCCGTCTTAAAAGCCCTTAAAACGAGAGACAAAAGCATTCAAAGCCCCACTTATGAAACAGCGTTAAAAAATGGCGTGTGGCTGTGTGAAAGGGGGAGCAGCTTTGGGTATGGGAATTTAGTGGTGGATATGCGCTCTTTAAAAATCATGCGGGAGTTTGCCCCTGTGATTTTTGACGCTACTCACAGCGTGCAAATGCCAGGGGGAGCGAACGGGAAAAGTTCAGGAGACAGCTCTTTTGCCCCCATTTTAGCCAGAGCTGCAGCGGCGGTGGGGATTGATGGGTTGTTCGCTGAAACGCATATTGATCCTAAAAACGCCCTAAGCGATGGGGCGAACATGCTAAAACCTGGCGAGCTAGAACACTTAGTAACCGACATGTTAAAAATCCAAAATTTATTTTAAAGGAATTTCATGAAAATCATAGAAGGGAAATTGCAATTGCAAGGGAATGAAAAAGTCGCTATTTTAACATCGCGCTTCAATCATATCATCACAGACAGATTGCAAGAAGGGGCGATCGACTGCTTTAAAAGGCATGGGGGCGATGAAAATCTTTTAGACATCGTGCTAGTGCCTGGGGCTTATGAGTTGCCTTTCATTTTAGAGAGGTTGTTAGGGAGTGAAAAATACGATGGCGTGTGCGTTTTAGGAGCGATTATTAGAGGGGGGACTCCGCATTTTGACTATGTGAGCGCGGAAGCGACTAAGGGCATTGCCAACGCGATGCTAAAATACAGCATGCCTGTAAGCTTTGGCGTGCTGACCACGGACAATATTGAGCAAGCGATTGAAAGAGCGGGCAGTAAAGCCGGCAATAAGGGCTTTGAGGCGATGAGCACCCTCATTGAATTATTGAGCTTGTACCAAACTCTCAAGGGTTAAAATGGCGACACGAACTCAAGCTAGGGGGGCTGTGGTTGAATTGTTGTATGCGTTTGAGAGCGGTAATGAAGAAATTAAAAAAATCGCTTCTAGCATGTTAGAAGAAAAAAAGATTAAAAACAACCAGCTCGCTTTCGCTTTAAGCCTTTTTAATGGCGTGTTAGAAAAAATGGCTGAAATTGACGCTCTCATCGAACCGCATTTAAAAGACTGGGATTTCAAACGATTAGGGAGCATGGAAAAGGCGATTTTACGCTTAGGGGCGTATGAAATTGGCTTCACGCCCACGCAAAACCCCATCATCATCAATGAATGCATAGAGCTTGGCAAACTCTACGCTGAGCCTAACACCCCTAAATTTTTGAACGCTATCTTGGATTCTTTGAGCAAAAAGCTCGCTCAAAAACCCTTGAATTGAGGGCGTTTTATATTTAATGATTTTAAAAAATTAAAAAGAGAACATTATTCAGGCAATAACCAAAGAATTGATGCCTTAAAGCATGAAATCTATAGAGCTAAAAGCGTTGGGCTTTTGAGTTCAAGCCTTTTTAGAATATTAAGTGTAGTTTTAGACAAATGATATTAAAATCAGTAACCACTTTAAAAAAACAACGATGGAGCGCGAAAAGTCGTTTGTTTTTAACAAGTGATAAAACAATATAAAGGAATAATATGGCATACAAATATGATAGAGACTTGGAATTTTTAAAGCAACTGGAATCTAGTGATTTATTGGATTTGTTTGAGGTGCTTGTTTTTGGTAAAGACGGCGAAAAAAGACACAATGAAAAACTGACCAGCTCAATAGAATACAAAAGGCATGGCGATGATTACGCTAAATACGCAGAAAGAATCGCTGAAGAGTTGCAATACTATGGGAGCAATAGTTTTGCGAGTTTCATTAAAGGCGAAGGAGTCTTATACAAAGAAATCCTATGCGATGTGTGCGATAAATTAAAGGTCAATTACAACAAGAAAACCGAAACGACTTTAATTGAACAGAACATGCTTTCTAAAATCTTAGAAAGAAGTTTAGAAGAAATGGATGATGAAGAAGTGAAAGAAATGTGCGATGAATTGTCCATAAAAAACACTGACAATTTAAACAGACAAGCCTTAAGCGCGGCGACTTTAACGCTGTTTAAAATGGGAGGCTTTAAATCTTATCAATTGGCTGTCATTGTTGCGAATGCGGTCGCAAAAACCATTCTGGGGCGTGGTTTATCGCTTGCGGGCAATCAAGCGCTTACAAGAACTCTGAACTTTTTAACAGGCCCTGTTGGCTGGATCATTACAGGCGTATGGACGGCGATTGATTTTGCGGGGCCGGCTTATAGGGTAACCATACCGGCATGCATTGTGGTTGCCACTTTACGCCTGAAAACGCAGCAAGCCAGCGAAGATAAGAAGTCGTTGCAAATAGAATCCATTTAAGCTTTTTTTTAGGGGAAAAGGTATAGAATGGAAGCCTAGATGCGAAAGTGCATCTGGTTTTTATTTTAATTTAAGGGAGACAAAATGAGTAACAATTGCAGTAATCAACACCACAATCAAAAAGGTGATGCTAAAAATCAAAACAACGAAAGTTGTCAGAAAAATAGCCAAAACCAAGCCAATCAATGCAACGCTAACCACGAGCATAAAAACGATAAAAAGTAAGGGTTAGAGGGTTAAAGGAGGGGGTTTTTTGTGCCAAAAATCAAAGTAACGTTTCATTAAATTAACCCTAAAGAAAAAATCAATAGTTTCCTACTTTCAAATCGGATTTATCTTATCTAAAATGATAAGCGTATCAAAATGTATCAAAATATTTTAATCATTATCATCATTCTTTGGTTGTAAAATCAATAAAGTCCGTTAGCGTCTGTAGCGCTATCTTTGTGCGCAGTTAGCGGGCGTGTTTAAGCCTTTTATGTTAAACATGATTTTAAAAAATAATGCACTAACCACTAACCACTAATCACTAATCACTAAAAAGGGGGTTGGTGGGATTTGAGTGAGCGGCAGAAATAAAATTAAAGGGATTGCATGGCATACAGATACGATAGCGATTTGAAAGATTTGTTTGAGGTGCTTGTTTTTGGTAAAGACGGCGAAAAAAGACACAATAAAAAACTGACAAGCTCAATAGAATACAAAAGGCATGGTAGCGATTACGCCAAATACCCCAGAAGGATCGCTGAAGAATTGCAGTGTTATGGGGGCAATACTTTTGCGAATTTTTTTAGAAACGAAGGGGTCTTATACAAAGAGATTTTGCACGATGTGTGCGATCGTTTAAAGGTTAGTTACAATGAAGAATCTAACACCTCTTTGATTGAGCAAAACATGCTTGCTAAACTCTTGAAAGATAGTTTAGAACAAATGAGTAAAAAAGATCTTAAAGAACTCCGCCATGAATTGGGTACCACAAGCATTGATAAAATGATTGGTGAAAACAAACAAGTCCTAATCGCATCTGTTTTAACGCTGTTTAAAGCGGGTGGTTCTCATTCTTATGCGTTGGCTATAGCTGTTGCAGACGCAATGGTAAGAAAAACTCTAGGGCATGGTTTATGTGGTGGGTAAAGTAGCGCTTAAAAAAACTTTAGGCATTTTAGCTGGTCCTATTGGTTGGGTCATTACAGGCGCATTAGTGAGCATCAATCTTGCAGGGCCGGCTTATAGGGTAACCGTTCCGTCATGCGTTTTGATCGCCACCTTACGCCTAAAACTGAAAGCAGAACAAACAAAACGATTAGCAAAACAGAAAGCAGAACGAGAAGCGAATAAAACTAAGAAAACATGGTATCTGGCTATCATCTTTCTCGTTGGTCTAGCTATTTTAGCTGTTTTTTTCATCAAAAGAGAACACCAATCAAGCAATGATCCAAATAATAGCCCAAAAAGCGGTGTTAAAAAAACTCAAAAATCCTAGCCACAAGAACCATAAAAAGAACAATAACAACCACTCCAAAACACAAAACCACCCCAAACACAAAAACAATAAAGAAGCGGAAAGCCAAAGAGCGTTAAGGAGAGTAAAATCCCCTTTTAGCGTTTGAGAGAATTGACGGTTTGGAGCATGGCATCAGCGGTTTGAATGCTTTTAGAATTGGCTTCATAAGCCCTTTGAGCGGTGATTAGATCCGTCATTTCTTCTACCAGTCTCACATTGCTCAATTCCAAAAAGCCTTGCCTTAACTTGCCCAATCCTTGAGAATCCGGGTTGCCCACAATCGCCTCGCCGCTAGCGTTGGTGATTGAAAACAAATTATCCCCCATAGAATGAAGCCCCGCCGGATTGACAAAATTAGCCAAAGTGATCTGCCCAATCACATTAGAAGTCGTTTGCAAGCCTTGAGTCACGCTCACCGTGCCATCCACACCGATGTTTACTTGCGTGGTGTCTTCAGGTAAAGTGATTTGAGGGATCAAAAGATAGCCTTCGCTTGTTACAAGATTGCCCTGTTCGTCTAGCTTAAAATTCCCGCTTCTTGTATAAGCGGTGGTGCCATCAGGCAATTGGACTTGAAAAAAGCCTTTACCCGTGATGGCGACATCTAAATTATTTTCCGTTTCTTTAGGGCTGCCTTGCGAAAACATTTTAGTAATCGCGCTAGGACGCACGCCTAAGCCCACTTCCATGCCATCTGGCGATAAAGTCGTATTGCTTGTGTTGGTGCCAGCGTATTGCATCGCTTGGTAAAACAAATCGTTAAAATCCGCACGAGATTTTTTAAACCCGGTGGTATTGACATTGGCGATATTGTTTGAAGTGGTGTCAATATGCGTTTGTTGGGCGAGCATCCCTGAAGTGGCGCTATAGAGAGAGCGGAGCATGATTTTCCCTTTAAACTAAAACTTAATCACCCAAAATTCTAACAAAAATAAGATTAAATTTGACTAAAACGCTCTTTTTTAACCCTCTCATTTTTTAAGTTCTTGAACTCAAAATAACCGATACTTGACGCTATTGATAAATTTTAGGGCGTTTGATGATGTGCTTTCTTTTTGTATCCATTCACTCAAAACTTTTTAACAGCGTTCTTGGCGAAATGTTGGCCTTTTCTAAAGGGACAAAGCGCTTTTTTTGATAAGCCTCTAGGCTGGATCGCCCTATCATGGCGGCATTGTCGCTGCAAAATTCTAAAGGGGCTAAAACAAGCTTGCAATCAAACTCAGCGCACAAGTTTTCAAACGCCTTTCTTAAAGCAAGATTTTGGCTCGCTCCCCCCACAATGCCAAAAATTTTAGGGCGTTTGATTTTAAAATAGCGTTTAGTCTGCTGGATTAGATGCTTAATGGCCGCACTTTGAAAATGATAGCCAATCTTTTGTTTGAGGCTATCGTTCAAATTGGGGGCGTTTTTTTCAATCTCCAGACGCACCGCGTTTTTTAAACCCGAAAAACTAAAAGCCAGATTCGGGCTGTTTTTTAAAGGGATAGGGAACATTAAAGGCTCGTTTTGGTGCGCGTAATCAAGGGCTAATCTTTCCACTATGGGGCCTCCTGGATAGCCTAAATCAAGCATTTTGGAAACCTTATCAAAACTCTCCCCAAAGCTATCGTCTAAACTCGTGGCAACGATTTTAATGTCCTCATAATCTCTAGCCTCTAAAATCAAAGAATGCCCCCCAGAAACTAGCAACACGCTTAAAGGCATGCAGGTTTGCTTTTGATTGATAAAGAGCGAATACACATGCCCTCTCAAATGATCTTCTAAAATTAAAGGTAAATTCAAAGACAGGCTCAAGGCTTTTGCCATCATCAAACCTTCTATTAAAGTCACGCTCAAACCTGGCTGATTCGTGATAGCGATGGCTTTGAGCTTGGAAAAATCCTTATTCAAGCTGATTTTAATGCGTTCTAGTAAGAGCGGCAAATTCTCAGCATGCAAGCGCGATGCAAGCTCAGGCACAACGCCCCCATAAGAGCTGTGGTGTTTTTCTTGAGAGATTTTAAAATGAGCGATGAGTTGAGCGTCCTTTATTCTTGTAAGGGCTAAGGAGCTGTCATCGCAAGAACTTTCAATGCTTAAAATCATGCCTTTATCTTTGGGTGGTGTTTTTGCTTGAATTATACCTTGTTAGCAACATTCTAAAGCCTTTAAACAAAAACTAAAAAATAAGCCCCCTTTTTTAGAAAAAGCCTTTAAGCCAAATATTTGATCGCATTCAAATAGCTTTTGTTGTCCGCCTTGTTTTGATAAGCAATATCAAACGCCGTGCCATGGTCAGTGGAAGCGCGTAAAATGGGGGCGTTCAAACTCACATTAATGCTTTCATCAAAATAGAGCGCTTTTAAAGGGGCTAGCCCCACATCATGGCTCATGCTCACATAAAAGGGGGTTATTTTGCGCTTATTGGGGGCAAAAGCGCTATCAGCAGGCAGTGGCCCTAAAAAGCATTCAAAGCCCAGCGTTTGGTTGCTCTTTTGAATGGCTTTTAAAATCCTTTCATCTTCTTCCCCGAACAAACCCTCTTCGCCCGCATGGGGGTTAAAACCACACACTTGAACGATTTTAGCTTGAGTGCTTTTTTGAAACGCTAACAAAAACTTGACTAACGCTCCCACTTGAATGAGTTGAGAAACTGCCCCTAAAGGCACATGGTCGCTAAAGAGCCCCACAAAGAGTTTAGAACACCCAAGCATCATGATGATTTGATGATCTTTATAGCGTTGTTTTAAAAAATCGGTATGCCCCACAAAAGGGATTTGAGCTTGTTGCCATGCGAGTTTGTTGATAGGCAAAGTGCAAATGCCATCCACTTCTTTATTATCCGCTAACTCGCAAGCCTTTTTAAAACTCTCAAAACTATACGCCCCGCTTTGAGCGCTGACTTTGCCTATCGTGCTAGAATTTAATAAGGGTAAGGGGGAATTGATAGCGAGCGTGTTAAGCGTTTTAGTTTCATAAGCGTTATGAAGCAATTGATTGGCCCGCTCTAAAAGTTCGCCATCAATGAGATACAACGGCTCACAAAGCGCGCTCACTTCCTTATGGCTTTTTAAAATCAACTCTAAGCCTACGCCCTGAACATCCCCGCAACTGATCGCAATTTTCTTTTTAGCCATTTTACCGCTTGATGAGTTGCGCCATTTCTAAAATCGCTTTTTCCAAGCCCACAAAAACCGCTTTTGAAACCACGCTATGCCCGATATTAAGCTCTCTTAAAGAGGGGATTTTTAACAATTCTTTCACGTTAGAATAATTCAACCCATGCCCTGCGCATGCCACAATGCCCATAAAAAACGCTTCTTTGCTCATTCTTCTTAATTGCAAAAAGGCGTTGTGCAATTCTTCTTTCAGTTCTTTAGGGCTTTTGTCTTTGAGCGCGCTAATGGCATGGATTTGGTTGTTAGCGTTAGAGTATAGAGCGTTATGCAAATTCGCATACACCCCAGTGTGGAACTCCACTTGCTTGACTTGATGCTCCTTTGCAAAATGCAAAGCGTCTTTTAAAGGATCAATGAACAAAGACACTTCAATGCCTTTATTGTGATACGCTCTAATAACCTCTTCTAAACCCTTTAATGAGCAATCCAACCCCCCCTCTGTCGTAACCTCATCTCTGTTTTCAGGCACGATTGTAACCTTACTGGGCTTATTTTTTAAAGAGCATAAAAAATCAGTGATTGCTGCATTAATAGAGCATTCAATATTGATAGGCAAAGGGCTTATTTCAAGCAGCCTCAAAACGTCTTCATTTTGAATGTGTCGTTTGTCTTCTCTCAAATGAATGGTGATTAAATCCACTTTATGGGTGTTTTTAGCGATGAACAGGGCCTCTAAAATCTCAGGCTCATAAGTTTTTCTTATCTCTCTTAAAGTCACAATGTGATCAATATTCAATCCAAAACGCATGACTATCCTTTATTTTATAATAATGATTTTTGAAATTGTAACATAAAATCCGCCTCTTACACCTATAAGATTTTATCATCAAGCTATCTTGTAAAATGCTATAATACCCGAAACAAAATGTCAATTAAATCCAATAAAAAGTGTTGTGGGTGCTATATTTTTTAACCAGTTTATTTATTTGCTCTTTGATTGTTTTGTGGTCTAAAAAATCCATGCTCTTTGTGGATAGCGCTAACAAGATACAAGGCTTTCATCATGCAAGAACCCCACGAGCCGGAGGGCTTGGGATCTTTCTTTCTTTTGCATTGGCTTGTTATTTTGAACCTTTTGAAATGCCTTTTAAGGGACCTTTTGTTTTTTTGGGGCTGTTATTGGTGTTTTTAAGCGGTTTTTTAGAAGACATTAACCTTTCACTCAGCCCCAAAATACGCCTTATTTTACAGGCCGTAGGGGTTATTTGCATCATCTCATCAACGCCTTTAGTGGTGAGCGATTTTTCGCCCCTTTTTAGCTTGCCTTATTTTATCGCTTTTTTATTCGCAATTTTTATGTTAGTGGGTATCAGCAACGCTATTAATATCATTGATGGGTTTAACGGGCTTGCGTCAGGGATTTGCGCGATTACGCTTTTAATCATTCATTATACAGACCCTAGCAGTTTGTCTTGTTTGCTAGCTTACATGGTGCTTGGGTTTATGGTGTTAAATTTCCCTTTAGGAAAGATTTTTTTAGGCGATGGGGGGGCGTATTTTTTGGGTTTGGTGTGCGGGATCTCGCTCTTGCATTTGAGTTTAGAGCAAAAAATCAGCGTGTTTTTTGGGCTCAATTTAATGCTTTATCCGGTCATAGAGGTGCTTTTTAGTATCCTTAGGCGCAAAATAAAACGCCAGAAAGCCACCATGCCAGATAATTTGCATTTGCACACCCTTTTATTCCAATTCTTGCAACAACGCTCTTTAAATTACCCCAACCCTTTATGCGCGTTTATCCTTATTCTGTGCAACCTGCCTTTTATTTTAACAAGCGTCTTTTTTTGCTTAAACGCTTACGCGCTCATTGCCATTAGCCTAGTCTTTATCGCATGCTATTTAATGGGCTATGCTTATTTGAACAGGCGAGTTTGCGCTTTAGAAAAGCGAGCGTTTCAATGAAAAAACTCAAAAGTCTTTTTTTGAGCTTACTCTTATGGGTCTATCCTTTAAGGAGCGAGCCGATCAATCAAGGGGCATACATTTTAGAAGAGATTGGCGATGTGCTTAGGTTTTTGCCTATTTTTGTAGGCACGGTCAGTTTGGCGATGCGCGATTATAGAGGTTTAGGGGAATTAGCGGTCGGCACATTAGTCACTCAAGGCGTGATTTATGGCCTTAAAGGAGCTTTTAGCAACGCCCATAAAGATGGGGCTAGAGTGGAATTTGCTAAACGCCCGTGCTGTAATTCTTGGAGAGGGATGCCAAGCGGGCATGCTGGGGGGGTGTTTAGCGCGGCTGGGTTTGTGTATTACCGCTATGGGTGGAAACCGGCTCTTCCTGTGATCGCTCTTGCAATACTCACTGATGCCAGCAGAGTGGTGGCAGGACAACACACGATCTTGCAAGTTACGATCGGCAGCCTTATCGCATGGGGGTTTGCTTATTTATTCACTTCACGCTACAAACCCAAACAATGGATGCTCTATCCTGAAATCTCTAGCGATTTTAAGGGCAGCAGCCGCTATGGGGTGAGCTTTTCTTATCAATGGTAAAGGGATATAAAGTGCTAAAAAAATTATTACTCATTTCGCTCTTTTTAGGGTTTTTAAGAGCGGAAGGCGAACATTATGAAATCATCGTTGAGCTTTCAAAGGCTTTTGTGAAAGCCAAAGACGCTTTTATTGCGATCGATAAAACCTATCAAACCTGTGTAAAAACCGGGCATGATCGCACCCAAATACGCCTTCAAAACGCTTTTTTAGAGAACTTTTCTCAAACAGAACAGCAATTTGATGGTTATTTTGAGAAGGATTTTAAAAGCGTAGGAGTTTTAAAAACCTTGCTTAAAGACATCCAATCGTTAGAAAAAACTTCCAACAAGCTTGCATGCATTACCCCAAAAAACGCTCAAAATTTTGAAATTTTAGAGGGAGCGATAACGCAAATCATAGACTTAGAAAAACAGATGGATAATTTTATCAATAAAAACTAACATAAGCTATGATATAGTTTATTTTCACAAAAACTTCAAGGAAAATTGATGCAACATATGAAATCCCTATTGCCTTTGCCTTTGATAAAAACTACCTAAAAACAGGGGCTGTGGCTCTCTACTCTTTATTGCATGCCCATCGTGCAGTTGAAAGGGTATTTTTCAGTATCTATGTATTCTATAGCAGTTTGAATGAAGATGATTTAAACAGACTCCAAGAAACTATCAAGCCTTTCAAGCATTTTGCCACTTTAAAATGCCAAGATATTAGTGCCACTCTTGATTCTTTGCCCACCATCACGGATAGTACATGGGTTAATCGCTATTCTAGAACGATTCTAGTCAAATACCTTCTCCCTAGTTTATTCCCCCAATACAGCAAAATGATTTGGTCTGATGTGGATGTGGTGTTTTGCAGAGCTTTCGCTGATGATTTTATCGCTTTAGACACAAGCGAATCTTTTCATTTGAGTGGTGTGATAAGTTTAGTATCACAATCAGTTACAGAGGGGTTTTGGTTTTGCAATTTGGATTACATGCGAGAGCACTCTTTCACCCAACAGGTCTCAGAAAAATTTAAAATTCAAGTAATGCGTCCATATTTTAAAGAACCTACATTAATACACCATTTGCATGCTTATATTAAAGAACTTCCCTTACACTATTGTGTTTTGCCTTATTATTATCAAGAAGAACTTAATGATTTGAGACATAAAGCTTCCTTACCCATTCGGTTTGAAATCATCCACCAAGACAAACCCAATGAATTTATCTATCGCCAGCAAATCCCCTATGAGATCTCTCAAATTCAAGACATTCTTTCAAACCCTATTATCATGCACTATGAATCTGATAAAGACGCTCTTGGAATCTACAATGGCAAACCTTGGAAGTTCCCTTTGGGGAATCAATACCACCTGTGGTTAGAGATGCTTGCACACACTCCATTTTGGAAAGACTTCACTCTGGAAATGCAAAAAAAAACGCGTAGAATACCGAGATATTGCTCAAAAAATCCATTATTTTTCTCAAGACAAGCATCTCTATGAAGTGAGCATACGCTCCATTAAAGTTTTTGCATCTCATTACTATAATTTAGTGGTTAAAGAACGATGGTTTAAACCAATAAAAACTTTCTTTCAAAAAAAATTTTTTCAAAAAAAGTTCTAATTTGTTGGAATCACAGGGCGAAACCAAATCCCTAATACTTATGCTTTCTTAGGCGTTTCACCACATAATCCCCCACGCTTTGAATGATTTGCACTAAAACAATAATCACAACCACCGCATAAAAAAGCACATCGCCCCTATAACTTTGATAGCCAATCCTAATGGCTAAATCCCCCAAGCCCCCAGCCCCTAACGCTCCCGCCATAGCCGAATAGCCTATTAAAGAAATCAAGGTGATGGTGATGTTATTCGCTAAAGAGGGCAGGCTTTCTAAAAGCATCATTTTAATGACTTCCAAATTAGACGCTCCCAAACTTAAAGTGGTTTCAATCTTGCCATGCTCTACTTCCATTAAAGAATTTTCAAAAAGCTTTGCGACAAAAGGAATGGCTGAAATGGCTAGCGGGATAATGCTCGCGCTAGAGCCAATGCTTGTGCCAATCAAAAAGCGCGATAAAGGCAGGAGCAAAATAATCAAAATGATAAAAGGGAAAGAGCGAGTCATGTTGATGGAAGTGTCTAAAATTTTATGCAAAAGGGGTTTGTTTAACAAATGCCCTTTTTTACTCACTAACAATAAAACCCCCAAAGGCAAGCCAAAAACAACCGCCAAAAAGCTCGCCACAAACACCATATAAAGCGTTTCTAGCGTGGCTTGAATGAGCATTTGAGAAACCATTTTAATCCTTTAATTTTTCCACTTGCAAGCCTAAAGCGTTTAAATACTCTAAAGCCCTTTGAGTTTCTGTAGTATTGCCTAAAAACCGCACCACTAAATACCCTATATCTTTAGTCGTAAGCTCTTCAATATCGCCTGAAATGATGTTCACATCTATCTTAAAACGCCTGATCAAATTAGAAATGATCGGCTCGTCCAAATGCTCCCCTAAAAACACGATGCGATAAATGTCTTGGCATTTTTGATCCCCATGCTCGTTTTTGATGCCAAGCAATTCTTTAGTAACGGCATGTTTAGGGTTGGCAAAAATTTCTTCTACCGAGCCTCTTTCCACAATTTCGCCGCTGCTGATCACACACATTTGATTGCACAATTCTTTAACCACTTCAATCTGGTGCGTGATGAAAACGACGCTCAAATTGAGCTTTTTTTGAATGCCGCTTAAAAGCGTTAAAATAGAATGCGTGGTTTTAGAATCCAAGGCGGATGTGGCTTCATCGCAAAGCAATAAATCAGGGCAATTCGCTAAACTCCTAGCGATCGCCACTCTTTGTTTTTGTCCACCGCTGAGCTGTTTAGGATAAAAATGCATTTTATCTTCTAGCCCCACTAATTCCAATAATTCATGCACCCTTGATTTAATCTTAGTTTTTTCCCATCGGGCGATTTCTAGAGCGAAAGCGACGTTTTCAAACACATTTTTAGCGCTCAATAAATTGAAATGCTGGAAAATCATGCCTATTTTCTGGCGCGCTTTTTGCAATTCTTTAGGCTTTAATTTTAACAGATTGACCCCATTGACTAAAACTTCGCCAGAACTGGGGCGTTCTAAACAATTAATCAAGCGAATGAGCGTGGATTTCCCCGCCCCTGAATAGCCTATCACGCCTAAAATACCGCCTTTTTTCAATTCCAAATTCACGCCTTTTAGAGCATGAAACCCGTTTTCATAAATCTTTTCAATGTTTTTTAATTCCACTATCATCGTTTCAACTTTAAATCTTGCTCACTGAGACATTTGCGCGTTATTTTCCACGCTATTGAGCCATAAAAACACTTGCACCACGCTTTCATACAATTCTTCAGGTACCGCGCAGTCTAATTCTACCTTTAAAAGCGAATCCACCAGCATGGGGTTAGAAAAGAGCGCTATATCGTATTCTTTAGCTTTTTGAATGATCCTTTTAGCCACTTCGCCCACCCCGCTTGCGATCACTTTTGGGGCATGATCTTGCCCCATGTTATAGGCTAGAGCGGCGGCTTTTATAGTTTTATTCATCTAATACCCTAAAGTCAAAGCGTCAGCGTCATTCCAAGAGAAATTTTTTTCAAACCCTTTTGTTTTTTTCAAAATAGACGCAACGCTGCGCACTAGCATGTCCGTTTCAATATTCACGCACCGTTTGAGTTTATAAGTCTTAAAAAGGGTGTTTTCTAAAGTGTAAGGGATAATCGTTAGCCAAAACCCTTTTTCTTCTACTTTGCTTAAAGTCAAACTCACCCCATCAATGGCGATAGAGCCTTGTTCAACGCACAATAAAAGCGTTTCTTTAGAAGCGCTGATGAAAAAATCCACTTGATTAGCGTTGTGAATGATTTTTTCAATGACCCCGATAGCGTCAATATGCCCTTGCACAAAATGCCCATCCAAACTCGCATCGGCTTTCAGGGCTGGCTCAATATGGACTAAATCCTTGTAATTTTCTAACGCTACGCTGTTTTGGGTTTTTTGACTCAATTCCACGCTAAAATGCGTTTTTGAACTTTCTATGGCGGTCAAACATGCCCCATTAATCGCAATGCTGTCGCCAAGCTTGGGATTGAGATCGCTCTCTATGCTTAAAATATTGTTTTGGAAACTTTTCACTTTAGCTATTTGATTGATTAGACCGCTGAACATCGTTAATGATTATTTTCCTTATGTTAAAATGCTTGAACATTGTAACATATTAAATAAAACCACAGGATAAAAGCATGTTTATTGATACGCATTGCCATTTGGATCACAAGGATTATGAAAACGATTTAGAAGAAGTGTTAAAAGAAAGCCTGGAAAAAGGCGTTACCCAATGCGTGATTCCGGGCGCGGACATGAAGGATTTGAACAGAGCAATAGAGATTAGCGAAAAATTTGAAGGCGTGTTTTTTGCCATAGGCGCTCACCCTTATGATGTGGAGAGTTTTGATGAAAGCTTGTTTGAAAAGTTTGTTGGGCATCAAAAATGCGTGGCGATAGGCGAATGCGGACTGGATTACTACCGCTTGCCTGAATTGAATGAAAGAGAAAATTATAAAAGCAAGCAAAAAGAAATTTTTACTAAACAGATTGAATTTTCTATCCAACACAACAAGCCCTTGATTATCCACATCAGAGAGGCGAGTTTTGATAGTTTGAATCTTTTAAAAAGCTATCCTAAGGCTTTTGGGGTGTTGCATTGCTTTAACGCTGATGGCATGCTTTTAGAATTAAGCGATCGTTTTTACTACGGGATAGGAGGGGTTAGCACTTTTAAAAACGCTAAAAGACTGGTAGAGATCCTCCCTAAAATCCCTAAAAACAGGCTTCTTTTAGAAACGGATTCGCCCTATTTGACCCCACACCCTTTTAGAGGCACCAGAAATAGCCCTACTTATATCCCTTTAATCGCTCAAAAAATTGCCGAAATCATCAACATAGAAACTGAAGAGCTCGCTTCTTTAAGCACGCATAACGCTCAAACGCTCTTTAGTTTCCCCTGAAAATGGGGCTGTATTTAAAAAAGTATTATTCAAGTTTGGTTATAATTAGAGCCATTATTGAACTTATCAAATGATCAGGATTTTAAAAAAGAATGAAATATTTTAATACCAAATGGTTGTTTTTTTTAATGACTCATTGGTTCTTACTGACTTCTTTAGGCCATGCGAAAATGGCTTTTGAATCTAATATTGACACCAAAGCGTTAGAGGCTTTTGGGGTTAGTGCGGGCTTTTTATCCCAAATGCCAAACGCTTTAAAAAAAATGAATAAAGAAGAAGAATGGAAAAAGTTAGTCAAAAGATTTGATGTGAATTACCAGTTCATCCCCATCATTAAAAACATGCTAATAGAAGCGAGCGTGCCGCAAGAATTTTTATTTTTAGCGATGGCAGAGTCTAAATTTTCATCAAGGGCTTATAGCAGGAAAAAAGCGGTAGGGATTTGGCAATTCATGCCAAGCACGGCTAAAGAATTAGGGCTTAAGGTCAATCATTACATTGATGAAAGAAGAGACCCCATTAAAAGCACTCAAGCGGCGATCACTTATTTGAAACGGCTCTACAAACAAACCGGGGAATGGTATTTGGTCGCTATGGCGTATAATTACGGCTTACGCAAGGTTCAAAACGCTATTAAAGCCGCCGGCACTTCGGACATTAAGATTTTGTTAGATGAAGATAAGAAATACCTCCCCAAAGAGACACGAGAGTATATCCGCTCCATTCTAAGCCTGGCGTTGAAATTCAACAGCCTAGACAACCTCAAAGATAAAGAATACTTGCTCAATCGTGGGGCGAGGGTGAGTTTAGTGGGCGTCCCGTTTAAAAGGCACACTTCTTTAGTCCAAGTGGCCAAAAATTTAAACTTGAGTTTAGAAACCTTAAAATCCTACAACCACCAATTCCGTTATAACATTCTGCCTTCTAAAGACCCCACCTACACCATTTATATCCCTTATGAAAAACTCGCTCTTTTCAAACAACGCCAACTCAAACAAAATAAAAGCATTCAAGCCAGTTCAAAAAGCCCTTTTATCACCCATGTGGTCTTACCGAAAGAAACCTTATCTTCTATCGCTAAACACTATCAAGTCAGTATTTCCAGTATCCAATTAGCCAATAACCTCAAAGATTCTAATATTTTTATCCACCAGCGCTTGATCATCCCCACCAACAAAAAATTACTCGCTACAAGGGAATTTTAATGGGTTTGGCGTTAAAAAAAGTTTGTTTTTTAGGCGTTATTTTTTTGATTAGCGCTTGCGCGGTTAAAAAAGAGGGGGTAAAGAATTTGTCTTACAAGCATGAAAGCTTGCGCGCTTATGAAAACGCTAAAGACTATGACCCGACAACCCAAAAAGCCGCCTATAAACGCAATTTTTTTGAACGCCATTTCAAACACCACTCCAGTCCGCAAGATGGCAACACCAAAGATCAGCCGCTAGATAACGGCATGCGCGATTCTAGCGCGATCCAAAGAGCCACCATGCGCCCTTATCAAGTGGGGAGAAAGTGGTATTACCCCACTAAAGTGGATTTAGGCGAAAAATTTGATGGCGTTGCGAGCTGGTATGGCCCCAATTTCCACGCCAAAAAAACCAGTAATGGGGAAATTTATAACATGTATGCCCACACCGCCGCGCACAAGACTTTACCCATGAACACCGTGGTGAAAGTCATCAATGTTGATAATAATTTAAGCACCATCGTGCGCATTAATGATAGAGGGCCTTTTGTGAGCGATCGCATCATTGATTTGTCTAATGCGGCCGCTAGGGATATTGACATGGTTAAAAAAGGCACAGCCAGCGTGCGTCTTATTGTTTTGGGTTTTGGTGGGGTCATCTCCACGCAATACGAACAATCCTTTAACGCCAACTCTTCAAAGATCTTACACAAGGAATTTAAAGTTGGCGAGAGCGAAAAAAGCGTGAGCGGAGGGAAATTTTCTTTGCAAATGGGGGCTTTTAGAAACCAAATAGGCGCTCAAACTTTAGCGGATAAATTGCAAGCAGAGAATAAGAATTACAGCGTCAAGATTGCTTTTAAAGACGATTTGTATAAAGTTTTAGTTCAAGGGTTTCAAAGCGAAGAAGAGGCTAGGGATTTTATGAAAAAATACAACCAGAATGCGGTTTTAACGAGAGAATGATTAAGTTATTGCTTTTAGATGTGGATGGCACGCTCACAGATGGGTCGTTGTATTTTGATGAAAATTTTCACGAGATCAAGGCTTTTAATGTCAAAGACGGGCTTGGCATGACGCTGTGGCAAAAATTAGGCAAAAAAATCGCTATCATTACAGGAAGAACTTCAATAATGGTCAAAAAGCGCATGGAGAGTTTGGGCGTTCAGTTTGTTTTTATGGGCGTTGAAAATAAAAGCGTGGTCGTGGAGCGGCTCAAAAAAGACTTGCAATTGAATGCGCAAGAAATCGCATGCGTAGGCGATGATTATAACGATTTAGGCATGTTTAAGGCATGCGCTTGGAGTTTCGCTCCTTTTGATGCGCACCCCTTGCTTAAAAACAAAGCTTATAAAGTGTTGCAAAATTCAGGGGGCAAGGGGGCTGTTAGGGAAGCGATTGATTATCTTTTAACATTAGAAGGCTTGCAAGATGAAGCGCTCAAGCTTTACCTCTAATAGCGTTTTAAACTTTTTTGTGGTTTTGTCTTTCATCATGATAGGGCTAGTTTTTTTCTTTTTGCGTTCACAACCCACTAGCGTGGTCTCTAAAGAAAATATCCCTAAAATTGAATTAGAAAATTTTAAAGCGTTTCAAATCAACGATAAAATCCTTGATCTGTCCATAGAGGGCAAAAAAGCTCTACAATACGATGATCATGAGATCTTTTTTGATTCCAAAATCAAGCGCTATGATGAAGACACCATTGAAAGCGTTGAATCCCCCAAAGCCAAACGGCAGCAGGATTTGTATTTCTTCCCTAATGGGGTTACTTATAAAAGAAGCGATGATTCTAGTTTTTGGAGTGAAACAGGGATTTACAACCATAAAGAGCAGAATTTTAAAGGCAAGGGCCGTTTCATTCTCACTTCAAAGGACAGCAAGATTGAAGGGCTTGACATTTCCTATTCGCATGCTTTAGCCATTATTGAAGCTCAAAGCATTCAAGCGCATTTATTCTTAGATGAAATCAAACAAAGCCAAAAAGAAAAGAAAAAATTCCCCACTTTCAAAGGAGAGTTTTAATGCGTTGGTGGTGTGTTCTTGTGTGTTGTTTTGGTCTTTTAAGCGTGATGAGCGCTCAAAAAACAGATAATAAAGGTTTGAAAAAAGAAAGAGAGCTTTTAGAAATTACCGGCAACCAATTTGTAGCGAACGACAAAACCAAAACCGCCGTTATTCAAGGCAATGTGCAGATCAAAAAAGGTAAAGACCGGTTGTTTGCGGATAAGGTGAGCGTGTTTTTAAACGACAAACGAAAGCCAGAACGCTATGAAGCCACAGGGAACACGCATTTTAACATCTTTACAGAGGACAATCGTGAAATCAGCGGGAGCGCTGACAAGCTCATTTATAACGCATTGAATGGGGAATACAAATTATTGCAAAATGCGGTGGTCAGAGAAGTGGGGAAATCTAATGTCATCACCGGCGATGAAATCATTTTAAACAAAACTAAGGGTTATGCTGACGTGTTGGGGAGCGCGAAACGGCCCGCTAAATTTGTGTTTGATATGGAAGACATTAATGAAGAAAATCGTAAGGCTAAATTGAAGAAGAAAGGAGCTAAGGAAAAACCATGATCGCTATTAAAGACGCTCATTTTCTCACTTCTTCAAGCCAACTTTCGCAATGCCCTGCGAGCCTGACTTCTGAGATGGTCATTTTAGGGCGCAGCAATGTAGGTAAAAGCTCGTTTATTAATACTTTGTTAGGAAAAAATCTCGCCAAAAGTTCAGCAACGCCTGGAAAAACCCGTTTAGCGAATTTTTTTTCCACCACTTGGGAAGATAAAGAAAACGCCTTAACGACCACTTTTAATGTGATTGATTTGCCTGGGTTTGGCTACGCTAAAGTTTCTAAAAGCTTGAAAAAAGAATGGGAGGGGTTTTTATGGGAATTGTTGAGCGTTAGGGTTTCTATCAAACTTTTTATCCATTTAGTGGATGCGCGCCATTTGGATTTAGAAATTGACAAAAACGCTAAAGAAAACATTCAAGCCCTTTTAAGGCCCGATCAAGCTTACCTTTCTCTTTTCACGAAATTTGACAAGTTGAATAAAAACGAGCAACACCGCCTTTTGTTAAACGCTCCTAAACCTTTTTTAATCAATACCACCCATTTCAACGCTCTTTCTTCAAAATACCCCACCCTTGAAACAGTGCGCCAAACCCTTTTGAAACACTTGCTCACTAACCCTTCATAAGCCGCAAAAACCATGCTCTCTTTAAAACAAGATTCCTTTTTTTTCTTATGTTTAGGGATCTTTGGTTTTTATTTTTATAGCCTTTTGAGAGACTTAATGCCTTTTTTACCCCCTATGATTGGGTTTTTATTCTTGTTTTATGCGAAAAAATACGATCATTTTTTACCCAGTTTGAGCGTGTTTGGTTGTTTGTTTTGGTTTGAAAGCATGCATTTAAAGACTTTAGGCGTTTTAGCTTTATTGTTTTTAATCTACCACCAAATCATCTATAAAAACTCTTTAAAGCTTTTTAATGACGGCTTTTTATTCAAAACTTTGCATGTTTTTTTGATTTATTACCTTTATTTATCGCGCTTTTTTTCGGTGTCTTTGAGTTTGAAAATACTCGGCTTTCTCGCTCTTTTTGCTTTAATAGAGAGCGCTTTGTGGGGTTTGTATGAAAAATCTTCGCTATAAGCTTTTGCTCTTTGTTTTTGTAGGGTTTTGGGGGTTATTGGTTTTAAATTTATTTATTTTAAGCGTTAAAAATCAAGAATACTATGAAAAACTGGCTGAACGAAACATGACTAAAAAGGAATTTCTAGTCCCTACAAGGGGCAATATTGCAGACAGAAACCATGAGTTTTTAGCCACTAATGAATTGGTGTTTGGCGTGTTTTTGCCCAGCGGATTGAAACAAAAAGAGCTTTTAGAAAAAATTGGAATAATCCAAAAGTTTTTCCCTAACTTTTCCAAAGAAACGCTTTTAAACAATTACCAAAAAGAAAATTCGCTTTATAACCATAACCTCATTAAAGTGGTTGGCTTCATTCCTTATGCTACCATGCAACCTCTTTACACCAAACTCATCCAGACTCAAGGCATTTTTGCGCTTCCCTTAGACAAGCGCTACTACCCTAATAACGCTTTAGCTTCGCATGTTTTAGGCTATGTGGGGGTGGCAAGCTTGCAAGATTTAAAAGACGATGAAGAGAATCAATACAGCCAGATTGTGGGCAAAACCGGCATTGAAAAAGAATACAACAAGCTTTTACAAGGCAAGGTGGGCTATAAAATCATGCGTGTCAACGCGCTCAATCAAGAATTAGCCACATTAGAAGTAGTGCCACCAAGCACCAACAACCACTTGCAATTGAGTTTAGACAAACGCTTGCAAAAAGAAGCGGACAAGCTCTTTGAAAATAAAAGGGGGGCTATTTTAGTGATGGATGCAGAAAATGGGGAATTGCTCGTTGCAGGAAGTTACCCTGAATACAATTTGAACGACTTTGTAGGCGGGATCAGTCAAGACAAATGGCAAAAACTTCAAGATGATATTTATAACCCCTTATTAAACCGCTTCGCTAACGCCTTGTATCCGCCAGGATCTGTGGTTAAAATGGGCGTGGGCTTGAGCTTTTTAGAAAACCTTAATATCACAGAAAACACCACCATACCCACCCCGCCTTTCATTGAAGTGGGCAAGCGCAAATTCAGAGATTGGAAAAAAACAGGGCATGGCAATTCTAATTTGTATAAAGCCATTAGGGAGTCCGTGGACGTGTATTTTTACAAGTTTGGGCTTGAAATCTCTATAGAAAAACTCTCTAAAACCTTAAGGGAAGTGGGCTTTGGGGAAAAAACAGGCGTTGATTTGCCGAATGAATTTGTGGGGATTGTGCCGGATAATTTGTGGAAACTCAAACGCTTCAATCAAGATTGGCGCGTTGGGGATACGCTCATTACCGCTATTGGGCAAGGCTCTTTTTTAGCCACGCCCTTGCAGGTTCTAGCCTACACGGGACTCATTGCTACAGGCAAACTGGCAACGCCTCATTTCGCTATCAACAACCAACAACCGCTCAAAGACCCCCTAAACAGCTTTCAAAAAAAGAAGCTCCAAGCCTTGAGAGTGGGCATGTATGAAGTGTGTAACCATAAAGACGGCACCGCTTATCATTCCACAAGGGGTTCTAAGGTTACTTTAGCGTGTAAAACCGGCACCGCGCAAGTCGTGGAAATCGCTCAAAACATCGTCAACCGCATGAAAGAAAAGGATATGGAATATTTCCATCGATCCCATGCGTGGATTACCGCATTCTTGCCTTATGAAAAACCCAAATACGCTATCACCATTTTAGTAGAACATGGGGAAGGGGGCTCAAAACTAGGGGGCTTGTTAGTGAAAATGAGCAATAAACTCTATGAGCTTGGCTATCTTTAATCAAATTCTAAATCTTTTCAAAAACGCATTACCATGCTAAACGCTAAAACCCATTAGCCAACTTGTTTCTAACTCATTTTACCGCTCTATAACTCAGTCTAACGGGTGGGGTTTAGGCTTGCTGTATTTTTGGCCTTTTCTAACCGCATATTGACGGCTAAAGTCTTGTTCAATATTTTTAAAAAAATGGGGCTTTAGTTATTTTTCGTTTTAGATTTTATCATTATTTTCTTAAAGGGATAGAGAGGGTTATTTTGCGCCATTTCCCCCTTTAAGAAATAACGCTTTTTAGGAAATTATCGCTTGATTAGCGCAAGCTCTTTTTATTTGATTTTAAAAATACTTTTAGCGTTTTTAATGCTCAATGAGAAAAGAGCTTTTTATTAACGCCTAAAAGCACCCCCTCCATTCATCTTAAAGATGGATTTTACCCAAATAACTTAAAAAGCCGGGATAATCGCTCCCTTATAGGTATCCAAAATAAATTTCCTGGTCTTTTCACTCTGCAAAACTTCAATCAGCGCTTTTATGGCTTCATCTTGCGCGTTATCCTCACGAGCGGCTATTAGATTGGCATAAGGCGAGTTTTTGTCTTCTGAAAATAAGGCTCCAGTGAGTTTTGCTTGCAAGGCATAATTCCCTGTTACAATAGCCCCATCCACATCCCCTAAAACTTTAGGCAATAATGCGGCTTCTAAAGGCTTGATTTTGATGTTGTAAGGATTTTTGACAATATCAAACTCCGTAGCGTATAGATTGCTTGGATCTTTGAGAGCGATAATCCCTTGTTTATGCAGTAAAATCAACGCCCTGCCTTGATTGGCCGGATCATTTGGCACAGCAATCACTGAGCCTTTTTTAAGGTTTTTAATGTCCGTGATTTTTTGAGAATAAAATCTTAAAGGCTCCACATGGATATTGGCCAAACCAACGAGATGCATTTTTCTGTCCAAATTAAACCTGTCCAAATAAGGGCGGTGCTGGAAGTAATTCGCGTCTAAAGAGCCGTCATTGAGCGCTAAATTAGGCAACACATAATCCGTAAAAGACACGATCACCAATTTGATCCCTTTTTCCTTCAAATCGTCCACGACTGATTGCAAGATTTGCGCATGCGGAACAGGGTTAGCACCCACTTTAAGCTCACGAGTGATTTTGTGGTTTTCTTTTTTTTCTTTGTGGTGTTTGGCGTCTAAAAGATTAAAAAAACCTAAAACAACAGCGGTTATGCAAATAATACGCTTGAATACATTCATAAAAACCCTTTATTAAAAAAATTAATTCAAAAATGATAAAAAGATAAAACGATACGAAAATTTTAGAAACTGGCAAAGAATAAAAAGAAAAGGATTCAACCAAGAAAAACGAAGTTTCTCTTGATTGAACAGCGAATCAAACCATTAAAGGTTAATGGAATTTTCTTTAAGATATTCTGCAACGCCTTTGTGAGTTGCTTTCATACCTTTATCGCCTTTTCTCCAACCCGCTGGGCATACTTCACCATGTTCTTCAAAGTGTAAGAGAGCGTCTACCATGCGAAGCATTTCATCTGCATTCCTGCCTAATGGCAAGTCATTGATCACTGCATGTCTTACTTTCATGTTTTTGTCAATCAAAAAAGCGCCTCTCAAAGCGATCGCTTCTTCAAACAGCACATCATAGTCTCTAGAAATGCTCTTAGTAATATCAGCCACCATGGGGAAAGTTACTTGACCAATACCGCCTTTTTCTACAGGGGTGTTTTTCCATGCAAAATGCACTTGTTCGCTGTCAATAGACACGCCAATCACATTAAAGCCTTTTTCGTGGAAGTCTTTCACTCTTTTGTCAAACGCAATGATTTCTGTAGGGCATACAAAAGTAAAATCTTTTGGCCAAAAGAAAAGGATTGCACCATTTTTGCCTAAATTTTTAGAAAGCTCAAAGTGTTCATCAACCTCATTGTTTCCTAAAACGGCAGGCGCTTTAAAATCCGGGGCAAGTTTTGTAACTAACATATACAACTCCTTAAGTGTTTTAAAATTTTGTTGGATCAAAATTAAACCTAAAATTAGATTTAATTTCATTATGCTTTCCACTCAGTCAGTGGAAACATGGTGGAGTATATTCTTAAAAAGTTAATGAAAGGGTATTTCCTTTTAAATTTTAAGATTTTGTGAAAAATAGTTTCATTTTTACTGCATTGTATTTCCTTAATGGTGTTATAATCGCTTCATAAATCATACGAAAGGAATTGTTATGCTATTCGCTCGCTTTAAAAAAGCTTTAACCTCCTATTCTTTAGGCGCGCTCATTGTTTCATCTTTATTGGGCGTGGCTAACGCTTCAGTGCAAGAAGTTAAAGTCAAGGATTATTTCGGGGAGCAAACCATAAAGCTTCCTGTTTCTAAAATAATCTACTTGGGCAGCTTTGCAGAAGTGCCCGCTATGTTCAACACTTGGGATAGGGTTGTAGGCATTTCGGATTACGCTTTTAAATCTGATATTGTTAAAGCCACCCTCAAAGATCCTGAACGCATTAAATCCATGAGCAGTGATCATGTGGCGGCATTGAATGTGGAGCTTTTAAAAAAACTCAGCCCTGATCTTGTTGTAACCTTTGTGGGCAACCCTAAAGCGGTAGAGCATGCGAAAAAATTTGGTATATCATTCCTTTCTTTCCAAGAAAAAACCATTGCAGAAGTCATGGAAGATATTGACGCTCAAGCTAAAGCCTTAAAAATTGACGCTTCTAAAAAACTGGTCAAAATGCAAGAAACTTTGGATTTTATCAAAGAGCGCTTGAAAGATGTTGAAAAGAAAAAAGGGGTGGAACTTTTCCACAAAGCCAATAAGATCAGCGGTCATCAAGCCCTTGATTCAGACATTTTAGAAAAAGGGGGCATAGACAATTTTGGCTTGAAATACGTCAAATTTGGGCGCGCCGATATTAGCGTGGAAAAAATCGTTAAAGAAAACCCTGAGATTATCTTTATTTGGTGGATAAGCCCGCTTAGCCCTGAAGATGTGTTAAACAACCCCAAGTTTTCCACTATCAAAGCTGTCAAAAACAAGCAAGTTTATAAACTCCCCACAATGGATATTGGCGGGCCTAGAGCCCCACTCATCAGCTTATTTATCGCTTTAAAAGCCCACCCTGAAGCCTTTAAAGGCGTGGATATTAATGCGATTGTTAAAGACTACTATAAAGTGGTTTTTGATTTAAACGATGCGGAAATTGAACCCTTTTTATGGCACTGAATTTTAAAAAGGGCTGATATTTTTTAGCCTTTCGTGTATCGCGTCAGGCTTAGAACAAGCCCTATAGCGATACAATTCGCTAGAAGCGAACTCCCTCCATAGCTCAAAAACGGCACCGCTAGACCTTTAACCGGAAGAATCCCGCCCACTCCAAAGGCGTTGATCACCAAAGAAAAACTAATAAGCAGCACCACACCCACGCAAAATAGCGAATATTTTGGCTCTTTCAAGCGGTTAGCGATCCTAAAAATCAAAACGATCAAAACAGAAAACAAAATAAAACAAACGCATAGCCCCAAAAACCCCCATTCTTCGGCGATCCCAGCTAAGACCATGTCCGTATGCACTTCGCTCAAAAACCCCAGCTTGATTTGCCCAAGCCCAAGCCCTTGCCCAAACAACCCTCCATTATGCATGGCATTGCCTGCATGAAAGACTTGATAGGATTCGGGCAAGTCGCTTATTCTAAGAGCGTTCGCTAATTTATCCGGCAAAAGCGTGAAAAGCGAATTTTGCAAATTAGACCACCACAATTTTAGGCGTAAAATCCTATGAGCGCTTGTAACAACCGCTAAAACGCTGATCGCAAACGCCCCTGAAACAATCAAGCCAAACAAATGCGCACTCCCCCCAGAAAAAACCAATAACACCGCTAAAACCACTCCCAAAAGAACAATCTGCCCCAAATCGTTTTGCAAAACCCCCACCCCAATCGCTAATGCCACAAACACCACCGAATAAGGCACAAAAGTGATGAGTTCTTCTTTCACATTAGCCTTTTCTTGTGCCACAAAGGTGCGAGACAAACTCCACGCAAGAAAAAAGGTAAAGCCAACCTTTAAAAACTCCAAAGGTGCTAGAGAAAAAAACCCCAAACGAATCCATCGCTTCGCCCCTCCAGCGCTGCTAGAAAGGCTTTCTGGCAAAAAAAACATGCCAATAATGAGTAATGGTGGGATAAAAAGAAGAAAAAACCCCAAACGGCTAAACCACTTGCTAGGATCAACCCTAGACAACCCCCACATGATAACAATCCCCATGATCGCGCTTAAAAGCTGCCGTATGAAAAAATGGAATTCCCCATAATGATACAGCACCACTGTGGTGTAAGTTGAGAGCGAATAGCTCATCAATACCCCCAAAAAAATCAATAGCGAAGCGCAAAAAAACAGGTTTCTGTCTGTAGTCATTAGGATTTCCTTATTTTGGTTTTTGAATAGGCGTTCTCTTAAGGTATTTTAGGGGTATTTTACACTATAATGGCTCTGAATTGGCTTAGCGCTCAAGCTGAAGCGTTATTTCGTTGATCGCATTCTTTAATGAGGAAGCGAGCCGATTATTGGAATGCTTTTTGCATGCTAAATTTGTAAGGGTTTAAAAAAGGGGTTTTGATGGATTTTTCTAAAGCGTTTGGGTTGGTTTATAAAGCACTGGATTATAGGGCTTTAAGGCAAGATATGATCGCTTCTAACATCGCTAATGTGGATACCCCCTTTTACAGGCCAAAGGATTTGGATTTTGAAAGCGTTTTAGCGGAGAAAAAAGCGGAAATTTTTGAAAACCAATCCAGTAAAGTTTTGCCTTTAGCCCACACTAACCCTAGGCATTTAGACTTTGAAAACAGCGCTAAAGATGGGGCAAGCCTTTTTTTTAGAGATGGGCATTTGGCTAAAAATGATGGCAACAGCGTGGATTTAGACATAGAAACGAGTGAAATGGGTAAGAACTCCACCATGTATTTAGCCTTGAGTTCAGCCTTAAAAAAGTATCGAGGCGTGATCAATTACGCCATTGATTCCAGTAAGAATTTATAGTTAAGGGAAAGCATGTTTTTATCTTCTTTTGATATTAGCGGTTATGGTTTGTCCGCCCAACGCTTAAGGGCTAATTTGATTTCTTCTAATATCGCTAACGCTAACACCACACGCACGAGCGAAGGAGGCCCTTACAGGAGGCAAGAAGCGGTGTTTAGGGCTTTTGATTTCAATGAGATTTTAAACCAAAAAATCGCTCAAAATAATCAAATTACCCCCTATGAAGACCCCTTAGATGAAGGCGATGACAACCCCTTAATCCCTATCACAAGCGTGGTGGTGGATAAGATTGTGCGCGATGACAGCGAGCCTTTGATGAAATACGACCCAAGCCACCCTGACGCTAACGCTCAAGGCTATGTGGCTTACCCCAATGTGAATGCGGTGGTTGAAATGGCGGATCTAGTGGAAGCGACTAGGGCCTATCAGGCCAATGTTGCAGCCTTTCAAAGCGCTAAAAACATGGCGCAAAATGCGATTGGCATGTTACAAACATGAACGATTTTCAACAATTTATGGTAGTATAAGAAAATTTAGGTAGTATTAGCCAAAGATCAGTAGAATACAGAAATGAATAAGATATTTAATAGAGTTAAATTTTTAAAAAAGAGCTTAAGGAGGTTCTATGCAAGCCATACACAATGATAAAAGCTTATTGAGTCCTTTCTCTGAGCTTAACACGGACAACAGGACTAAAAGAGAAGAATCGGGCAGCACCTTTAAAGAACAAAAAGGTGGGGAGTTTTCCAAACTCTTAAAGCAATCTATCAATGAGCTTAACAACACTCAAGAGCAATCTGATAAAGCCTTAGCCGACATGGCGACAGGGCAAATCAAAGACTTGCACCAAGCGGCTATCGCCATAGGGAAGGCTGAAACGAGCATGAAACTCATGCTTGAAGTGCGCAACAAAGCGATCAGCGCTTATAAAGAGCTTTTAAGAACGCAAATCTAGTTTCTTAAGTGGCGTCTCTTTAAATGATCGCTTGGTCCTTTTTAAAGAGAGGGTTCGTTTTGACTACACCCAATTTTAATGGGTTTTATCATCAAAGATTCATGTTCTCATGCGTTGTGAAAATCCAACGCTACGCCATTTTCAAGTAAGCGTTCATGGATAATAAAAACATTGATTCCGACTTCAACCCAGAGCGATTTTTAGAAACCCAAAAATACAAGGGCTCTGTTACAGCATTAATCTTTTTGTTGCTTTTTATCGTTTTTTTAATGGTGGCTTTTAAAAAAGCTTTTTTTGCCCAAGCCAACATGCCCACTCTAGTGATAAGCAAGCAAGACACTGCGACTAGGGGGACTATCTATAGTCAAGACAACTACAGCCTGGCCGCTTCGCAAACCCTTTTCAAACTGGGCTTTGATACAAGGTTTTTAAACCCGGATAAAGAAGATTTTTTCATGGATTTCCTTTCTATTTATAGCAATATCCCTAAAAAGTCCTTAAAAGACGCTATCAATACGAAAGGCTATATTGTTCTAGCCTATGATCTCACGCCCAATACCGCTGCTAATCTTAGGGACTTGAATAAGAAATTTTTAACCTTTGGGGTTTTTCAAAATTTCAAAGACGCGCATGATAAAGTGTGGCAAAAGCAAGGGCTAAACATTGAAGTGAGCGGCGTTTCTAGGCATTACCCTTATCAAAATAGCCTAGAGCCCATCATTGGCTATGTGCAAAAACAAGAAGAAGACAAGCTCACTTTAACTACCGGTAAAAAAGGCGTTGAAAAATCTCAAGATCACTTGCTTAAAGCCCAACAAAATGGCATAAGAACGGGCAAAAGAGATGTGAGTTTTAACTTTATCCAAAACCACTCTTATACAGAGGTTGAACGGCTTGATGGCTATGAGGTGTATTTGAGCATTCCTTTAAAACTCCAAAGAGAAATTGAAACCCTATTAGACAAAACTAAAGACAAACTCAAGGCTAAAGAAATCCTAGTGGGCATCATCAACCCTAAAAGCGGGGAAATCTTATCGCTAGCTTCAAGCAAGCGCTTCAATCCTAATGCGATTAAAACCAGCGATTATGAAAGCTTGAATTTGAGCGTTGCCGAAAAGGTTTTTGAGCCAGGCAGCACGATTAAACCCATTGTTTATTCCTTGCTGTTAGACAAGAATTTAATCAACCCCAAAGAACGCATTGATTTAAACCATGGCTATTACCAATTAGGAAAATACACCATTAAAGACGACTTTATCCCTAGTAAAAAAGCCGTTGTTGAAGACATTTTGATCCAATCTAGCAATGTGGGCATGATAAAAATCAGCAAAAATCTCAACCCAGAGGATTTCTATAACGGGCTTTTAGGCTATGGATTTTCTCAAAAAACCGGCATTGATTTGTCCTTAGAAGCCACAGGAAAGATCCCTCCTTTATCCGCTTTCAAGCGTGAAGTGTTAAAGGGGAGCGTCTCTTATGGCTATGGGCTGAACGCGACTTTTTTGCAGCTTTTAAGGGCTTATGCGGTGTTTTCTAATGAAGGCAAATTGACTACCCCCTATTTAGTGCAACGAGAAACCGCCCCTAATGGCGATATTTACATCCCTAGCCCCAAACCCACTTTTCAAGTCATTAGCCCAAAAAGCGCTAGAAAAATGAAAGAAACCTTAATCAAAGTGGTGCGTTATGGCACAGGCAAAAACGCTCAATTTGAAGGGCTATACATAGGGGGCAAAACAGGCACGGCTAGGGTTGCTAAAAACGGGAGTTATAGCGCGGAGTCCTATAACAGCTCTTTTTTTGGGTTCGCTGAAGATGAAAGGCAGGTTTTTACTATCGGCGTGGTTATCTTAGGCTCGCACGGCAAGGAAGAATATTACGCTAGCAAGATTGCAGCCCCTATTTTTAAAGAAATCACCGAAATTTTAGTGCGTTACAATTACCTATCGCCCTCTATTGCGATTCAAAATGCGTTGGAGAAAAACCGCTTTAAGATAAAATAAAAGGCTCTTTTTAACCCAAACTCCAAAAAAGGAGTCTAAAGTTGCCGGATCTGTTGCATTAAGGCTAAATTTAGAGGATAGATTAGAAGAAAAATCGTTTATGTGGAGGGCGAATCAGATAAAATCTTTTTAACGCTTTTGAACAAAGTAAAAAATTTATGCATTGATGGTAAGTTGTAAGAGCGATACCAAGCTTTTTAAAGAAGCAAAGATTATTAAAGAATACCTAAAAGCTAAGGGTATTTACATCGTTTTTGATTCAGACAACCAAACAAAAGAGATTAAAATTCAAGAAATAAAAACCCTTGATTTTTACAAGTATTAGAATTTTTCTCAAATTGGGTTTAAACCGCTTAAAAAGCTTGTAGCCATAAAATCTTATAGGGGTATATTAGCAATAATAAAAGCCTAAAATAAAGGTTGTTTTGAAGTCGCCATTCAAACACCCCACTAGATCAAAAATCATAAAACCATGCCCTCCCCCCTTTTTTTCAAATCAATGCACTTCGCTCCAAACTTTTCTTTTCCACGCATAAGCCAAGAACGACAGCACCGCAAAGAAAATCATGATCTTTATCCCTAAGGTATTCCTTTCATGTTTTTTCCTATCACCCGCTTTTTCCAAATAAGAGATGACTTGTTTTTGAGCTTGTTCACTCAACCCCACTCTGGGCATAGCCGTGCCAGGCAAAAGCTTTTGCGGATCGTTGATGAAAACATTCAAGCCATGTTCGCCTTTAGCTCTAATCATCATGGACAAATCAGGCGCATGAGAGCCTAAATAATTGGCTAAATCTTTAGGATTGCTAAAGGCCTTGTCTTTAGCATAATCCAGGCTATGGCACCTTTGACAGCTTTGCGCGAACACTTCCTTATCGCTCAAATTTTTAGGTAAAATGGAAGTGAGATACGCCACAATGTCGCTCAAATCTTTATCGCTAAATTGAGAAAACGCCGGCATAGGATAGGGCCTTTCATCGTTGAATTTATGGCTCAATTTCGCCGTTTTCACAGGGTCTTTGATGAAGTGGGCTAAGAAATTCGCGTTCAAAACCCCCGCCACATGGCTTAAATCCGGTGGCACGACCCCAAAAGAGTTGCTCGCGCTAAGGCTGTCCATAGGGGCTGGAATGTTTTGAGATTTAATACCATGGCAAGCGGTGCAATTTTCGGCTACAAGCTGTTTGCCTTTATTAGCGTCGCCATTTTTTAAATCCATCGGCTCTAAATCCTTGAAAGCAAAATCTGCCGGAGCGACTTTAGGGTGCATCACCGAATGCGCATAAGGCTCAACCCCATAATAAATCACGCCTACCACCACAATAAGGATGATTAGAATCTTAAATTCTTTCATCTAACACCCCCTTGTTTCTTGCTCTCAGCGATAGTGATGATGGGCAACACCACAAAGAAAAGGGCTAGGAAAGTGATTGAACCTGCTAAGCCAATGTATTTACCAATCCCAAGTGGAGGCAATTTACCATAGATTGTTAAAACAATCATGTCAATGATTAAAAGCCAAAACCACACCATAAAAGCCGGCCGTTTGTGTGCGGGAGCGACCACTGGGCTTCTGTCCAAAAAGGGCAGCAAGAAAAAGATCACTTGCGCCACGCCAAAGGCCATTAACCCTAAATCAGCGCTAAAGAAAAAGCCCCTTAAGACTTCATAGCTCCACAAGAAATACCATTCAGGGTAAATGTGAGGCGGCGTTTTAAGGCTGTTAGCCCTTTCAAAGTTGATAGGATCCATCGCAAAATCATAGTGGTAACACACCAAGTAAAAGAAAAAGACCATGAACGCACAAACCACAAAAATATCTTTAGACAAGAATACCGGCCAAAAAGGAATGACTTTGGATTCTTTTTTCTTGCCTTCAATGAATTTCTTTTCTTCTATTTCAAAGTCAATCTCTTCGCCTTCTTGGTTATTGACATGCGGGATGCGTAAAGAATAAAAATGCACCCCAATGAGTAGAATGATCGCAATGGGCAGCAAAAACACATGGAGCATGAAAAAGCGCGTTAAAGTGGAATCTGCCACGACATAATTGCCCCTAATCCACTCCACCACATCAGCCCCAATGAAAGGAATGCCCCCAAATAAATTCGTGATAACCGCTGCCGCCCAATAGCTCATCTGCCCCCAAGGCAGCATGTATCCGCTAAAGGCTTCCGCGCTAAAGACCACAAACAAAATCATCCCGCTAATCCAAATCATCTCACGGCCCTTTTTGTAAGAGCCATAATAGATGCCGACAAACATGTGGATATAAATGATGACAAAAATCATGCTCGCTGCCGTGGCATGCATGTGGCGCCAAAGCCAGCCGTAAGCCACTTCTTGCATGATGGTGAAATTCACGCTATCAAACGCCATTTTCGCATCAGGCTTGTAATACATGAGCAAGAAAATCCCTGAGATCACAAGCACGCCAAAAAGGGTCAATAAAATCACCCCCATGGCCCATAAGAAATTGATGTTTTTAGGGATCCAATATTCTGTCATCAGCACTTTAACAAGCTTGTTAGTGCCAAGACGCATGTCCAGCCATTCGCCTAAATTCTTCGCTTTTTTTATCTCTGCCATGGAACTCTCCTTACGCTTTAGCCATCATTTTCTTGTATTCAGCCCCGGCTTCACCAAAAGTGATCTTAGTGCCTTCAATTTTAAAAGGCGGGATATCAAAAGGGCGTGGAGGGGGAGTGCCGGCAATATTCACGCCATCAGAAGTGAAACGCCCCCCATGGCATGGGCATAAAAAGCCTTTTTCTTCATCTTGATAAGTGGGGATACACCCTAAATGCGTGCAAATTTGAATGGCTGTGGTAAAAACGCTCCCGCCAATTTTAAAATCGCGCTTTTCATTAAAGCCCTCTTTTTTAGAACGCTTGAGGATATAGACCGGTTTCCCACGCCATTCCACGGTGGAAAACTGCCCTTCTTGCATATTCGCCACATCTATGGTCGTAAAACCGGCTGAAACAACGCTTGGAAGCGGATCCCAAGTCTTTTTCATCGCTACCAGACTCGCTATAGCCCCTATAGCTGTAACACTAGCAAGGCTCATTCCTAAAAAATCACGCCTTTGAATATCTGCCATGATTAAAAAACTCCTTAATGATAATTACCTTTTAACGACTAAAGGCATAGCAAATCCCTATTTTACACAAACTCTCTTAATAATCTTTTTAAAATAACAAAATTAACGCTAAAATCAAACGCTTTTAACGCCGCTTTAAAGAAATTTGAGCGCGCAAATGTTTCAAAAGGGTTTCTAAAATATCGTTATCGTCTTTGCTTGGGGCTTTCAGGCTTTCTTTTTTTTCACCGCTATAAGTGATGGTGATGTTTTGATTGAAATTAGAAAGTTTGATAATTCCAAGCTGGTTAGCTAGAATTTTAAGCGTAATGATTTGCAAAAATTGAGCGCTCAAATCGTCTATTTTGCCAAACCTGTCTTCTATTTCTTCATGGATTTGCCCCACCTCATCTGTATTTTCACACAAACTCAAACGGCGGTACAAATCCAACCTCAAACTATCGCTTGCAATGAGTTCAGGGTTTAAAAAAGCGCTCACGCCAAGTTGGATTTCTACGCTTTTTTCAAGCCTTTTTTTCCCCCCACTCAATTCATAAATCGCATCCTCTAGCATGCGTGTATAAAGCGCATAACCGATATTTTTAATATGCCCGCTCTGATCTTGCCCGAGCAAATTCCCACCCCCCCTGATTTCTAAATCATGATAGGCAATACTCTCCCCACTGCCTAAATACGAATTTTTTTCTAAAGCGAGCAAGCGTTTTAGGGCTTGTTCATTCAAACTTTTTTGATCTTCTATAAGGAAATAACAAAAGCCTTCTTTTTTGCCTCTCCCCACACGCCCTCTCAATTGGTGCAAATCAGCCAGCCCAAAATTTTGCGCATTATCTATAATAATCGTGTTAGCGTTAGGCAAATGAATCCCTGATTCCACAATAGAAGTGCATAATAAAACCTGATAGTTCCCCTTAGCAAACTCTAGCATGATTTCTTCGCTCTCATTAGCGTTAATCTGGGAATGCAAAATAGCGATTTTGAGTTTAGGGATTAAATCTTCTAGCTTGGTTTTGACTTTTGAAATGCTAGCGATGTGGTTATGGATGTAAAAAATTTGCCCATTACGGCGTAATTCTCTGTAAATAATCTCTTTTAAGAGTTCGTCATTCTTTTCTTTCAAAAAAGTGCGGCTGGGTTTTCTGTCTGTGGGCGGGGTTTTTAAAGAACTAATACCTTTAATTTGAGAGAGCGCCATGTTTAAAGTGCGCGGGATAGGCGTAGCGGACATGCTTAAAAAATGCACGCTCTTGCTCAATTCTTTTAAAGCTTCTTTTTGTTTCACGCCAAATTTATGCTCTTCATCCACCACCACTAAGCCCAAGTTTTTAAATTTCGCGCCTAAAATCGCATGCGTGCCTACAAGCGCATCAATCTGGCCTAATTCCACCGCCTTTAAAAGCTTGTTTTTTTCGCCCGCATATCTGTCCAAACGAGCCACTTTAACGCCAAAATTTTCAAAACGCGCCCTTAAAGTCTCAAAATGCTGGTGCGCTAATAAAGTAGTAGGCACGACCAGAGCGCTTTGAAAGCCGTTCAAAAACGCACAAAAAATCGCATGCATCGCCACTTCTGTTTTCCCAAAACCCACATCCCCACTCAACAATCTGTCCATCACTCTCTTAGAGCTTAAATCCTTTGAAATTTCAGCGATGGCTTTTTCTTGATCGCTGGTGTATTCAAACCCCGCATGCGATTTAAAGACTTCCAACTCCGCTAAATGCACATCCATCTTTTTACCCAAGATCAAATTGCGTTCAGCCGCTAATTCAATGATCTTGCTAGCAATCTCTAAAAGCTTAGTCCTGACTTTAGCTTTTAATTTGAGAAAGCTCCCTTTCCCTAGCCGGTCTTTAGCTGGCACGCTATCGCTTTGCGCCACATAGCGAGCGATGAGATGCAAGTTTTCTACCGGTAACAGCAGTTTGTCTTCGCCCAAATAAGCGATTTCTAAAAAATCCCTCTTGCTCCCTAAAACGCTGTGTTGGACTAATTGAGAAAACACGCCCACCCCGTAATCATCATGCACCACCCATTCGCCCGGATTCAATTCATTCAAAGCGAGCTTGGATTTTTGGCGTTTTTTCTTCCTTTCAAAAGAATTGAGCGAAATAAAAATCCCATCAGGGGTTTTAAAGTTTAACACAAAGGGGGCGATGACGCATTCCATGCTGCTTTTTTCAATCGTGCCTAATACATTGTCTAAAATCGTTTTATTGGGGGCTAGGAGCGTGATTTTATGATTTGAATGCAAAGCGATAAAGCCTTCTAGGGCATGCGCATGGATTTCTAAATCTTCATAGCCTTGCGCGTTTTCTAAAACCTTTAAAAATTTGAAACGCTCATAATCCAATTCGTTTAAGCCCGCTAATTCTTGAATTTCTTCTAAAGCTCTAGGGCTTATAACGCTTTTATAAACGCTTAGCAAGTCTTGTGCTTTTTCTCCTAAAAACCACAAACCAAAACTGGTTAAATCTTTAGAAAAGCTATTTAAGGGGCTTTGCTCCACTTTTGTTTTCAGATCCTTATAAGATGGTTCGTCCAAACTAAAAAGCGTGGGGGGGATTTCAATTTCTAACAAATCTTCTTTAAGACTCATTTGAGTGGTGGGATCCAATTCCTTAATGCTCTCACACTCCGTGTCAAAAAAGCTCAAGCGATACGCCTTAGAATTAGGTATATAAATATCCACAATATCCCCCCTAAAGCTCGCTTCGCCTTCCACTTCCACTAAGTCTAAAATTTCATAACCATAATAAAAGAGCTTGTCTTTCAAATCCTTAAGGTTATATTTTTCTAAAAGAGTGATTTTAAAGCTTTCTAAAAGTTCTTTTTTGGGTAAAGGGTGTAATAACGCGCTAATAGGGGCAATGATGATAGTTTCTTGCTTGTTTTCTAATGCCTGATAAAACTCCCTTAAACCCCCTAAAAGCTGTAAAAATTCTTCAAAAAACGAACGCAAATCATCGTTTTTTTTAGCCCTAAACTCTGGGAAAAGAATGGCTTTAATATTTGGCTTAAAATAGCTTATGACTTCTTTAGCGAGCTCGGACTCTTTAAAATCCTTACAAGCGAGTATTTGGTAATCAAAGCCTTTGTTTAAGGCTCTATAAAGACTAGATTGGATCATTCCCTATTTATTTTCAATCTTCTTTTCTTGCTCATTGATCAACAACGCCCCCCCTTGAATATTCTTAGGGCGAGTTTCCCCAATCAAAATCCCCTTCCTTTCCACCACAAGCTCTTGGCTAGAGATCTTACCATCCAAGCGCCCTAAAGGCATGATTTCTACCACTTCCGCTTCCACCGTGCCAGTGAACTTGCCATTGACCACTAATTTATTAGCAAAAATCTCACCCACTACCGAGCCGGTTTGCCCGATCACTACCGTGCTTTTAGAATGCACCACCCCTTCTAATTCGCCATCTATGTGCAAATGGTAATCCAAATGAAGCTCCCCCTTTATTTTTGTGCCTTGAGCGATGATAGTCGCTGGTCCTGTTTTTGCATTAGCTGATTTATTATTGTTATCAAAGATTGCCATCTGATGCTCCTTTCTTTATTGAAAACTTCTTCAAAATTTTTCATGTTCCATTTGGTGAAACTCATGGGGTTTATGGGTTGATCTAAAAAACGCACTTCATAATGCAAATGCGGCCCTGTGCTCATCCCTGTATTACCACTATACCCAATCAACTGCCCTTTTTTGACAAATTCGCCCGTTTTTACGATGATTTTATTCAAATGGGCGTAGTAGGTTTTAAAACCAAAAGGGTGGAAAACTTTAATCAAATTCCCATACCCCCCATTCCACCCTTTGCCCGCTAACCCCACTACCCCGCTCGCGCTCGCATACACAGGGGTGTTAATAGCGGTGCTTAAATCAAGCCCGGTATGGTTGTGTAACACATGCAAAATAGGGTGGATCCTTTTATTAAAGGCGGCTGAAACGCGCCGATAGGATTCTAGCGGGTAGTCATTAGGGATAAGGCGCATGATAAAGCTTTTTTGAAGCCCGGTAATCCCAGCGACATCCAAGCGGCTGGAAAAATTACCCTCTTCTTTTTCTTCTTCAGGCCTATTCACTCCCACCACTTCTTCTAAATCGTTGATGCGCTCCCCTGAAAGTTGCAAATCGTCTAAAAATTCATCCATTTGCAAGGAAAGCTTTTCATTAGTCTCTTTTTTTTTCTCAAATTCTTTAGTGATTAAGGCATGCTGCTTTTCAATATTTCTAATTTCTTTATTTAAAACCAGTAACGAAATGCCTAAAAACAATAAAGATCCCACAACGCTCAAAAGCGCATATAGGCCAATTTGACGGAATAAGATATGAACATTAAGATAACGGCTCCCCTTAGAGTCCGTAACCATCACAATCAAACGCCTGTCTAAAAACACCAAAATCCTTACTGGCTTATGAGCGCATCTTTATCCACATGCTCTTGGAGCTGGACAATGTCTTCTAAAACCCAAAACAAGTTCTTCCATTCAATAAATTTATTTTCTTCTAAAGCGCTTTGGAAATGATCCAAATCCCATGCCAGAAATTTTTCTGCGTCTAAAATTTTACCCAAAAAGCGCACTTCATAATGCAATTTTTCACCGCCGCTATTACCGCTCTTCCCGCTATAGCCAACCAACTGCCCTTTTTGGATAAAGCTTTTGGGCTGCACATTGACATGATCTAAATGCGTGTAAATGGAGCTAAAACCAAACGCATGTTCAATGCGCACCAAGTTCCCATACCCCACATTAGAATTAGTCTTCACAAAATCCACAATCCCATCAGCGCTCGCATACACAGGCGTGTTTAATGGCGCGATAAAATCAATCCCGGATTCAACGCCCTTAATTTTTTTAATGGGGTGGTTCCTTTCTTTGGTGGGTTTGATCGCGCTATAAGTTTTTAGGGGCATGCCATTAGGAATGAGCATGAGCGCTAAATGCTTTTGAGCCAGATTCAAATTGTCTAAATCCACTTCATCATAGAGATGCACGCCCCCATTAGCCCCTCTTTTGACTTCAATCAAGGATTCTATCGTGCGAATCTTTTGCCCCACAATAAAGAGCTCTTCTCGCTTGTTTTTAATCTCTTTGGTTAAAGTGTAATTTTTTTGATACAAATCCCTAAAATCCCTTAAAACCGCATTCCTTTCTGCTGTCATCGTGTCCATTTTAGCGATTAAAAATTTTAAAAAACCCACGCCAAGCCCCACGATCAACAAAAAAATAACAACAAAAATGATGAGGTTGCGTTTTAAATTTTTAGAAAATTTGAGCTGTTTAGAGCCTGATTCATCAATGATGGTGATCATGAGTTGGTTTTGCGGCATCAATCCCTCTTCTTTTGATAGCACTTATAAAAAGCGTTGGCTACTAAAAATGAGCCATACACCAAATAATTTTCATTTTCTTTCAAATCTTCAAACAAAGCGTATTCTAACCCTAAAGTTTCTAAAATCCCTTTAAGCTTTTCTAACTGGATAACTCTTTCTTCATGCAATTCTAAAATCAAAACCTTTTTAACCACAGGCTTTAAAATTTCTAGCACCCTAAAAGCGTCCTTATCTTGATAGCAATTATAAATCAAAATGATTTTAGCGTTAAAAATGCGTTTGATTTCTTCTTTTAAGGCTTTGGCACTATGGGGGTTATGCCCCACATCTATTAAGATATTAGGGCTTAAAAGCTCGCAACGGCCTATTAAATTCAGGGGCTTTAGGCTTTTTAAAACTTCTTGTTTATTGCATGGCAAAAGCGTTTCAAACGCTTTTAGAGCCACTTCTAAATTCATCGCTAAAAAACGGGCTAAATGGTGGCGCTCAATATAATCCCTGACTCCTTTTGAAATTTCATTTTGGACTACAATCAATTTTGCGTGTTTTTCTTTGGCGATTTTTTGGGCCGTATTTAAAACCAGTTCTTGTTGGGGAGCGATGATGTTAAGAGAACCCATCGCTTTTAATTTGGTTTGCGCAATGCTTTCTAAACTATCCCCTAAAAATTCCTTATGATCATAATCAATGGGGGTGAAGATGCTTAGGGTTTTTTCTAAAGCGTTCGTGCTGTCAAATTCCCCCCCAAGCCCTGCTTCTAAAACCAAATAATCGCAATCTTTAGCGAGCATGACGGCTAATAAGGTAGCGTATTCAAAATACGAGCAGGCGTTGCTGAAAGCGTGCGGTTGTAATTGCTGGTGGGCGTTTTCTAAAACGCTTTCTTTAACAACAGAACCATTCAAAAAAAAGCGCTCCCTGAATTCAAAAACATGAGGGGAGGTGAAATGCAACACCTTAAAATTTTGATCGGCTAATAAAAGGGTTAAAAACCGCCCCGTGCTGCCCTTACCATTAGTCCCTACAACATGAATGACTTTCGCTTGGATCTCAAAAAAAGCGTTTTTAAAATCTTTATAAATTTGAATGAAGCGGCTGGGGTCAAACTTATGGTATTCCTTAGGCTTTGTTTCTAAAAACGCACTCAATCCATAACTATTTTTCATTATTGAATTTCCCCTCATAAGCGATTTGCGCCACAAACTTAGTCAAAGTTTGTTCCACAGCTTGATTGATAGCGTAATAGCGGTTCTGGTAGGTATTAAGGGGGTCTTGTAAATTCACAGCGTAATTATAATACCCGCTATCTTGAAAAGTCTTTTGTGTGCCTCTTTTATTGTCGTAGGTGTAATTCACAGACACGGTTGCGCGATAGAAAGTCGTAAAGCCTTCTTTATTTTGCGTGATACTCGTATCGGTTACATTCGTGATTTCTATAATAATGATAGAATCCGCATCCTTTTCACTCGCTAAACGGCTTTGGAAGCGTTGCACGACTAAACGATTCATCAAATCCTTAAACTCTACAGAGTTTTCAGGGTTAGGCAAATTCACAATGAGTTTCACGTATATGCTATCGCCTAAAGCGTTTTGAGCGTAAGCTGCGATGGGCTTATACCCACAGCCCTTGAACAAAAGCAACAAAATAAAAAAAAGTAAAGCCCTCATGCGATCACAAAATTAACAAGCTTATTAGGCACATAAATTTCTTTTTTAACGCTCGCATTTTCTAAATATTTCTCTAATTCTTTTTTAGCCAAAATAATAATTTCTTCTTTACTGGCGTTAATATTGACTTTCAATTCCGCGCGCCTTTTGCCATTAATGGTAAGCCCTAAAGTCATAAAGTCTTCCATCAAAGCGTTTTCATCGATCGCTATAGGCTTAAAATTCTCTCTTTTAAAAAGCCTCTCGCTCAACTCCCATGCCGTGTGCGGGATAATAGGCTCTAAAATTTGCAACAACACAAAATAACCCTCGCATAAAATCCGCTCATTATTTTGCGCACTCAAAGCGTTTAAAGCCTCCATGCAACTTGCAATCAAAGTGTTAAACGCGTAAGCGCTTTCAGCCTTATTGAAAATTTCATGCGATTTTTTTAACGCTTCATAGACTTTTTTACGCCCTAGTTTTTGCGCTTCATTCAAGCTGACTTCTTTAAATTCAGGCTTAGAAAGAGTAGGGTTAATAATGCTCGCTTTGTCGTATAAGCGCTTGATAAACCGGTGCGCGCCTTCTAAAGTGCTGTCATTCCATTCCAATTCTTTAGCCGGTGGGGCAGCAAAAAGGATAAAGAGCCTTGCGGCATCGGCCCCGTATTTTTTCAGTATCTCTTTAGGGCTAACGACATTGCCTTTAGATTTGCTCATCTTAGCGCCATCTTTTAAAACCATGCCTTGAGTGATAAGCTGTTTAAAAGGCTCATCTAAATGAAGATAGCCCAAATCCCTTAAAGCCTTAGTGAAAAAGCGTGCGTATAACAAGTGCAAAATCGCATGTTCAATGCCGCCAATATAAGTATCCACTGGCATGAAATACTTCAAGTAATTTTGATCAAACGCTTGATTTTCACGCTGATTTTTGGGCGTGGTGTAGCGCAAGAAATACCAACTGGATTGGATGAAAGTGTCCATGGTGTCTGTTTCTCTTAAAGCGTTTTTGTGGCATTTAGGGCATTGAGTGAATTTCCAGCTCGCATGTTTTTCTAACGGATTGCCCTCCCCGTCAATCACAATGTCTTCAGGTAAAGTTACCGGCAGTTGGGTTTCAGGCACAATCCCGCAATGTTTGCAATGAATCATAGGAATGGGCGCTCCCCAATACCTTTGACGGCTCACTCCCCAATCTTGCAAGCGGTAGTTGATCACCCTTTTACCGAGGTTTTCTTTTTCAAAATAAGCAATGATTTTTTCTCTGGCCACTGAGCTAGAAAGATCGCTCCACTCCCCGCTATTTTTTAAAACCTCTTCTTTGGTGTGGGGCAAATTTTGAGGGCTTTGAGTGATCACTTTGATAGGGATATGATAAAGATTGGCGAATTCAAAATCCCTTTCATCGCAGGCTGGCACGCCCATTAACGCTCCAGAGCCATAATTAGCTAGGGCGAAATTAGCCACCCAAACAGGGATTTTTTGCTTTGTTAAAGGGTGGATAGCGTAAATGCCTAAAAACGCCCCTTTTTTCTCTAAAGCCCTTTCTCTTTGAGTCGTGTTTAAAATCGCTTTAATCGTCTTTGAATCTTCTTGACTCACTTGCTTAATGGCATGCTCTACTAAAGGGTGTTCTGGGGCTATAGCGATGAAAGTTACGCCATAAATGGTATCCGCTCTTGTGGTAAAAACTTCAATTTCTTGAATGCCGTTGCAAGCCTTCAAGCACTCATCAGCGATTTTAAAACCAAATTGCAACCCACTAGATTTCCCTATCCAGTTTTTTTGCATGATTAAGACTTGAGAAGGCCAATCATTTTCTAAAGCCTCTAAGTCTTTTAGCAACTCTTCAGCGTAATTTGTGATCTTCAAATAATATTGATAGAGTTCTTTTTGAATAACTTCTGTATCGCAACGCCAACACCTCCCGTCAATGACTTGCTCATTAGCTAAAACGGTTTTATCGTTAGGGCACCAATTGAGCATGGCTTTCTTGCGATAGACTAGCCCCTTTTCCCACAAATCAATGAAAAATTGCTGTTCAAATTTCGTGTAATCCGGATCTGAAGTGGCAAATTCCCTGTTTTTAGAAAAAGAAAACCCTAAAGCTTCAAACTCTTTTTGCATGTTTTCAATGTTTTCATAAGTCCAGGTTTTAGGGTGGATACCATGCTTAATGGCCGCATTTTCTGCAGGCATCCCAAAAGAATCAAACCCCATAGGGTGTAACACATTGTAAGAATGCAAACGATAATAACGCGCCAAAACATCGCCAATGGTGTAATTGCGCACATGCCCCATGTGGATTTCCCCACTAGGATAAGGCAGCATGCTCAAAATGTATTTTTTAGGGAGGTTAAAATCGTCTTTAGGCTCAAAACTCTTATTTTTCCACCAAAATTCTTGCCATTTTTTTTCTATATTGATAAAATCCATCGTTACCCCTTAATCTGTTTCGCTCGTTACAACGCTTTCAATCAACAAAAAGATGAGACTGAAAGCGTTGCTGATCAACGCCCCAATCATGAGCATGTAAGCGGTAACCAAATTATTTAAAATCTGTAAAAACACAAACGCCGGTATGAGGTGCAACACAGTGGCTAAAGAGCTAGCCAACAGCTCTGAAGCGAAACGCTTACACACCCCAATTTTGAGCGTAACAGAAATAAGATTTAAAGCTAACGCTACAAACAACACCACCGTGTTAGGCTCATACAAAAATCCTGCAATGGTGGTTAAAGAAATAAGGCTGAACAGCACATGAACGACCCGACCCCAATCCATAGAAACTCCTTAAACTTGACCGCCCTCATACAAACGGCGCATTTTTTCTTTCTCTTGAGCTTTTTTGATTTTTCTAGCCTCATTCTCATAATATTTATCCATATCAAAGCCTAGCAATAACGCTACTTTAGGGGCGATGAAAATAGAACTATAAGTCCCTACAATCGTGCCTATTAACATGGGCAATGAAAAGCCAATAATGATCTTACTCCCAAACACGCACAAAATCAACACCACAAAAAACACGGTTAAAGAAGTTAGAAGCGTGCGCGTGAGCGTGCTAGAAATGGCTTCATTAATGGCTTGAATGGCATTTTTGGTTTTTTGAGAGAGCATCTCTTCTCTGATCCTGTCAAAAATAATGATCGTGTCATTAATGGAATACCCGATCAAGGTGAGTAAAGCCGCAATCACTTCCAAATTCATATCAATCTTAAAAACAATCACTGAGCTTGCCACTAAAACCACATCATGCACAAGCGCAACAACACTCGCTAAAGCAAAACGCCATTCATAGCGGAAACTCACATAAACCATGATCGCCATTAACGCTAAAATCAGCGACAAAACGCCCTTTTCTTTCAATTCGCTCCCCACTCTAGGGCCCACGGTGTCAAATTTACGGATTTCAAAATCGCCACTGGGTTTTAGAATGTTAGCCACGATAGCGTTCAAATCTTCATTTTCAGCCGTTTCTACAAAAGGGAATTTGATTAAAATTTCTTCTTTAGAGCCAAACTCGCTCACTTGCACGCCTTTAAAGCGAGCTTCTTTTTCAAAAAGATCGCGCACTTCTTTAATGGGAGCGTTTTGAGTGTAACGCACTTGCACCAAACTCCCCCCCGCAAAATCAATCCCTAAAGAAAACCCTTTAAAAAACAAAAGCCCCAACGCTAGAAGCGCTAAGATCGCTGAAATAATCACCCCATAATTGGAATAACGCATGAAGCTTAAGATTCTAGTTTGCTTGAATAATTCCATAAAACCTCCTAAGCTCTTTTATTCACGCCAAACCAAAAGTAAAGGCTTTTTGTTTGGGTGAGTTTAGGTAAAAGGGCTTGATAAATCCCTTGCGTGCCTACAATAGCGGTGATAATAGAGGCTAAAATCCCAATGCCTGTGGTGAGAGCAAAGCCTTTAATCGCTCCTGTGCCATAAGCGTATAGCAATACCGAAGCGATCAAGGAAGTGATATTGGAATCAAAGATCGCCCGACTCGCATTGATATAGCCTAAATGGATCGCTTTAGCGATGCCCTCATTCTCTCTTAAGACTTCTCTAATGCGCTCGTTGATAATGATATTAGCATCCACGGCAATCCCCACGGTTAAAACAATGCCCGCCATTCCCGGTAAAGTCAGCGTCGCTCCAAAAACCGCCATGACCGCCACAATCAAAAAAAGATTGACCACTAACGCCAAACAAGCGATCATCCCCGCCATAGAGTAATAAAGCACCATAAAGCCCATCACCAAAATAAAGCCCCCCACTAGAGCGATAATGGAAGTTTTAACGCTGTCTTTCCCTAAACTTGGGCCTATAATCCTTTTTTCTAAAACCTGAATGGGAGCGCTCATCGCCCCACTCCTTAAAGCGATCGCTAAATCGCTCGCTTGAGCCACGCTAAAATTCCCGCTAATCTGCCCGCTCCCTCCGCCAATACGCTCCCTAATCACCGGGGCTGAATAAACCTTATTGTCTAAAACAATCGCCATGCGTTTGCCCACATTCGCGCCTGAGAAATCCCCAAAAATCTTAGCCCCTTGCGCATCCAGCGTGAAGCTCACCACCGGCTGGTTGTTTTGATCATACACCACTTTCGCATCTGTAAGCATTTCACCATCTAAAATGGGGATCGCTTTGAGCAAGATTTTACCCCCCATTTCCACATCAGACAATAATACGCTGCCTAATTTTTGAGCCTCTAAATCCGTCATTTTCATCGCATCTTTATTGTGCTCTTCATCCACCGCCATCATCTGCAAATGAGCGGACCTTGAAATCAACTCTTTAGCGCGCCGTTCTTCTTCTAAAGTCTTAATACCGGGCAATTGCACCGAAATTTCTTCTCTGCCTTGCTGAATGACTACAGGCTCTGCCAAACCAAATTGATCCAAGCGGTTACGAATGATCCCTATCACTTGCAAAATCGTGTTTTTACGCAATTCCTCTTGCTCTAAAGGGGTGAGCTTCACGCTATAAAACCCCGCTTCTTTGTTGATTTCAAACTGGCTATGGCCTTGCAATTCCACTAAAAGCGCGTCTAATTTTTTCGCTTCATCTTCATCTAAAAGCTCAAAACTGATCCCTTCTAGGCTGGATTTAATGTCTTTAAGCAAGATATTTTGCTTTTTAGCGTTGTATTCTAAAGCGGACGCCAAGCTTAAATACTTGTTTTTTAAAGCTTCATCGGTTTGCACCCCTAAAAGCATGTTTAACCCCCCCCTTAAATCCAAACCTAAAGTGATTTTAGGGCCTTTAGTCTCTAGTAAAGAAGGCACAGAAAACCCTACCCCTAAAAGAAGCGCGAAGATAAAAACGATCAAACGAGGGTTAAAAAGTTTCATTTAGTTGTTATTTGGCGTTGTTTCAAAGCTTTAGTACCAGATAATTTTGCCGAGATTTCTTCTCTGCCTTGTTGGATAACTATAGGCTCTGTCAAACCAAATTGATCCAATTCGTCTAATTTGAACGCTATATAGTTTTTAGAAAGTTTAGCGGTGGTGTCGTCATTGAGCTTCACGCTGAAAAAATTCGCTTCCGCTTTAAGCACCTCAACGATGAGCCCTCCTTGAGTGACAATTTTATCGCCCTTAGTCAAGCCCTCTATCATTTCTTTGTGCTTTTTTTGTTGTTGGCGTTGCGGGCGAACGATCAAAAAATAAAAAATAAGAAACAGCACCACAAAGGGCAAAAGCGTCGTTAGAATCTCTTTAGTTTGTCCCATTCAATTTCCTTAAAAGATGTTTTAATCTCAAATTATAGCATTTTTAGCTATTTCTTTAAAGCCGCTCTTTGGTTTAACAAAAATAAATACAAAGCCCCTATGATCCCAGAAATCAAAGATCCTAGTAAAATCGCAATTTTTGCCACTTCCATAGCGTCCTTATGCTCGCTCGTGAAAGCCAGATTAGAAATAAACATAGACATGGTAAAACCAATCCCTGCTAAAAGCCCGGCCCCTAAAATATGCCACCAGCTGATGCCTTTAGGGCGCGCGGTGATTTTAAGCTTTTCGCTTATAAAAGTGATTAAGAAAATCCCTAAAGGCTTGCCCAAACAAAGCCCTAAAATAACCCCTAAAAGCACCTTATCCACTTCTAAATTGATGCTAGAATCAACGCTCACTCCAGCGTTTGCAAACGCAAATAAGGGCATGATGAAATACCCGCTAATGGGGGCTAGAAAATGCTCCAATCTTTCTAAGGGGCTTTGTAAAGCGCTCGCTTTTTCTTCAATAGAATGCAAGATTTCTTGCTGCTCTTTGGTCAAAAGCGCTCCTGAACTCGTCTCTGCGTATCGCTTGCCCAGTTCCAAAAGCTCTACATTTTTAGAATCTTTAGGGATTTTCACCGGTATTATAAAAGCTAGAACCACTGCAGCGATTGTCGCATGGATACCGCTCTCATGCACGCAAAACCAAAGCAACACCCCTAAAAGCAAGTAAGGGACAAGCGAGCGGGCATTCAAGCGGTTCAATACCGCCAAGATAAGAACCACCCCTAAAGCCCCTAAAAGCCATGCGAATTTTAAATTCGTGGTATAAAAGAGCGCGATCACCACAATAGCCCCCAAGTCATCAGCCACCGCTAGAGTGATTAAAAAAACCTTTAAAGCGGTTGGAACCCTCTTGCCTAAAAGCATGATCACGCCTAAAGCGAACGCAATATCTGTCGCCATAGGGATCCCAAAACCATGCTGAGAAGGCGTGTTAGCGTTAAGAAAAAAATAAATCAACCCTGGGGCTATCATGCCCCCTATGGCCGCAATCACAGGAAAAGAAGCTTTTTTGAAACTAGACAGCTCCCCAAACAACAATTCTCGCTTGATTTCTAATCCTATCATTAAAAAGAATAACGCCATTAAGACATCATCAATCCAGTGATGCAAACTAAAGCCGATGAAAAAATCCCCTATTTGAAACCCAAAAGGGGTGTGCCATAGTGCAAAATAACTTTCTTTTAAAAACGAATTAGCCACCACCATCGCTAAAACAGCGTTTAAAAAGAGGAAAATCCCTCCAAAAGACTCGCTTTTAATAAAGTTTTTAAGCGTCAAACTGAGCGCGTTTTCTGTTTTTTTGATATTCATAGACAACCTTAAAATTTTTAATTTCAAACCCATAATTTTTCAAGCAGTCTTTTATGAGCGTAAATAATGCCCGCTTGTATCTTAAAATGGGGGGCTTGAGTTTGCAAAAACGCAGCGTAATGAGACACTTGCGCCTTATGGCTTTGCTGGTAATTTTGAGAGCTTTTATAATCTAAAACATACAAATTTTGCCCCTTATCCCACAATAAAACATCAATCCTGGACACAACCCCTTCAAATAAGAAAGCCGCTTCACCCTTTAGGGCCAAATTTTTAAAAAGAGCTTGTATCTCTGCATCGTTTTCAAAAAGCTCTAAACTTTCTTCTAACGCTTGGTAATCCAAACCATAAAAACCATGATGGTAGTTTAAATATTCTAAAACGCTTTTTTTAGGAATATTATAAGCGTATTGGTATTCTAACCCCTTGTGCAAGGCGATACCAAAATTGATCGCTTCCTGGTCGTTATTCTTTTCATAATCGCTATCTGGCTCTTCTTCTATCTCTTGGACTTGCTCGCCATAGGCATGGGGTTTGATCACAGCGCTTGCAATTAAAGGCTCTTTTTGTGGAGAAATAACCGGCGCGATTGTTCCCTCTTCTAAAGGCGCAAGATCCAATTTTTCGCGCATTCCTTTGTTTTCGCTTTCTTTTTTGCTTTCTTTTTTGTCTTTAGCCACGACAACCAGCCCTAACTCAGCCCTAGTGAATGCGACATAATACACATTGGTTTCTTCATTCTCTTTAGCCGCTTTTTCTTTGTCTAAAGCCCTAGCGTAATCTTTATCCACGACCTCACGATTTTTCATTCTGTAATAAAGGCGAAGAAGCTCTGTGCCATTATATTCTTCAAGGAATTGATTGGAGTTATTGGACCTAGGCTTGCCCAAGCGTTCACACACGATCACATAAGGGAATTGCATGCCTTTAGACGCATGAATGGTCATGATTTGTGCGCCTTTTGCATTGAAAGAAGCGATCTTTTTAGCCTCTAATTTTTCTAAAAATCCATCGGCGTCTTCGCACCCAACCGCCAACTCCAAGCAGATTTGAGCGCGCTCTCCATAAAGCTCAAACAATTCCATCACCTTCCACACAAAGCCTGCCACGCTCTCTTTTTTGGGGTTAAAACCAGGCAAAGCGATCGCATCATCATGCAAGTATCCAGCGAGTTTTAAAACGCTGTGCTTATAAAAGGGCTTGTAAGGTTCTTCCGCTAGAGCGTATCTTAAAGCGTTCTTAATGATTTTAGATTCTACAAATTGAGACAATTTTGCGCTAGATTCCGTGCTTGGGCGAATGGCGCTCAAATTCTGTTGCAAATAATTTTTGATTTCTAAAGCGTCATCATTAGTGGCGCATAAAATGGTAATGTCTTTAGGCTCAATACGATGATCTAAAAGGTTTTTAGCTTCTTGTAAGATTTGTTCTAATAACAATTCCCTTTCATCAGCCACTAAAGAGACTTTAACATAGCCGTCTGTAACATGTTTATTTTGAGAAGTTTTAGGGTATTTTTGCTCCAAATAAGCGGTGGGGGAATTTTGATAAGCCTTTTTAAAAATGGTATTCACATAATTAATAATCAAAGGCGCACTGCGGTGGTTGAATTGTAAATTATCGTGGTAAAAATCTTTAGCAACGCTTTCAAACAAGGAGCTAAAACTCCCCCTAAAGGCATAAATGCTCTGCTTGACATCGCCCACAAAAAACACGCTCCTGTGCCATTTAGCTTGCCCTATCCCAGCTTTAATCTCATCAATAAAAGGGGCTAAAATCTTATAATCGTTCAAGCTCGTGTCTTGAAATTCATCAATCAAAATGTGCGCGATTCTGCTGTCCAATCTGAAATAAAAAAACTCCGCCGGCACCTCTTCATAACCCTTCAATAAGGCATGGACTTTATCTTTAATCGCATCAAAATCCAGGGTTTGGATTTTAGAAGTGGCTTTATCATAAAGCTGGATGAATTTAGGGAATTTTTTAAACAATGCGATCTCTTTGGCTTCATAATAGCGTTTCAGATCGTTTTCAATTTCTTCGCATTCGCTCTCTAAAGTGGGGATTTCATTTTTGAGTTTTTTGAAATAGCGGTATTCGCTCTTTTTTTTAAGCCAGGTTAAAGAGCTGTTTAAAAACCCCCTAAAATCATCGCATTTAATGGCTTTTTTAGCATCATTTGACGCTGTTTCTATGCTTTGAATTTGTTGGTTTAAGCTTCTTAATTTTTCTAAAAAGCCCTCTTCATCAAATGCAGGCTCTTTTTTATTAGGATCAAATAAATAGAGCTTGTTTTTTAAAAAACGCAACCGCTCTAAAATAGAATCGCTTGTGTAACTATCATAACTTAAGCATTGAGCGATAAAAACGCTCAATTCTTCAAGCTGTTCGCCATTTAAAGCGCTCAAAAAACCCTCATTAAGCTGTTGTTGGTGCAATTTGGTGTCTTCATTGACTTCAAAATTCGCACTCAACCCCACAAACCAGCAAAATTTCCTTAAAATGCTTTGAAAAAACGCATCAATAGTGCTGATTCTGATTTCGGCGTTCAAAAAGCGTTGGTAGATTTTTTGAGCGCTATTTCGCACCAAATCAGGGTCTAAATGGTATTTTTCTTCTAATTCTTTTAGGATATTTTGGGATTTTTCTTTTTCATTTTCAAGGTTTTCTTGTTGCAAAATTTTTAAATAGTCTAAAATGCGCTCTTTCATTTCGGCGGTGGCTTTTTTAGTGAAAGTGAGCGTTAAAATCTCGCTAGGGTTAGCCCCCTTAAACAATAGGGCTAAAAACCGCACGCTCAAAGCGAAAGTCTTCCCGCTCCCTGCTGAAGCCTTTAAAGCCATGCATTGTCTTTTTGTATCCATTATAGCTACCCTAAATTTCTATTTTGTCTTTATTATAACCTAAAAGCCTTTTTTACTTAAGCTAAAAAACCTTAATCTTTTGCTATAATCATAGGGTTTTGTCGTTTTTTCTATCATTTTAATAGGAACAAAGGCAAAGACAGCGTCAAATTCACACATGCTAATCCTTGTATTTAGGTGTTCTTAAGAAAATTAAGAATCAAATGAGCATGGAGGAAGAGAACCAAAATAACTTTAAGGAGAATTCTCATGGTAACCATGAAAGATTTATTAGAATGCGGTGTGCATTTTGGACACCAAACAAGGCGTTGGAACCCTAAAACCAAAAAATTCATTTTTGGCGTTAGGAAAAATATCCATATTATTGATTTGCAAAAAACCTTGCGCTATTTTAGATACACTTATAATATTGTGCGCGATGCGAGCGCTCAAGGCAAGAGCATCATGTTTGTAGGCACTAAGAAACAAGCCAACGAGACTTTGAAAGAATTTGCTGAAAGCATTCAAGTCCCTTATGTCAATTACCGCTGGCTTGGTGGCATGCTGACTAATTTTAGCACCATTAGAAAATCGGTGAGAAAATTAGAAATCATTGAAGAAATGGAAAATAGCGGTCAAATTGATCTATTGACTAAAAAAGAAAAACTCATGATTTTAAGGAAAAAAGAAAAGCTGGATAAGTATCTTGGCGGGGTGCGCCACATGAAAAAAATCCCTGATATGATTTTTGTGATTGATGTGGCTAAAGAAAAAATCGCTGTCGCTGAAGCAAGAAAACTCCATATCCCTATCGTGGCTCCCTTAGACACTAACTGCGACCCTGATTTAGTGGATTACCCCATTCCTGGAAATGACGATGCGATCCGCTCTATTAGGCTATTTTGTAAAGAAATGAGCGAAGCGATTTTAGAGGGGCGAGAACTCATGCAAGAAGAAATCGTCCATGCGGATGAAAATAGCGAAGAGATAGAGTTCGTGAGCAATGAAGAAAAAGAAGAAATGCTCGCTGAAATCCAAAAAGAAATCACTCAAGGAGTCGAATAATGTCAGGAATTAGCGCTCAATTAGTCAAAAAATTAAGGGACTTAACCGATGCGGGCATGATGGATTGCAAAAAGGCTCTTGTGGAAGTGGCTGGGGATTTGCAAAAGGCCATTGATTTCTTGCGCGAAAAAGGCTTGAGTAAAGCCGCTAAAAAAGCCGATAGGATCGCTGCTGAGGGCGTTATCGCTTTAGAAGTAGCGCCTGATTTTAAAAGCGCGATGATGGTAGAAATCAATAGCGAAACGGATTTTGTGGCTAAAAATGAGGGCTTTAAGGAATTGGTGAAAAAAACTTTAGAAACGATCAAAGCCCATAATATTCATACCACAGAAGAACTGCTTAAAAGCCTATTAGACAACAAGCCTTTTGAAGAATATTTACACTCTCAAATTGCTGTGATTGGTGAAAACATTTTAGTGAGAAAAATCGCTCATTTAAAAGCCCCTAGCTCTCACATCATCAATGGCTATGCGCATTCGAACGCCAGAGTGGGCGTGTTAATCGGTATAAAATACGATAATGAGAAAAACGCTCCAAAAGTAATTGAATTGGCCCGAAACATCGCTATGCATGCCGCAGCGATGAAACCTCAAGTATTAGACAGCAAAGACTTTAGCCTTGATTTTGTCAAAAAAGAAACTTTAGCCTTGATCGCTGAAATTGAAAAAGACAATGAAGAGGCTAAACGCTTGGGCAAACCTTTAAAAAACATTCCTACTTTTGGGAGCCGCATTGAATTGAGCGATGAAGTTTTAGTCCGCCAAAAAAAAGCCTTTGAAGACGAATTAAAAGCGCAGGGCAAGCCTGAAAAAATCTGGGATAAAATCGTTCCTGGAAAAATGGAAAGATTTATCGCTGATAACACCCTTATTGATCAACGCCTGACCCTTTTAGGGCAATTCTATGTCATGGATGATAAAAAAACTATCGCTCAAGTGGTTGCTGATTGTTCCAAAGAGTGGGATGATGATTTAGAGATCACTCAATATGTGCGTTTTGAATTGGGCGAAGGCATTGAGAAAAAGGCAGAAAATTTCGCTGAAGAAGTGGCTTTGCAAATGAAATAGGGTTTTTGGGCGCGTTTTTCGCGCTTAAAAACTAACTTTAACCATCAATAAACTACATGCCCCTTACAGACTAGAAAAAGACTTCCAAGACTTAATCGCTAGCAACAACAACATTCAAAAAGACATTTGCTCTGTTTTAGAAATGGATTATAAAGATTTTAAGTTGTTAAGAGAGGACGCTTACATCAATGGCATTACAGCAGACTTCACGCTTTTTGAAAAAAATAAAGTTAGAGCTATCATAGAGTGTAAGGGTGGAGCTATCGGAGTGAGCGAGTATGTGCGTGGTGTCGGTCAAATTTTTCAATACGAATATTTTTTTGAAAACCATCTAAGCCTTAAAAATTATGGATTTTGCCAAAATTTTAACAGCGTGTTGGTTTTTCCTGAAAGCGTGTTGAAAAACAACGATTTTAATGTGGGGTTTTTCAAATACCCTAAAAGCAAGAAAATTTTAGAAATCAATCCGCACAATTTAGCCGTTAGATGCATTAATGATAGCGAATTGGAAAAGTTAAGAGAGACAAAACACAGGGATTTTAAAGTGATCTCGCCTTATTATGCACGTGATATTAGATTTTTTGAAGTGTATTTTTTGCTCCAAGTTTTAGCCATTTTTAAATTTAAAAACAAATTAGCGCATCGTAAAAACATAGAAGAAACGATTTTAAAAAAGACCAATTCGCTTAATAATGGTAATTGGCGCAATGTCTTTATCACGCTATCCACACTGGGTTTCATTGATAGCCAAAATTATCCTACAAGCACAGGTTTAAACTTTGTGAATATGAGTTATAGCGAATTTCTTGTGATGGTTTTTGAAAGCTATATCAAACCTTACTACATTGAAATTTTTAAACTTGTAGAAAATGATACGCTTAATTTAAAAAATAACGAAATAGCAGAACGCATTAAGATGAATTTTAACAACCATGAAGTCTTGTTTTTGACTGAGTCCAATTCAAGATACATTTCATCATGGCTCAATATCGCAAAAGATGATTTTGCTTTTTTTGATTTCACTAAAAGATTAGCGCAAAGGCAACTGATTTTTAACCCTTTTACCAGCAATAAAAAAAATTTTATTAAGCATGTTGAAAAACATTCGCTATACAATCAATATAAGGAAAGATATAAGGAAATTTTAAATGGCATATAATGTTTGTGAATTTTTTGTGGGAGCGGGCGGTTCGCATTTAGGTTTTATCCAACAAGGTTTTAAAACGCTCTATGTTAATGATATAGACAAAGACGCCCTAAAAACTTTACTCCATAATAATAAAGAACTAAAAAATGCCATCATCGATCAAACAAGCATTACAGAAATTGACCCTAAAAAATTACAAACACAGATAAAACAAGAGGTTGATGTGATTTTTGCAGGTATTGTGTGCAAAAGTTTTTCCTTAGCTGGGGGAGCGTTCACCCAACGACAAACGCAATTATTTTTACCGCTACTATTTAGAAATAATCAAAGCTCTAAGACCAAAAATCAGCATTATAGAAAATGTCAAAGGCATGCTAAACGCTAAAGTTTTGCCGCCAAATTCAGACCCTAAAATTTTACAAGAAGTGGATATTTTATACCAAGAGTTAGAAAACTATAAGGGCAAAAAAGCAGAGTTAAGAAAAAAGAATTCTATCACTAAGGAATTTGAAAATTACGGCTTAAATTTACGCCAAAAGAAACAAAACTTGCAAAAGAAACTCAATGATTTAATGCATGGCGTCGTAGATGACATTTTAAAAATTTATGAATAGTTAGGCTATCGTGTAGAGTTTAAAGTCTTAAATAGCGCATGGTATGGGAGCGCGACTAAAAGAGAAAGGTTGATTATAGTAGCTGTTAGAAACGATTTGCCCTTTCATTTCACATTCCCTAAACCCACCCATTTAAGCGATGAAATCAACACTAAGCTGGATTTTAAAGATTTACCCACAAGCTTTAAAAAACCTTTTTTGATTAGAGACGCTTTCAATTTGATTGATTATTCCAATTCAGACGATGCAGACAATTTGCCCCTGCAACACAACCCCAAAACAATTGAACGCTTTCAATACATACAAGAAGGCAAAAATATTCAAGAATGCATTGAGAGCTTGCCTAAGCATTTACAAATCTCTCAATTCTATTCTAGAGGCAATACCATGCGTTTAAAAATGGACGCCTTATCTCCCACTTTAGTGCCAGGGCATAGTAATTTCCCCTTACACCCGACAGAGCATAGAAGCATCACCATTAGAGAAGCAGCAACCATTACCGGCTTTCCTACTTCTTACAAATTTTTTGGCTCACACACCAAGCGTTGCGAACAAGTGGGCAATGCTGTGCCTATCGCTTTATCTAGCGCGATTGCTAAGGAAGTTAAAAGGTTTTTAGATAGTTTGAAACCAAAAACTATCTAAACGCCCAAAAAAGATTTACTGAAAGCCCCTTATCTATTATTCAGCTATTTTAAAATCAAGTTTTTGGCTGCTTTTTTCTACTTTTTTCTGCCTAGCGTTAGGTCTGTCTATTGATGGTGTTATCATTTTTGTAGCTGTTTTTACTCTTATTTGCTTCTGCTCAGTGCTTTCAAAAAGCAAGGTGTGCTGCCGCTCTAATTTTTCATAAAGAGCTGGGGGGTAAGGAATGTAAGGGGCTTTTTCTATTAGACTGATCATCAATTTCTTTACGCTAAAAATAAACTTGTATTTTACAAGAAATAGATAAATGGGAGCAAATATGCTAATGAGTGAGCGTTTTCAAAAATTCCAAGACATTTTGTTCTCTTAAAATGTGGTTTGACGAAAAGAAGCTTTCAATCTGGTGGTGGTTAGAAAATTCCTTTTTATGCTCATAAGCTTTTCTGATGTAGGGGGCAAACCCAAAAGGGTTTTCTAAATCCTTTAAGGCGTTTTTCAAACTTCCTTCATCTTTATCTAAAGTATCAAAATACTTGAGCAAGACCTCTCTGGTTTCATAACTCAAAATATCTGAGCCTTTAAAAAAAGTGATGTTCGCATTAGCGACTCCATACACATAAATCGCATTGGGTTTAGGCAAGTTTGAATTCCACATGGGGCGAGATGTTTGAAGATTTTTTTCACCCTTATCGTTTTTAGAAAACTTGATTTCAATCCCCACCACACAATCAAAAATAAAAACCAAAAAATCAGGGTAATTTTGTGAGCCAAAAGGCTGGTATAAAAAATGGCTTGTAAGGTTTGAAAAAGGGTTTTTAAGGGTGTTTGGGTGATTTTTTTCTAAAACTTGCTTTTTGAGTTGGTTAAAAGTGGTTTTGATTTCCTTATTAGGCTTTTCTTCAATATGGCTTAGTTCTTCTGTTAAACCGCCGTTGATTTCGCTAAAGTGTTTTTTTAATTCATTCCTAAATTTGTTTTCAAACTGCTCCCCTGTGCTAGAACTTGCAAAAAACTTTCTTTTGTTGGTAATTTCTTGGAACACTTTTTCAAGCATGCATTTCCTTTAATTTGCAATATTCTTCCACAAAATCATAAGTAGAAAACCCTAAAACTTGCGTGTTTTTATGAGCGAGTTTGTTAAAATCAATTTTATGGATAATCCTTAAAGCTTCTTTGGAGTGGGCTTTAATAAAAAAATATTGTCGGTTTTTAATCAGTAAATTTGCATTGGTGATCTTTTCGTTGTAATCATAAAAGCCTTGTCTCACCACCGCAAAATCCCATTGGTATTTTTCTTTGTTGAAATATTTAAGGGTGTGTGGCGTGTTGTTGTGAATATAAGTGATGAAGTCATTATGGCGGATTTTTGGGGGAGCAATGATGCGTTCGTCTTTAAGATTTAGGGCGATATTTTTATGCATATAGATTTGAAAAACGCATTTTACATCATAGGGTCGTTCATTAAAAATAAAAGCGTTTTTTTCTAAATCAGCGTTTAAAACCAATTTTGCACGCTTATCAATGTGTTTTTGAACAGAATAGCGTTTGAATAAATTGGGCAAAATAAACGCTACAATAGGTGCTTCGTTTAAAGATTTGTTTAAAAAATCTAGGGCTAATTTCCCTCTGTGCCCAAAAGGAGGGTTGCCAACAATGACACGCTTTTTATCAAACTCAATCAATTCCAATAAATAATCTTTTTTTTGAATGCCTTGAGCTTTAGGGGCAATATCAAGGGCGAGGCAATCAGCAATCCCTAATCCTTTTAACGCACCAACAAAGCTCCCACTCCCTGCACTTGGCTCTAAAAAATGGAATGCGCTTAAGTCTAGCCCTAGATTTTGATTGATGAGATCTTTTAATAAATCCAAACAAAACCGCGCGATTTTGGGGTGGGTGTAAAAAGCGTCTAAATTCTTTTGCAAGGTAGTATTACTAACCATTTTAATCCCATTTTAGTTGAAATCAAACCCACCCGCTTCGCCTAAACTCATGCTCTCATAAGCCGCATTCACATAGCTGTTGCGGATCTCGCAATTCAAAACCTTCTCGCATTTCAAGCAACTCGCTACTTGCTTTTCTTCTTGGCATGCTTGCAATTTCAAAAGAGCGTCATTAAAACGCTCTTCGTATTCTAATTTTTTAGCGCTATTTGGCATCATTCTCCCCTTAAATATTTTTCTAAAATTTGAGCTTCATGCGGGCTAGCTAAATAGCATTCGCTTTTTTCATGGTAATTTTCTACGCTTTGCTCTAGCAAACGCTTTTTAACCCCCTTATCAAAATAAAACGCTTCCCCTTTAGCTTTTTCAACCATCAAGGCTAAAGGAAAGACTTCAAAAAGCTTGCGCAATTTCTTTTGCGGGTAGGAAAACATTCCGCCTTTTTTGATGAGCACATGATGGACATCAGCCACCATAGATCCTGAGTATCGTAAGCGGTAATTTTCTGCAAAAAACCCTTCTAAAGCCTTTTTTAAGCCTGAAGAAAAATCCTTTTGATTGCCTCCGCTAGCGATGATTTTACCCTTATTTTCTAAAACAATGGTTTCTATAAAATGGAACTTGTTTTGGTAAAACGCGTAACGATAAACTTCTCCTAAAGCCACCACCAGTTCTATTTTATGCCCAAAAACCACATAAAGGCTTGCGGCTAAATTTTGCGCCTTATAATCCTTTTCATAAACCCCTATAATCGTGCCTACTAAGAAATTCGCCTCCATCACTGAACTCCCGTCTAGTGGGTCATAAGCGATCAAATAAGAGCCGTTTTCTTTAGTAACGGGTGTTTCTTTTTCTTCGCTAAAAACGCTTTTCACATTTTCTAAACTCAAAAAATTTTCTTCTAAAAATTTGTCTAGGGCTAAATCCGCTTTAATAGGCGTATCCCCGCTGCTGTTTTCTAATTTAGTGTAACTCCCAGCGTCCGGCTTTTCTAAAATCTCTTGGGCTTTTTTAACCCCTTTTTCTAAAAGACTGATGATTTCTATAACGATGTTCGCATGCTTGCCTTTAAAATGTTTGTAATCCATAAAAACCCTTTTATGATTTGATTAAAGATGCTAATATTTTACTTGAAAACATTGAAATAGGGAAGTATTTTGAAAGTAGCCCCGAGCCTTTTGAGCGCTGATTTTATGCATTTAGCCAAAGAGATAGAGAGCGTGAGTAACGCTGATTTTTTGCATGTGGATGTGATGGATGGGCATTATGTGCCTAATTTAACGATGGGGCCTGTAATTTTAGAGAATGTTACTCAAATGAGCAAAGTGCCTTTAGATGTGCATTTAATGGTAGAAAATGCGAGCTTTTTTGTAGGATTGTTCGCCCCTTTAAACCCGCAAATCATTAGTATTCATGCAGAAAATGAAAAGCACCCCCACAGGGTGTTGCAACTCATTAAAAATTCAGGCATCACGCCAGGAATTGTTCTCAACCCCCACACGCATGAAGAAAGCATGAAATACTTATTAGAAAGCGTGGGGCTAGTACTTTTAATGAGCGTGAATCCGGGCTTTGGCGGGCAGAAGTTTTTAGATTTAGTGCTAGAAAAATGCTTGAAAGTTAAGGAATTGATTAAGCGCTACAACCCTAGCTGTCTTTTAGAAGTGGATGGGGGCGTGAATGATAAAAATATCTTTGAACTCCAACAAGCGGGCGTGGATGTTGTGGTTTCAGGGAGTTATATTTTTAAATCCAAAGATCGTAAGCTGGCTATTGAAGGCTTACAGAATGTCAGACAGCCTCTTGCATAAAGATATTCAAGCCCTAATCGCTCGTTTAAAGCACCAGGATTTAAGCTTAGGCATGCTAGAAAAATCGCTCTCTCGCCTTATTTATGATGAAGTCAATTTGGAATATTTAAAAGCGTGCGGGCTTAATTTCGTAGAAACGAGCGAACATTTAATCACGCTCAAAAACCTTAAAACCCCCCTTAAAGATGAGGTTTTTTCCTTTATTGATTTAGAAACCACCGGCTCTTGCCCCCTAAAACATGAGATTTTAGAAATCGGAGCCGTGCAAGTGAAGGGGGGGGAAATCATCAATCGTTTTGAAACCCTTGTGAAAGTCAAAAGCGTGCCTGATTATATCGCTGAGCTTACAGGAATCGCTTATGAAGACACCCTAAACGCCCCAAGCGCGCATGAAGCTTTGCAAGAATTGCGGCTTTTTTTAGGCAATAGCGTGTTTGTAGCCCATAACGCTAATTTTGATTACAACTTTTTAGGGCGTTATTTTGTAGAAAAATTGCATTGCCCCTTATTGAATTTAAAGCTTTGCACTTTGGATTTATCCAAACGAGCCATTTTGTCCATGCGTTATTCTTTGAGCTTTTTAAAAGAGCTTTTAGGGTTTGGTATAGAAGTCAGCCACAGAGCCTATGCGGACGCTTTAGCGAGCTATAAGCTCTTTGAAATATGCTTATTAAACCTGCCCAGTTACATCAAAACGACAATGGATTTGATTGATTTTTCCCAATGCGCTAACACCCTAATCAAAAGACCCCCAAGAGCTAAATATCAAGAGACTCCACCGCCATTTTCTCTTTTTGAGAGGACAAAGGGCTTGTTAAATATCATAAAAGCAACCAGTTAAACGAAAGCTGTTTGATTGGGTTTGATTAGGGGTGAAATTTTATTCCGTCATTTTTGTTTTTTGAGAATGCCGCATGCTTCTTTTAACCCTAATCTGCAAGCTTTTTAAGACTTTCTGTCATTTGTTTTTCATCTTTTGCTATGCTTTCATTATAAAACGCTGCTAAAGCGTAACACCTTTAGCATCGTTTAATTTACAAGCTTTTTTTAAAATATTTCTTGGCTCTAGTGGAATTTTATCCGTGTAAATAGTGATACCTGAAAATACAAGCTCTTTAGGGTCTTGCTCTGCCATTAACCCCCCACATAAACACAACGCCCCCAAATACAAAATCCTAAAAACCGCTTTTTTGACGCTCATGGCACTTCTTTATTTATGCTCAAAACTTTAATGTTTAAAAGGTAGGGCTTTAGTTGCTTTATTTTCATCGTTTTATAGCCAAAACTCATAAAAGGATAGGGGGTTATTTGCGATACCCTACCCCACAATATCCAACAAATGCTCTTCATGCCATAATTCAATTTCTTCTTCTTCCAAGCCAAACGCCTTAGCCCTTTGGCTGTTTTGATAGCGGTTTTTAGAGCCTTCTTTAGGGTCTTTATCGCTAATAGCTTGCATGTTTTCTAACGCTCTTGTTTCTTGGGCTAATTCAAGCTTACTTTGAAAGCTTTGCGCTAAATCCAGCATATCACTTCTTGCACCCTGTTGGATAGCAGAATTTAAAGGAGCGTTTTGGTTGATATAAGTTACATTGCCTAAAGCTGAAACACCCATGCTAACCTCCTTAGTGCTTAAGTGTCCTTTAGACTAATAGTTCGGTATTTTGAGTAAATGACATTAGCTCCTTTGATGATTTTGACAAATTTTCGTTGCGTGTAGTCAATTTCGTAACTATTAAACGCATCTTTTTGCATTTTAATCAACATTTTGGCTAATTCCATAATGACCTCATCTTTGGGCACATTCTTTTGGCAAAAAACGATCAAATGCGATCCAGGAATGCCTCTTACATGCATCCATAAATCATTCGCTCTTGCGTCTTGTAAGAGTTTGATATTCTCTTTTTGGTTTTTCCCTAAACCGATTTTAAAATCCTTATAATACAGCACTTCATACCCGCTCATCGGGCGTTTGGTTTTAGAATTTTTTACCGGCATAAACATTTCTAAAACGCTTTCTTCTTGTGCTCCTTTAACATAATTAATTTGATTTTCTTTAAAGGCGATTTTTTCTTTTAGATTCTCTTCTTCTAAATGCAAGAATTGCGATTTTTGTTTCTTTTTTTTGCTGAGAGTGAATTTCTTATTGATAAAAGCGTTTAAGGGCATGCTCTTATCAATTTCAATCGCGCGTTCTTTATCTTCAAAATCCTTTAAAACCACGCGGCTTTCATGCCTGTTGATTGAATGCTGGTAAGTGAGTAATAGCTGGGCTTGAGTTTGCAATTCTTTCGCTTCCAGCTGTAAATTTTTAGGATCTTCTAGTTTTTCTAATTTTTCTTTCAAGCGTTCTTTTTGGGTATTCAACCGCTTGATGATTTGATTTTTTTTGTGTTCTAATTCTTTATGCTGGTAGGATAAAAAATCTTTTTCTAAAATGTCTAACAACCCCTTAAAATCCAAATCCTCTTCTTGATGCTCGTATGCATTAAAAGGCAATGCCCCTAAAATATCGTTTTTAGCGACCCTGTCATTAAAACGAAAGGCCTCTATCACGCATTTTTCTTTATCTAAAATCATGAGGTTGGCTTTTTTAGGGATCATTTCTAAACGCAAAATAAAATTTTCACTCTTATAGGCCAAATCTTTAGCGCATGCGATTTCTAAAATCCGATCGTTATCAATGATGTTTGCTTGTAAAATTTTGGCGTTTTTAGTGAATTTATTCAAACAAAAATCTAACGCTAGGGTGTTTTTTAAAACGCTCTCTGGGGGTTTTTTGGACAAACCGATATAAGGCACACTCAAATCTACAACAAAGGCGTGTTTTTCTTTGGAAAAAGTCTCTAATAAAAAACCAGACGCGTTCAAGCGTTTGAGGTTAAAATGCGTTTGAGCGTTTAAAAATTCGCTGAATTTCTTTAAAAGAAAAAATTTCATTCTTGCGCCTTTAATTTTTCCTTAGCGAAAGAAATCGCGCTCCCTATATTCTCGCTCCCCCCTATCATGCGCGCGATTTCTAAAACCCTTTCTTCGTTATTAAGGGTTTTGGCGAGGCTTTTGTGGTTTTCTTTGAAGACTAAAATATGGTTTTTAGCGAGTGCTGGGATATGGACTTGGTGCGAAATGGCAAAGATTTGGGAATGGCTGCTCAAGGTTTCAAGGGCTTTAGAGACCGCCAAACTCTCTTCACCGCTCAGGTTGGAATCCATTTCATCTAACACCAACACTCCTTTAAAATCCTTTAAAAACTCCATTTCCAAAAGCATGAACGCCAACCTCAAACGGCTGTATTCTCCAGAGCTTAAGGTTTCTAATTGGGAATTTTGCAAATTCAAAACGAGTTTTTGAGCGCCTTTTTCGCTCATGGGGGCTTCTTCTAAAACCAAACTAGGGCTTTTTAGGAGCAAATCTTTCGCTTTAGCGCTTAAAAGAGCGTTAAAACCGGCTAAATACTCTTTTCTAAAACCGCTTATTTCTTCGCACAATTTCAAGCATTCGGTTTTTAGTCGCTCTGTTTCTTTGTGGTAAGTTTCGCAATGATGATCAATTTCTTTCAGGTTATACAATTCGTTTTTAACATGCCTTAATCGTTCTTTAGCATGCGCAATGCTCCCGTAATCCTTAATGATCCCGCTTAGCATGCCAAGCCTTTCTAGCACTCTTTCAATATCCAAACGCTCGCACTCTTCTAATTTAGCCTGCTCTTTTTCCAACAGAGCGCTCGCTTCTAATAAAGCGCTTTTTAAAAACTCCGCGCTATGGCCCACGCTCTCTAAAGCATGCGTGATTTTGTGGGTATTTTCTAGCACCTCTAACGCCAGAGCGATTTTATCGTTCAGTTTTTCCTTACTAGAGAGCAATTTTTTTTGCTCTAAAAGGCGTTCGTATTCGTCTTCTTTTAAATCCAAGCGCTCTAATTTCATTTTTTCAAAATTCAAACGCTCTTCTAAATCCTTTTGGAAACGCTTTTTATCCTCTAATAACCGCCTTTCTTTTTCTAGCTTCTCTAAGCGGGTGAATTTTTCTTCAAGCGCGCCTAAAAGGGGGCTAAACGCCTTGTTTTCGTTGTGGATATAGCCATCTAGTAAGGAGAGCATTAAAGTATCATTGAGTTCATTCTGGCTGAATCTATCGTTAGACAAGCGTTTGATCAAACCTTTTAATAACGCTTTGAGCGTGTTTTTAGACAGGCTTGTTTGGTTTAAAAAATAGCGCGTTTTTTCTTTTTTAATCACGCTGATGACTAAGGGTTCATGTTCATCTTCTCTGAAAATGCCGTATTCTTCAGTGTCTAAAAAAGGCGCGATCAATTCCACTTCAATGTTTGAAGCGTTGCTCTCTTTAAGCCCAAACGCCCCTAAAAGGCTCGCAATAAGAACGCTTTTTCCCACCCCGCTAGCCCCACTAATCGCGCTCAAGCCGTCTTTAAACTCCAAATCCAGTTTTTCAAAAACAGCGTTTTGACGCACTTTTAAGCGTGTGATTTGAGCGTTATTAAAATCTCGCATGTTTTTCACCCTTTTTATCTTTTTTTGTTAGGGCTTTCCCCCCATAAGAGCTTTTCTTTAAGCACTTTAAAATAATCCCTTGAATTTTTTTGTAGGAGTTTGGTGGTCGTGGGGCTTTTTTGAATGTATAGGGGTTGGTTGGCTTTTAAATCATAGGTGGCTTGCCCGTCAATAACTACAAGAGCGTCTTCATGAGCGCAAAAATTCAAGCAAAATTCCGCTCCTAACACTAAAGGGCGTTGCGTTAAAGAAAAATCGCACAAGGGCGTTAAAATATAGCTCTGGCTTAAAGCATGCACAATCGGCCCATGAGCGCTCAAATTATAAGCGGTCGAGCCTAGGGGCGTGGCAATGATAAGCCCATCGCCCTTATAGGTGTTAAAGGGCGTATGGCCTGCATAAGCTTTGATGTCTAAAACCCCTAAAGCTTTTTTTTTAGCGATCACAATTTCATTGATCGCATAAAAAGAGGTTTTCCCAATACGGCCCTCTAAAGCCAAATGCTCTTCTAGTTTGATAGCGCCTTGCTTGAGATCTTGTAAGAAATCTTTCAAACCATTCAACTCAACCGCGCTCAAAAACCCTAAATTCCCTATTCTAACCCCAAAACATGGCTTATTGTAAGAATGCGTCATTCTTAAAGCCCCTAAAATCGTGCCATCGCCCCCTAAGCATAAAAACGCATAGGCTTTTTCTATCAATCGCGCATCTTTTGCCCCATCAAGGCTATCAATCATAAAACTTTCAAACCCCTCATCTTCTAAAAGCCTTAAAACCCATTCTTTAGCTTGTTCTAGCTTTTCAAAAAGGGGGTTTTGATAATGAGTGGGCCGCACAAACACGCCGATAGTTTGAGGTGAATCTTTCATGCGTATATTGTAGCTTAAAGCTTGAAACAAAATTTTAAAAAAGGGGGTTTTAGCCGCTTTTTTATCATCTTATGTGAAATTCATAAGGAGTTTTTATTTTTATTAATGTTTCATTTTTCAAACTTTTTTAATTGTTTTTTGGGTATTCTTTTTAAGAATGTAAGCATTATGTTAAGGAATCACACATGAAAAAATTTTTTTCTCAATCTTTGTTAGCTTTGATTGCTTCTGTCAATGCGCTATTAGCTATGGATGGTAATGGCGTTTTTTTAGGGGCGGGTTATTTGCAAGGACAAGCCCAAATGCATGCGGATATTAATTCTCAAAAACAAGCCACTAACGCTACTATCAAGGGGTTTGACGCGCTTTTAGGGTATCAATTTTTCTTTGAAAAACACTTTGGCTTGCGCCTTTATGGGTTTTTTGACTACGCCCATGCCAATTCTATCAGGCTTAAAAACCCTAACTATAACAGCGAAGCAACACAAGTGGCGGGTCAAATTCTTGGGAAACAAGAAATCAATCGTCTAACGAGCATCGCCGATCCCAAAACCTTTGAGCCAAACATGCTCACTTATGGGGGGGCTGTAGATGTGATGGTCAATGTCATCAATAACGGCATCATGAGTTTGGGGGCTTTTGGTGGGGTGCAATTGGCCGGCAATTCATGGCTTATGGCGACGCCGAGTTTTGAGAGCCTTTTAGTGGAACAAGCTTTGGTGAGCAAAAAAGCCACTTCTTTCCAATTTTTATTCAATGTGGGGGCTCGCTTAAGGATCTTAAAGCATTCTAGCATTGAAGCGGGCGTGAAATTCCCCATGCTAAAGAAAAACCCCTATATCACTGCGAAAAATTTGGATATAGGGTTTAGGCGCGTGTATTCATGGTACGTGAATTATGTGTTCACTTTCTAGGGTGTGGCCCTAGAGCTCAAGCGCACTCTCAATGATTTGAATCAGCTCTTCTTTTCTTTCTTCTAAGCTTTTAGGCGTCCATTCTGTGTAGTGGTGTGCAATATCTATGGTCATCTTATAGCAAGTCATCACCTTAAAAGGTTTCTTCTTGCCTAGCGTGATTTCTTCTCCCATGTAGATTTTCTTTTTATCTTTGAAATCCAAATTTGAAGCTTTGGTGTTTTTCGTGCCTCCTAAAAGCGTGAGGTTGGCTAAAGAATGCGTGTATAATTTCCTTTCTTCTTCGCTAAAGTCTTTAACCCATTGGCTTGAAGGACCGGGGTTTTGGGGCAAAATATGTTCGACATGAAAATCGTTCTTTTCAATGCGTTTAGGTCTAGGATCATCGCTCATGAAATATTCCACTAGAATAAGAATGGGTCTGATCCATGAATTTTTTGAAGCCCTTTTGTGTTTTTCATACAAACGGTCATCTTTTAGTTTTTCTCTAAAGTTTTGTGTTACCTTATTATTATCATCATCTAAATATTTTTTCACAATAGAAGCGATGTCTTCTACGCTTTTCTTTTCTTTTAGGGCTTTAATAATGTTGCAATTAGTTTGTTTTTTAGGTTCTTTTTGCTCTGCAACCCAATTTTGGTAGTAAAGCTTGACCAACAACTCCTTTAAAGCCTCTATGTCTTGATCGCTATAATGGTGCAATATGCTAGTGCACAAAATAACGCGCCAAAAATCAGAGGCTAGATAAGAAAGCAAATGAGCATGCCAATCTTGCATTTCTAACACCTTACAATAAGCATTGTAAAAATCCTCTACGCCCTTAAAGTATTCTAAAGGGGGTTTATTAAGCCTTTCAAACTGATCGGCAAGCCTTTCTTCCATGCTTTTCCCACTAGTTACCGGATTGAGATAGGTTAAATACCAGCTTAATAAGGTTTCTGTGGCATTCTTCTCTCGCTTGTTCTCTTTTCTCTTTGGAAATTTTGACTCATTCCCTGAGCATTTTTGATGCAAGGCACTCCAACGAGACACAAACTCTTCTTGATCCTTTTTGTTAGCGAGTTTTTTTAGTAACTCCACCTTAAAAACATCTATCGCATGCAAGGGCAAACCTCTAGCGTTTAAAACACTAAAAATCCTTAACGCCATACTTACATTGGGGCAAGTGGTTTTGATAAATACGACCTTAAAATACAACCACTTAATGAAATCGTTAATGTCTTTAATCTCTTTCTCTTTAAGATAGTTTTTTAAACAAATCGCATTTTTTAGGTAATTGTTCTTATTATTTTTATTCTTGCTTGCTTGAGAGTCGTTGAAATGTTCTAATGCATACACAAAATCATCTTTAGCGTTAAGCCCCATAATGTTAAAATGCAACCGCTCCCTTTTTTCTCCATCAATATCGCACAAACTCTTTTCTAAAAGTTCTCTGCTAGTTGGGTTTAAATCTTTATCATAGAGGGTGGCTAAAACTTTTGCAAGCAGAATGAAAGTGCTTAAGCGTTGCTGGCCATCCACAATATCATAGGTTTCAGCGTTAGTTTCGGAATCTGTGTTAATTACGATTAAAACTAACGAGCCGCAAAAATAACCGCTTCCTTTATAATATTCATAGCTAGAAAACAAATCGTCTAAAAGTTTTTCGCAGTTTTTTTCTGTCCATTGATAAGGGCGTTGGTAATCAGGGATTTGGTAATAAGAAACAAGTGCTGTAGCTAAAATATCTTTTAATGGACGATCTACGCCTTTGACTTCATTTGCCATAAAAACCCCTTATATTGTTTAGGATAGATTATAACATTAAAAAGTGTTTTTTTTTTTTT
>NZ_AKHP02000016.1:0-7507 GCF_000296015.2 Helicobacter pylori FD535
GGGTGGAAGCAGTCGTTCTTGAAATATTCGTATTTTCTGTATTCGTGTTTTCTACACTATGAACGCCACTCATAAAAATATCTCCTTTTATCCTATATCAATGTTAAAAAGATGATTGTTATAATTTGAGAAAACTTAAAATGAGCTTTATTATCCCCCCCTTTTTCGCCCCCTCTTAACAAACCCCTAGAATGTAGAATCCCAGTGGTTTAAATTAGAAGAATAAGGGTCAAAAAAGCCCTTAGGCGTGTATTGCACTTCTTTTTTGGTAGAAGCGTCTTTTAGAGAATGGTCTTTAGGAAGACAAGCAAAACGCTGAGTATCAAAGCTAGAACAACCGCTCAATAACAACGCACCGAGTGTGCCGATCATAATACCATTTTTAATTGTTTTCATTTTATATCCTTTGTTTTGTAAAATTTCTTGTAAATCCGTTTAATTTAAAATCGTTTAATTGAATAAGCTAAACTTTAAATTACACGGCGAGAATGATAAAATTCATTTTTAAACGAAAAGTAAATGAACTTTTAAAACGATAAAAAATTCCTCTAATTTTTGTCTTAAGCGGTAAATAATTACCACTTCTAAACAAATCAATTTTAATAATTAAATTCATTTAGTATGAAAACAATCATAAATTAAAAATCATTATTAAAAATGACCGCCTAAAAACCCGCTTAAAACATGCTACAATCAAGCCAAATTCTTAAATAAAAGGTAAGCTCATGCAAAAAATCATTGGCGATTCACTAGAATTAGCCAAAAAACTGCAAGATAGTATCAGTAACCATTTGAGCGAGCAAGAAAAAGCGTTCCACTCTAAAATGCAAAAGCTTTTAAACAACCCTGAAAACAAAGTCATGCTCATAGAGCTTATGGATCGGAGTTTTAGATGCTTAGACAATAAAGCCCGCTTTGAAATGATTGAGCATGTTTTAGACAAATACAAAAGCCGTGAGATTTTTTCTCCCTTTGAAAAATTGCTTTTAATGGGGTTTTTGAGCTTTGGGAAAATGCTCCCTGATATGAGCGTGCCTTTCTTTGTCAATAAAATCAGAAGCGACACGAAAGCGATGGTCTTGGATCAAGAAGAGAGCCAATTAAAAGAGCGGATTTTAAAAAGAAAGAATGAAAAAATCATTTTGAATGTGAATTTTATTGGCGAAGAGGTTTTAGGCGAAGAAGAAGCTAATGCGCGTTTTGAAAAATACTCTCAAGCCCTAAAGTCCAACTACATCCAATACATTTCCATTAAAATCACGACGATTTTTTCTCAAATCAATATCCTTGATTTTGAATACTCTAAAAAAGAGATTGTCAAACGCCTAGATGCTCTTTATGCCCTGGCTTTAGAAGAAGAAAAAAAGCAAGGCATGCCTAAATTCATTAATTTGGATATGGAGGAGTTTAGGGATTTAGAGCTCACGGTGGAGTCTTTTATGGAGTCTATCGCTAAATTTGATCTGAACGCTGGCATTGTGTTGCAAGCCTATATCCCGGATTCTTATGAATATTTGAAAAAACTGCATGCTTTTTCTAAAGAAAGGGTTTTAAAAGGGTTAAAGCCCATTAAAATCCGCTTTGTTAAGGGAGCGAACATGGAGAGCGAAGAGACGATCGCTTCCGTAAAAGACTGGGCGTTACCCACATTTTCCAATAAGCAAGACACCGATTCTAATTACAATAAAATGTTGGATTTTGTTTTAGAGGGCGATAATTATAAATACATTCATATTGGCGCAGCGAGCCACAATATTTTTGAAATCGCTTATGTCTATACGCGCATCCATGCTATTAATGACCCTGTTGTGTTAGAGCATTTCAGCTTTGAAATGCTAGAGGGCATGAGCTTGCAAGCGAGCCAGGAACTAAAAGAGATGCACCAACTCATTCTTTATGCGCCGGTGTGCGATGAAGCGCATTTTAACAACGCGATCGCTTACTTGGTGAGGAGGTTAGATGAAAACACCTCAAGCGATAATTTCATGAAAGCTTTCTTTAACCTCAAAGTAGGCACGAGCGAATGGAAAGACCAAGAACAACGCTTTTTAAACAGCCTTAAAGGAATCGCCACTTTAGACAATGCCACCCACAGGACTCAAGACAGGAACGCCAAACAAAGCGGGCATACCACCTACCCAAACCACTCCTTTAAAAACGAAAGCGATACCGATTTTATTTTAAAAGCCAACCGAGAATGGGCTAAAAAAGTGCGCGAGAAAATGCGTAACGCTCCTATTTTAGAGCTTTACCCAGAAATAGACGGGAGGTTTGAAAATCCGAATTTAACCCCTTTAGAAGTCTTTGATAAAATCCATCATAAAAAAATCGCTAGCGTGCATTTAGCGGATAAGGGAGCGATTTTAAAAGCCCTAGAAGTAGCTCAAAGCGATAAGAGCCGTTTCAGTCAAAAAAGCTTTACAGAAATCCATGCCTTAATGAGTCAAACCGCCCAGCTTTTTAGAGAAAGGAGAGGCGATTTAATAGGGATTTCGGCTTTAGAAGTGGGTAAGACTTTCGCTGAAACGGACGCTGAAGTGAGCGAAGCCATTGACTTTTTAGAGTTTTACCCTTATAGTTTAAGGGTGTTACAAGAGCAAAACACAAAAACGAAATTCACCCCCAAAGGCGTGGGCGTGGTCATTGCCCCATGGAATTTCCCTGTGGGCATTTCTGTAGGCACTATCGCTGCCCCCCTAGCCGCTGGCAATCGGGTGATTTACAAGCCCTCAAGCTTGTCTAGCGTAACGGGCTATAAGCTTTGTGAGTGCTTTTGGGATGCGGGCGTGCCTAGAGATGCGCTCATTTACTTGCCCTCTAAAGGGAGCGATATTAGCGAACATCTTTTAAAAGATAAAAATATCAAGTTTGCCATTTTAACAGGGGGCGAAGACACCGCTTATAAAATGCTAGAGGCTAACCCCACTTTAGCCTTGAGTGCTGAAACAGGCGGTAAAAACGCCACTATTGTGAGCAAAATGGCAGACAGAGATCAGGCGATTAAGAATGTTATCCATTCAGCTTTCAGCAATTCGGGGCAAAAATGCTCCGCCACTTCGCTTTTAGTGTTAGAAAAAGAAGTCTATGAAGATGAGAACTTTAAAAAGACTCTAATAGATGCGACTCTAAGCCTTAGCGTGGGCGATCCTTTTGATTTCAAAAACAAAATCGGTGCTCTAGCGGACAAGCCCAATGAAAAGGTCATCAAAGCCATAGAGGAATTGAAAAGCTATGAAAATTACACAATCCCGGTAAGCTTTATCAATGATAACCCCTATTTGATGAAGCCAAGCATCAAATACGGCACTAAAAAAGGCGATTTCACGCACCAAACTGAGCTTTTTACGCCCATTTTATCCGTGATGAAAGCACAAGATTTAGACGAAGCGATAGAAATAGTCAATTCCACCGGTTACGGGCTGACTAGCGCGTTAGAGTCTTTGGACGAAAGGGAGTGGGAATATTATTTAGAACGCATTGAAGCCGGTAATATCTATATCAACAAACCCACCACAGGAGCGATCGTTTTGCGCCAGCCTTTTGGAGGGGTTAAAAAATCCGCTGTAGGGTTTGGGAGGAAGGTGGGTATTTTTAACTATATCACGCAGTTTGTGAATATTCACCAAGAAGAAGAAGATGAAAACGCCCTAAAAAACCCCTTAAGCGAAGCTTTAGAGGGCTTGACTCAAAAAGGCTATGATGAGCATACGCATGAGTTGAAGCGTGCGATTTTTATGGCGAAGAGCTACGCTTATCATTATAAGCATGAATTCAGCCAAGCTAAAGACTATGTCAAAATCAGAGGCGAAGACAACCTTTTTTCCTACACTAAAGTTAAAAGCGTGGGCTATCGCATCACCGAAAAGGACACTTTGAGCGACATGTTAGGCATTGCTTTAGCATGCTTAATTTCTCAAATCCCTTTAACGATCAGCACAGAAAACGAACGAGCGAACAAAGATTTAACCTTTTTCTTAGAATGTTTAAAAGTGCTCCAAGCAAACGCCCCTATTGTTTATGAAAGCTTGCAAAAATTCAGCGAGAAATTGAACGCTTTCAATCGTGTCCGTTATCTAAAAAACGATTTGGATTTATTGCATGAACAAGCGAGCGCTTTAGGGATGGTTTTAGCCACGGCTAAACCCTGCTTGAACGGGCGTTTTGAATTGTTATATTACCACTTAGAGCGATCGGTTAGCATCTCTTATCATCGTTACGGGAATTTAGGCTCAAGGGTTTTAAGGCAACCCACTTGCCACAAATCATGCTGTGCTGAAAAATAAATATTGTATTAAATAAGGAGATCAAAATGGGACATGTTGTTTTAAGCACCCCTATTGTTACGATGTTTATCGTTTATTCGCTGTTAATGCTCTATATTGGTTTTTATTTTTACAAACAAAATGAAACGACTGAAGATTATTTCTTAGGCGATCGTTCTATGGGACCTGTGATTAGCGCTTTGAGCGCGGGGGCGAGCGATATGAGCGGGTGGCTTTTAATGGGATTACCTGGAGCTTTATATGTGGGGGGCTTAATCAACTCACACATCGCCATAGGGTTGAGTTTGGGCGCGCTCATTAACTGGGTTTTTGTGGCCAAACGCTTACGCATTTATACGAGCGTGATCGCTCATTCCATCACCATTTCAGATTATTTTGAAACGCGCTTTAGCGATGACAAACACATCTTGCGCTTGATTTCAGCTTTTGTGATTTTAATCTTTTTTATTTTTTACATTTCTTCAGGGCTGGTGAGTGGGGCTAAGCTCTTTGAAGCGACCTTTGGCATTCAATACACCTACGCTTTAAGCATTGGCACGCTAATCATTGTCTCTTACACCTTTTTAGGAGGGTATAAGGCGGTGTGTTGGACGGATTTGATTCAAGGGCTTTTGATGATGAGCGCTTTGATCGTGGTGCCGATCGTTATGATAATCCATCTTGGAGGGATTGGAGAGGGGATTAAGATCATTAGAGAAATCAAGCCTGAAAACCTTTCTTTCTTGCAAGGCTCTAGCGTAGTCGCCATTATTTCAAGCCTTGCTTGGGGGTTAGGCTATTTTGGGCAACCCCATATTTTAGTGCGTTTCATGTCTATCCGCTCCATTAAAGATGTCCCTAAAGCGACCACTATTGGGATTTCTTGGATGGTTATTTCTTTGATTGGGGCATGCGTTATGGGGCTTTTAGGCGTTGCGTATACGCATAAATTTGATTTGAGCTTAGAAGACCCTGAAAAGATTTTCATTGTGATGAGTCAATTGCTCTTTAACCCTTGGATCACAGGCATTTTATTGAGCGCGATTTTAGCGGCGGTGATGAGCACGGCCAGTTCGCAACTGCTTGTAAGCTCTTCTACCATTGCTGAAGATTTCTATGCGACGATTTTCAATAAAGACGCTCCCCAAAAATTAGTGATGGTTATTTCTAGGCTTTCGGTTTTAGGGGTGGCTTGCATCGCTTTTTTCATTTCAACGGATAAAAACGCTAGCATTCTTAGCATCGTGAGTTACGCATGGGCTGGCTTTGGTGCGAGTTTTGGCTCTGTGATTTTATTCTCGCTTTTTTGGTCAAGAATGACACGCATTGGTGCGATTGCTGGCATGCTCTCTGGGGCTAGCACGGTGATTTTATACGATAAATTTGGCAAAAGCTTTTTGGATATTTATGAAATCGTTCCGGGCTTTATTGCAGCGAGCGTAGCTATTGTGGTGTTTAGTTTGTTTTCTAGCGTGCGAGCAGGCACTAAAGAGGCTTTTGAAACCATGCTTAAAGAAATTGAGAGCTTGAAACGTTAATGCTTCAAATGAGTTTAATTTAATCCTTAATCCCCCCATGCTCTTTAATCAAACCTTAACCTATATTTCTTTATTTTCTGGGGCAGGAGTGGGGTGCTACGAGCTTTTAGAAGAGGGGTTTGAATGTGTTGCTACCAATGAAATTTTAGAAATTTGACACTCCAAGCAATGGCACCAACTCCCACCCTGAATTGCACCGCTCTATCACGCCCAGAGAAGCCGCCAGGATACAAAGTTTTAGCGATAACTATATCTTTTATGGCAATAAAACGAGCGTTTGTAAGCAGATCGGCAACGCTGTGCCTCCTCTTCTGGCCCTAGCCTTAGGCAAAGCGATCTTAAAAAGCTTAAGAAAATGATACAAATCCATCATGCTGACGCTTTTGAAATCATCAAAGACTTTTACCAGCAAAATTTAAAAGTGGATGCGATCATTACGGATCCTCCTTATAACATTTCGGTTAAAAACCATTTTTCCACCCTAAAGAGCGCTAAAAGGCAAGGCATAGATTTTGGGGAATGGGATAAAAATTTCAAGCTTTTAGAATGGATCAAGCGCTACGCCCCCTTAGTCAATCCAAACGGCTGCATGGTTATTTTTTGCTCTTACAGGTTTATAAGCTATATCGCTGATTTTTTAGAAGAAAACGGCTTTGTGGTCAAAGACTTTATCCAATGGGTTAAAAATAATCCCATGCCAAGAAATCTTAACCGGCGCTATGTCCAGGACACGGAATTTGCCCTGTGGGCGGTTAAAAAGAAAGCTAAATGGGTGTTTAATAAACCCGAAAATGAAAAATATTTACGACCCTTGATTTTAAAAAGCCCTGTGGTGAGCGGAATTGAAAAGACCAAACACCCCACGCAAAAAAGCCTAGCCTTAATGGAAAAAATCATTTCCATCCACACAAACCCTAATGACATCGTGCTAGATCCTTTCATGGGGAGCGGCACCACCGGCTTAGCGTGCAAAAATTTAGAACGGAATTTTATCGGTATAGAATCAGAAAAAGAATATTTTCAAACCGCACAAAAGCGTTTGAATCTGTTTTAAAAACGCTATTTGAATGAGATTGTGTTATAGTTATTTAAAAGGATATTTTGAATGAAAAGAATGTTAGCGGAGTTTGAAAAAATCCAAGCGATTCTAATGGCGTTCCCCCATGAGTTTGGCGACTGGGCGTATTGCATCAAAGAGGCTAGGGAAAGTTTTTTAAACATCATTCAAACCATAGCCAAACACGCTCAGGTGTTAGTGTGCGTCCATACTAGCGATATTATCGGCTATGAGATGCTTAAAAATTTATCTGGTGTAGAGATCGCAAAGGTCGACACTAACGACACATGGGCTAGGGATTTTGGAGCGATCAGTATTGAAAATCATGGCGTTTTAGAGTGCTTGGATTTTGGTTTTAATGGTTGGGGGTTAAAATACCCGTCCAATTTAGACAATCAGGTGAATTTCAAACTCAAAAGTTTAGGGTTTTTAAAACACCCTTTAAAAACGATGCCCTATGTTTTAGAGGGCGGGAGCATAGAAAGCGATGGGGCCGGGAGCATTTTAACCAACACCCAATGCCTGCTAGAAAAAAATCGTAACCCCCATTTGAATCAAAATGGAATAGAAAACATGCTTAAAAAGGAATTAGGGGCTAAACAAGTGCTGTGGTATTCTTATGGCTATCTCAAGGGCGATGATACGGATAG
>NZ_AKHP02000015.1:0-4807 GCF_000296015.2 Helicobacter pylori FD535
TCAAGCCATTCACTTCATCATTCAGTAACTCTTTAAAGCGTTCTAAATGATCCACAAACTCCCTGACTTCTTCGGTATCCATTTGCACTCTGCTCATCTGTTGTCCTTTCTTTTAAAAATTTTCTTCATTAGAATCGGGCTTTTTATCGCCGCTGATTCTAATGCTTCCACCCCCATAGCTAGGGGGTGTTTCCACTTCTTGTGCTTGGCCTCTTTCTCTTTTATATTTTTCTTGCTGGCTTTGGTGGTATGTTTTCATGCTGTCTATCACGATTATTTTATGACTACTCCCTAAATCAGCGTTGGTGAGCAATTTTTTGGCGCCATTACCCAAGCTATTAGAACGCTTGTCTTCTATTTTGAGCGACAAATTCCAATCCTTAAACCTCTCTAAAGCCTCCACCAACGCTACCACAAGCTTCCTGTCCCAGATGGAATTTTTCAGTTCCTTACACAAGGAAAAAACCTCGCTTGAACATTGGTAGTCATACAAAAACAAAAGGTCTAAGTTTTCTAAAAATTCCAAATTGCAACGCTCTTTAAAATTTTTCAAAAAGCCCTCTTTTAAAGGCAAAAAGCCTTCAAAAATAGGGATTAGCCCCTTGTCTTTGGCGTGTTTGAATACCATAACGCTTTATTCAATCACGACAAACATATACGCGTTCTTAGCCATCATAATTTTTCTACCTCGCTTTCATAGATTAATTGATCGCCTTTAAACAGCCCCACTTTAATGCTTTGTGAATCCACGCAGCACACCTTCACATCCACTTCTTCATGCTCTTCTAGCGCTATAAAAATGAGTTGTGCGTCTTGAATGCTTAAAGTGTTGGTGTTGGCTAAGGGTTTGTCGCTGTAGCGTATCTCTAACCCATCAAAGCCTCCCCATTCCTCTTTAGTTTGGAAAATCTGGTATTCATCAGGCTTTAGAGAATCCCGACTGATTCTAGAGTGGAATTTCCCTTCTCTCTCAATGCCTAAATCGTATTTAAACACAGGATTGGAATTGATAGAGGGCATTTCAATCCCGCCTACTTTGTTCCTGCTTTCTAAAAGCCCGAAAGCCACCCCGGTTTTGCAAGTGGGCTTTAAATAAGGCGGGATCTTAGAAATGTCTTCTCCTGTCAGCTCTAAAATCTGTTTGTCTGATTCTTCTGTGCCTAGCGGCTCATAAATAATGAACGTGAAATCCTCTTTAGAAGTCTTTTGCTTGTAATCTTTGAGCTGCTTTTCTTTGGCGTTTTCAAACGCTTGTTTGACCAGCACCGATTTGCTCGCATTCCCTCCTAAGAAAATATGAAACGCCCGACACTCATCGTCAATATTTTCAGCCATCACTTTAGAAAATCCTGCAAAGAAATTGGCAACGCCGTCATCTATCTTGTCTTTTAAGAGGTTTAAAAGCTCTTTGCAATCAACTTCGAGTTCGATTTCTGCTTTTTCTCCCCCATTCCTATCAAACAGGCTGATTTTAAAATCCTTTTCAAATTTGTCTATCTCAAACTCTTCATTTTCTTCTATCTTTTCTACAATGTCAGCGTTTAAATTTTCTAAAAAGGGGCGCAAACTAGAAGCAATCGTTTGCAAATTCAAGCGCACTTCTCTGGAGTTTTGCATAAAAGATCCAAAGCGTTGCGTATCGATCCGGTCATAGTTGGGCTTAGCGATGACAATGCCTTTTTCTTTCAGCGTTTCAAAATTTTGGGCATACGCTTCAAAAGCCAATAATTCCAATAGATTTTCACCGCCTAAAAATTTATACCCTCCGCTGCTGAAATGCGTCATTTTGTAAGCGGACTTAGGGTTAGTGCTTTTTCCCATTTGCCAAAGTCAAAATCCGTCGTCCCGCCCCCAAAATCAAACACCCCGTAATAAACGGGATTGTCTAATTTGGCTGATTTAAAAAACCCGTAGCTTTTTAAAGCGCTAAGGGCATACGCGCAAGGCTCGCTCGCTTTTAATTCCACTTTGAACATTTTAGCCGTTTTTTTCATCGTCAAAAACATGCCTGGGTAAGGATTTTTTCAAGCCTTTTTCAAAACTCTCTCTGATTTTTTCCGCTTGATGCTTTTCATACTTGATGGGATAGGATAAAAAGTATTTCAAAAACACGCCATTTTCCATGGTGTTGATTTGGAAAAAAACCGATACAAATCATTCCCTTTAGCGCTTGTAAGATTCTTTTGGGCTTCATGCGCCACTTCCATATCGTTCTTTTCTGTGAAAGGGCGCTGATTTAATGCGTTGTAATCTTTAAGAAACTTTTCTTTGTTTCTGAACTCTACTATCGTGGGGTTTTCAAACTTTTCCAAGCTCTCTGTATCCACATCCCCGCCAATAGAGAGCAAGCGGGGTGTTCCGTGCTTATCCAGATAGCTTGCAGTCGTGCTTTTAGTCCCAAAGTCAATAGCGACAACGCCAGTCTTGTTTAAATCTTTCAAACTTGAACGGGCATAGAAATTCACTTCTTTGCCGTTATGGTCTTTGGGTAAATTATCAAACCTAAAGGTTACGCTTTCTTTAGACAAGCTAGGCACTTCTAAATCCCAAAGCCCTCCATCTAAATCAAGCAATTGGCTTTGACTATAACTCTTAAGGCCTACCGCTATGCTATCCACATTGAGCATCTTTTCTTTAAATTTTTCAAAATCCACATCCACATCGCTATAAGAAACGATTTCTAAGGCTTTTTCTACGATCTCATGAGTGATCTTTTCAGCTTTTGCTAAATCCTCTATGAATTTTTGATTCTCATCAGAAAGATACCTTGAAGAAGCCTCATTATTGGCAATCGCATGGAGCGCTCTTAGCGCTTGCTTGAGAACTTGATTTGTTCTTCTTCTGACACTTCTTTTTTGAAATTAATCGGAGCTTTTTCATTGAATGCAGCTTTATTGTTTAAAGACAGATCGCACAAAATCTTTACTAACGGGTGGCCAATAGGCAGTCTTAAACTTTGTAAGGGTGTTACCATGTTATTTCTCCTTTATTGTGGTTTTGGTTGTTTTGAGAGTTGCTCTTTCAAGCTATCAACCCTCTCTTTGAGCGCTATATTCTCTTCTTCTAATTTTCTGTTTTGGCGTTTTAAATCCTCTATCGCGCTTTTAAAACGCCTGTTTTGCAAATCCAGCTCGCTTTTGTCTGTGGCTTCTAAGCTCTTCAGGCGCGCCATTTCTCGCTCCAGCTCGGCGTTTTCTTCGGCTAGATTTTCTTTAGCTTGCAACAATTGATCGTTAAAGTTTTCTAAATTTTTTTGAGTGCTTTCTAACTTTTTGAGTTTGTCGGTTAGGTATTGGTTGTCTTTTTCTGAATTAGCGCATAATTCTTCTAAAAACCCATGCGCATCTTGCAATTGCATGTGCTCATATTTTAGGCTATCTTGCTCTTTAGTGAGCGCGATAACTTGGTGGTTGAGCTTGTCGTTTTCGGTTTTCAGCTCGGTGTTTTTGTTAGTCAGATCGGTGTTTTCTTTAGTTAGATTTTCTTTTTCTCTTAACAATTCGGCTTTTTCTGTTTTCAGCTTTTCTCTAGCTTGCCATAATTGATCGTTAGAATTTTCTAACCCACTGACTTTTACAGATAAGTTTTCGTTTTCTTTAAATAACTCATTGTTTTTGTTGGTTAGATCGGTGTTTTCTTTAGTCAGCCTTTCTTTTGTTGTGAACAGTTTGTCGTTTTTTTGCCTTAATTGATTGTTAGAATTTTCTAACCCACTGATGCGGGCTTCTAACTCTTTCCTCACTGGATAGAAGCCAAAGCATTTTTCAATGAATGTTCCCATTTTATGATCCCATATCCACGATAGTGTAATATGGCGGTGTTTTTTATCGTAGTTATATCCTATTAAGACCACTCTTTGCATCTTGTTAGAAGTGTTTTGCTCTGGGTATAGCCTTTTGCATGTAGAGTCATAAGCGCTTGGCTCTTTCAAACGCTCAAATTTATTATCCTTAATATATTCAAAAAGCGAATCAAACAATTCGGCTAATTTTTCGCCCTTATATCGCTCCTCTTATCGCTTAATTCTTGGCTCGCTTTGTTATAAAGGCTTTCTACATAGTATTTGCTGTCGCTAAGAACGTATGCGATCAAATCCATTGCGCTATGAGTTTTTTCTACAAAGTTAAAATTCAAGCACCCTTTGACTTCTAAAAAGACTTCATAGAGTCTTTCTAATTTTTTGTATGGAGCGTGTTTTTGCTCTAACTCGTCTTTTTCTGTGGTTAGAGCTTTATTTTTTTCAGTCAGTTCTGTTTTTTCTTTAGTCAGATTTTCTTTTTCTTTTAATAACTCAGCTCTTTCATTTTCTAAAGCTTCCTGAGATTGTTCTAACGATTTTATTTGTTTTTGTAATTTGGTGTTTTCATCAGTCAGTTCTGTTTTGTCTTTAGCTAGATTTTCTTTTTCTTTTAATAACTCAGCTCTTTCATTTTCTAAAACTTGCCGAGAGTTTTTTAACTCATTCACTTGCTTTTGTGATGCGTTAAGCTGATTGTTTAGATTGTCTTTTTCTGTGGTTAGTTTTTGATTTATTTCAGCTAGTGCGGTGTTTTGACTAGCTAGCTTATCTTTTTCTCTATCCAGATCATTTCTTTCTCTATTTAATGCGGTGTTTGCTTCTTGGACTTTTTTAAGTGCTTCCTCTCTTTTTTGAGCGTCTTTTGAGTTTTCTTGGGTGTCGTTAGAGGATTTTCTAAAAAAGCGTCCTATGCAACGAGAGATTTTTATAAGGGGTTCAAGGTCTTCTAATTTTTTAAAGCGATCTTTAAGATCTTCAACAGATTTTAAAAGCTCTTCATTATCGGGG
>NZ_AKHP02000014.1:0-6084 GCF_000296015.2 Helicobacter pylori FD535
TTCTATGAATTTAGAAGCCGTAGAAGAAATGCATGGCCGTTTCCCTGATTTGGAATTGCTTTTGATTGAAAGCGGAGGCGATAACCTTTCAGCGACTTTTAACCCAGAGCTAGCGGACTTTACGATTTTTGTGATTGATGTGGCTGAGGGCGATAAAATCCCCAGGAAAGGCGGGCCAGGAATCACGCGCTCAGACTTGCTTGTCATCAATAAGATTGATTTAGCCCCCTATGTGGGAGCGGACTTGAAAGTCATGGAAAGGGATTCTAAAAAAATGCGCGGCGAAAAGCCCTTTATTTTTACAAATATCCGCGCTAAAGAAGGCCTAGACGATGTGATCGCTTGGATCAAGCACAACGCTTTATTGGAAGATTGATGAACACTTACGCTCAAGAATCCAAGCTCAGGTTAAAAACCAAAGTAGGGGCTGACGGGCGGTGCGTGATTGAAGACAATTTCTTCACGCCCCCCTTTAAGCTCATGGCGCCCTTTTACCCTAAAGACGATTTAGCTGAAATCATGCTTTTAGCGGTAAGCCCTGGCATGATGAGGGGCGATGCGCAAGATGTGCAATTAAACATCGGTCCAAATTGCAAGCTAAGGATCACTTCGCAATCCTTTGAAAAAATCCACAACACTGAAGACGGGTTTGCCAGCAGAGACATGCACATTGTTGTGGGGGAAAACGCTTTTTTAGACTTCGTGCCTTTCCCGTTAATCCCCTTTGAAAACGCGCATTTTAAGGGCAACACCACGATTTCTTTGCGCTCTAGCTCTCAATTGCTCTATAGTGAAATCATTGTCGCAGGGCGAGTGGCGCGCAATGAGTTGTTTAAATTCAACCGCTTGCACACCAAAATCTCTGTTTTACAAGATGAGAAACCCATCTATTATGACAACACGATTTTAGATCCCAAAACCACCGACTTAAATAACATGTGCATGTTTGATGGCTATACGCATTATTTGAATCTAGTGATCATCAATTGCCCCATAGAGCTGTCTGGTGTGCGAGAATGGATTGAAGAAAGCGAAGGAGTGGATGGGGCAGTGAGTGAAACCGCTAGTTCTCATTTATGCATGAAAGCTTTAGCGAAAGGCTCAGAACCCTTATTGCATTTAAGAGAAAAAATCGCTCGTTCCATCACGCAAAAGGTTTAAAAGCGCTTCAAAAAGATTAAATTCCTTTAGTCTTTTTAACCCCTCTCTTTTTTTAACCCCCTTTTTTGACCTTATAAACTAAAAGGCCTGAATTCAGTATGGCTGTCTTTAGAAAGCTCTATAAATAGCGCGTTGAGTTTGTTTGTCAATGAAGGCAAATCGTTTCTGATAGCGCTCAAGTTCTCACCATTACACATAAAAGCCAGGCGTTGTTTGAAGTGGTTGTTTAACAATTCTTTTAACTTGACAGAATCGTAATTAGCTTGAATCTGTTTGAAGTCATGCGCAAAGATGATGCAATACCGCTCGTTGTCCGTAGCTTTTTCTAAAAACGATTTTAATTTTTCCACCCCTATTTTGTCGTGCAATTCTTTGGCTTCGTTTAAATTGTCTACCATCAGCACGCTGTTAGGGCTCATGGTGGTGTCTAAAACACTCCCTAGAGGGCTTTGCATGGGTGTGATGTGGTGTTTTTTCAACCCATCAAGTTCTCTCACAAGGCGTTTTTCGGCGTTGTAGAAGAGCAGCTCTTTGTTGGCGGTCTTGAAATTTTGAGCGAAAAGCTTCATTAAGGCGATGCGAGTGCTTAAATCCTGGCTCACCACCAGCAAATGCGATTCGTTACTTTCAAACTCAACTATCAAGTCCTTTTGCTCATAATCCGCTTCTTTGCCCAGATGCAAACGCATTTCATTAGCCTTAAGGATGCTAGGCATTTCTAAAGCCGTCTCGCCATTATAGATTTTATGCTCTATGGGTACGAGATTTCTTTGGTTAAATTCTGCATGGATTTTTTTGATAAACGCTGTGAAATCATCAGGGGCTTTAGGGATACTCATCTTGGTGTGGTATTTTTGATGCCCTCCGTTGTTGTTGAAAATGCCTTCTGGCCTGACAAGCTCACAAGCCGCATCGTCATTATTCAAAATACTATTGCTGTCTTCTGCGTCCATAGGTAAAGCGATGCGGTTGGCGATTTGAGCCATAAGGCTTTTATTGATGTCAGTGCTGCGCATGGTTTGAGTGGCTAAAATTAAATGCACCCCATAGCTACGCCCTTTTTTGAGAATGGTGGTTAAATACGCCTCCACTCTGTCTTTTTCTCTAATGGAACCATCGCTAAAAAGCACCTGAAATTCATCAATCACTACGATAAGTCTTGGCATTCCGCCATGCTTTCGGTAATCGTTTAAATCTTTCACATTAAATTGTTTGAACAGATTGGCTCTTTTTTGCATTTCTTTACAAAGCCAGCTTAAAAAACTCATGCCAAAACTTACCGAACCCGCCACGCTCACCAACCTCGCATGCTCTAAAATCGTCGGGTTTGTGTGTGCGTTAAATTCCACCCTCTCTTTATAGTCTAATAAAAAGAGTTGGACCTCATTAGGCGCATAGCAGAAGGCTAGGTTTTGGATCAACACATGCAAGAAATTGGATTTCCCGCTCCCGCTGCGCCCGCAAATGAGCGTGTGGTTTTGCGCTCCACCGATCTCAAAACACACCTCTTTGTGGTTAATATCCCACCCCATTGGCACAGACACTTCAGATTGAGAGCTTTCAGTCCAAAATTCTTGGTCTCTTTGCAAGTCTTTCAGCTCCCTCTTGACTGCTTTTTTTTGCTCGTAATACGTTTTGATTTTATCAGCGAAGTCTTGCATGTGTTGGGATTGGATCCCATGATCATTGATCACTTCTACATTAAGATATTTTAAGCGCTCAAAACTTGTCCTGTCTTTAAAAAACTCCGCATAGCGTTTCAAATCTTCTGCGGGTTTATTGTTTTTTTCGCTCTCCAAATTGACAAAGCTCAAAACCCCATTTTTAGAGCCAAAGCGCATGATTTTTTCCAAATAATAAAGCGCTTCTTTACTCAAGGCATCTACCCCGCTTAAAAAAGCGCTTTTAAAGGCAAGCGGTCTTTTTCTTTTTCATTATAATGTGCAAAATCTTTATAACCGGCTAATTTTTCTTGCAAATTAACCTTTAAACACTCATACAAATGCTTTAGGGCTTCTTCTATTTCCTTGCTTTCGGTTAAAATCCTTTGCTGGTAAATAAAACCATTGTTTTTATCTAAAAGCCGCCGCGCCAGATTGAAAATACCCCCCAAACTCAACGCATCAACTAAGATCACTTCTAATTGCACCAAGGGCACGCTGGAGAGTAAGCACATGAGCATTTCTCTTAAAAACTGCCCGTCTTTTTCATGCTCTATATACAAGCTTTTAGGGGGGAAAGGATACACTTTAGGCAATAAAAAATCTGTATTAGCGCCGTTCTTGCCTTTGATTTCCAACAAACCGCAGCTCAAAAATGGGGGGTAAGTACTCGTTTCATTGAATTGCGGCGCGTCTGTGAATTGCGCTTGAATCTGCCTGATACTCTTTTGTATTCCTCTATTTGTGAAGCGATCGGCCTAAGAAAACTCTCTGGCTCTTTTTTTAGGGACAATTTTATCTAAGGCGTCGTCCAGTTTTTGCAACAATGCATTGATTTCAATCATTCTTTATCCTTAGATTTTAAATATTCATCATAGCGTTTATTGGCTTCTTTTTCATGCTCTTTGGCTTCACGCACAAGCTTTTCAATCTCGCTTGGTGAATGGAAATTCATATCAATTCGCTTCATCAAAGACTTGGCGTCTTCAATTTGCTCGTTAATTCTTCTTCTTTGGCTTTGAGTGTCTTGCTCTAAATTTTCTAAATCATGCACGATTTTTAGCATGCTCTCTAGCACCTCATCTCTGATTTTCTGCCCTAAATCATCTTGCATGGCATTTTCTGTAAAATCATCGCAAATCTTTCTTAATTCAAGGGTGCAACCCTCCAAATAAACTTCATGAGAAAACATTTTAACCCCTTGATTCCAGTTTTTTCAAAAATATTTTAAGGTGCAACAGCGTATGTTTTAAGCCATCATCAGTGTCTAAAAACAGCACCACATCGCTAGCCGTATTCAAAAGATAATACCCCCCATACCCGTCATTAGCAAAGATGATTTCTTCAGGCTCTAACCATTCTTTTAAACTCTGCATAAAATCAATAAATAAGCCCTTGCCCTCTAAATTGAAGTTCAAAACATGTTTGAATGTGTAAGACTTATTGCCCACCATAAAAGAACGCCATTGGCTAAAACCATAGTTTGATCGTTTGACAAAGTCCTTAAACGCATCGCTCAACCCCATTTTTAGTTGATCTTCTAACCCACTCAACGCGTTTTCATTGAGCGGCTCTACAAATTCCCAATTCAGTTCTGAGTTTGCAGGAATTGTTTCCATAGTAAGTATCCTTTCGTGTGTTTCACGCTTAATAATAATTCTTCTCTCACCAACGCCAAGTTCCCTAAAACATTCGCGTCAAAATGCCACAAATACCCCTTAGGAATGAATCCTTTTGCGATCTGTTCTAGTTCTGTCGCATCAAAGCCCAAATCCCTATTTTTAAGCGCGGCTTCTAAAGCCTTTAAGGCATGATGAGCACATGCGGGTTTATCTAAATTTTCTAAAGGCACAATGGCGCTAAAAACGCTATCAAACTCCGCTAAACACAACTCATTAAAGCGGACTTCTTCCGGATAGGGGTTTTGATCATCTACCATAAAGCCCTCTTTTTCTTTTTCTAAAAACTCGCCATAACCCAACGCTTGTTTCTTATAATTTTCATACCGCTCTAAGATAGGCGCTATTTTTTGGATCAAATTTTCTGTAGCGCGCTCTAACTCTGTTTCCAAGTTGTTAAAAGCTTCGTTTATAGCGTTCAAATCGTTGGGGGATTCTTTGATTTTTTCGCCAAAGTCTTTTAAAGCTTTCTTGCAATTTTTAACGCAACGCTCTTTGGCTAACGACAAGCTTTCATCATAAGAAGGCACGCCTAAAGAACTCGGCATTAAATCCTCTAAATTTTTCTCAAACTCTCGCTCTTTAGAGCTTGCCATGCGTTCTAAATCATCGCTAGACAAGGCGTTAGTTTCACCTCTAAAGCCTGGCATTAAATCCTCTAAATTCTTTTCAAATTCTTGTTCTTTAGAGGTTATCATGCACTCTAATTCATCGCCAGACAAAGCGTTATGATGGATTTTATCTTTCAAATCTGCATATAAAGAAAAGCTAAAATCTTCCCTTAAATCTTTCAAGCGCTCATCAAAAACGCTTTTTTTAGGGCTATAAACAATCGTAGGGCTTTCAAAATCGCACTCTTTTAAATTTCTGGGGGCTCGATATTGTATTCGTTATCTATCGCTTCACTCGCTTGATTCAAACGCTTGATAAATTCCTGGTGCTTATCGGTATAAAAGTTCAACGACTTTTTAACGCCCTCCCAAGCTCTCTCTACAAGTTCCACGCTCGCTTTGGCTTGAATAGAGTAGATTTCAAGTGCTTGAACTAACAGCTCCACATTCCTTTCCCATTTTTCTGTGTTTTCTTCCATATAATTTAAAGCCTTATCACAAGCTTCAGCACCCAGTTCAGCAGGTGGGAAAACTCTCGAAACCATATTACAAAAACTTCTCGCACCCTCTAAAAAGAAACTCCAAAAGCCACCTTGATCTTTTTTGGCTTTTTTTAATTCTTCTATAGCGCCTTGCAACTGGAGTTCAATTTTTTTGCGTTCTACTAGGATTTATCGCGCGTATCCGTCAAGGTTTTTGATGAATGGAGCGCATCTTTCTTCTTGCAAGGATCCCTTAAAATCCCTGCATTTTTTAACGATTTCTTTGACTTCTTCTGTGTCCGTTTTCCATTCAGCCATGAATCATCCTTAATAATCTTCTTCTAAAACCCTAATCCTCTCTTTAAGCCATGCGATTTGCTCTTGCGCGGCTTCATCAAACTCGTTGAAAGTGCTTTTCAAGTTGTCTAACATCTCGCTGAATTTGTCTCTTCTAGCGTCTTGCCATGAATCCAAACTATGGAAATGGCTG
>NZ_AKHP02000013.1:0-3181 GCF_000296015.2 Helicobacter pylori FD535
GGTGAGCACAATATTCTACCCGCTTCCACTAACCCCACTATCCCTTTCACTGTGAATACAGAAGCAGAACACATGGACATGCTTATGGTGTGCCACCACTTGGATAAAAGCATTAAAGAAGATGTTCAGTTCGCTGATTCAAGGATCCGCCCTCAAACTATTGCGGCTGAAGACACTTTGCATGACATGGGGATTTTCTCCATCACTAGTTCTGACTCTCAAGCTATGGGTCGTGTGGGTGAAGTTATCACCAGAACTTGGCAAACAGCTGACAAAAACAAAAAAGAATTTGGCCGCTTGAAAGAAGAAAAAGGCGATAACGACAACTTCAGGATCAAACGCTACTTGTCTAAATACACCATTAACCCAGCGATCGCTCATGGGATTAGCGAGTATGTAGGTTCTGTAGAAGTGGGCAAAGTGGCTGACTTGGTATTGTGGAGTCCCGCATTCTTTGGCGTGAAACCCAACATGATCATCAAAGGCGGGTTCATCGCATTGAGTCAAATGGGTGATGCGAACGCTTCTATCCCTACCCCACAACCGGTTTATTACAGAGAAATGTTCGCTCATCATGGTAAAGCTAAATACGATGCCAACATCACTTTTGTGTCTCAAGCGGCTTATGACAAAGGCATTAAAGAAGAATTAGGGCTTGAAAGACAAGTGTTGCCGGTAAAAAATTGCAGAAACATCACTAAAAAAGACATGCAATTCAACGACACTACCGCTCACATTGAAGTCAATCCTGAAACTTACCATGTGTTCGTGGATGGCAAAGAAGTAACTTCTAAACCAGCCAATAAAGTGAGCTTGGCACAACTCTTTAGCATTTTCTAGGATCTTTAAAGGAGCAACGCTCCTTAAATCCTTAGTTTTTAGCTCTCTGATTTTTTGTTTATCAAAAAATTGGGGGCTTTTTTTTGTTTTTATTTTTTGTCAATTTACTATTTTTCTTTATGATTAGCTCAAGCAACAAAAGTTATTCGTAAGGTGCGTTTGTTGTAAAAATTTTTGTTTGGAAGGAAAAGGCAATGCTAGGACTTGTATTGTTATATGTTGGGATTGTTTTAATCAGCAATGGGATTTGCGGGTTAACCAAAGTCGATCCTAAAAGCACTGCGGTGATGAACTTTTTTGTGGGCGGACTCTCCATTATTTGTAATGTGGTTGTCATCACTTATTCCGCGCTCAACCCTACAGCCCCTGTAGAAGGTGCTGAAGATATTGCTCAAGTATCGCACCATTTGACTAGTTTCTATGGGCCAGCGACTGGGTTATTGTTTGGTTTCACCTACTTGTATGCGGCTATCAACCACACTTTTGGCTTGGATTGGAGACCCTACTCTTGGTATAGCTTATTCGTAGCGATCAACACGGTTCCTGCTGCGATTTTATCCCACTATAGCGATATGCTTGATGACCACAAAGTGTTAGGCATCACTGAAGGCGATTGGTGGGCGATCATTTGGTTGGCTTGGGGTGTTTTGTGGCTTACCGCTTTCATTGAAAACATCTTGAAAATCCCTTTAGGGAAATTCACTCCATGGCTTGCTATCATTGAGGGTATTTTAACCGCTTGGATCCCTGCTTGGTTACTCTTTATCCAACACTGGGTGTGAGATGATCATAGAGCGTTTAATAGGCAATCTAAGGGATTTAAACCCCTTGGATTTCAGCGTGGATTATGTGGATTTGGAATGGTTTGAAACGAGGAAAAAAATCGCTCGCTTTAAAACCAGGCAAGGCAAAGACATAGCCATACGCCTTAAAGACGCTCCCAAGTTGGGTCTTTCTCAAGGGGACATTTTATTGAAAGAAGAGAAGGAAATTATCGCCGTTAATATCTTGGATTCTGAAGTCATTCACATCCAAGCTAAGAGCGTGGCAGAGGTAGCGAAAATATGCTATGAAATAGGAAACCGCCATGCGGCTTTATACTATGGCGAGTCTCAATTTGAATTTAAAACACCATTTGAAAAGCCCACACTAGCGTTACTAGAAAAGCTAGGGGTTCAAAGTCGTGTTTTAAGTTCAAAACTGGATTCCAAAGAACGCTTAACCGTGAGCATGCCCCATAGTGAGCCTAATTTTAAGGTCTCATTGGCGAGCGATTTTAAAGTGGTCATGAAATAGAAAAATAAAAATAGAAAAATAACAGATGGATAAAGGAAAGAGCGTGGAAAGCACTAAAAAAAGCGTGGGTATGCCCCCAAAAACTCCAAAGACGGATAACAATGCTCATGTGGATAATGAATTTCTGATCTTACAAGTCAATGATGCGGTGTTCCCCATTGGCTCTTACACGCATTCTTTTGGGCTAGAAACTTACATCCAGCAAAAAAAGGTTACCCATAAAGAAAGCGCTTTAGAGTATTTAAAAGCCAATCTCTCTAGCCAGTTCCTTTACACGGAAATGCTGAGCTTGAAATTAACCTATGAAAGTGCCCTCCAACAAGATTTAAAAAAGATCTTAGGGGTTGAAGAAATCATTACACTATCCACAAGCCCCATGGAATTACGATTAGCCAATCAAAAGCTAGGCAATCGCTTCATTAAAACCTTACAAGCCATGAACGAATTAGACATGGGTGTATTTTTCAACGCTTACGCTCAAAAAACCAAAGATCCCACCCATGCCACTAGCTATGGCGTTTTTGCGGCGAGTTTGGGGATTGAATTGAAAAAGGCTTTAAGGCATTATCTTTATGCGCAAACTTCTAACATGGTGATCAACTGCGTTAAAAGCGTCCCACTATCTCAAAACGACGGGCAAAAAATCTTATTGAGCTTGCAAAGCCCTTTTAACCAGCTCATAGAAAAAACCCTAGAACTAGACGAAAGCCACCTGTGTGCGGCAAGCGTTCAAAACGACATTAAGGCGATGCAGCATGAGAGTTTATACTCGCGCCTTTATATGTCTTGAATTTTAATCTCAAATTGAAAGGAATTTTATGGTAAAAATTGGAGTTTGTGGTCCTGTAGGAAGCGGTAAAACCGCCTTGATTGAAGCTTTAACGCGCCACATGTCAAAAGATTATGACATGGCGGTCATCACTAATGATATTTACACCAAAGAAGACGCGGAGTTTATGTGTAAAAATTCGGTGATGCCACGAGAGAGGATCATTGGCGTAGAAACAGGAGGCTGCCCGCACACGGCCATTAGAGAAGACGCTTC
>NZ_AKHP02000012.1:0-42191 GCF_000296015.2 Helicobacter pylori FD535
TTGGCAGATAAGAAGCCACTAGGTCTGAAATTCTTGCCACTTCATCACACATAAAATTATTGAAGTTGTCAGAAATTTCTGCAACAAACTCCCCAAGCGTTAGTTCATTTTTGATCGTGCTTTCTGCAAAAGTCTTTTCTTGTTTGCAACGATTGTAACTGGCTAACACAAGGTTGTTCAAATAGTTGTAATAAGCATCAAAACTAATAAAATTCTTTTGCATATTGATTCTTAACTCTTGAACTCTTCTCAAAAAATCTTGCGGATCGTTGCTATCTTTTAAAGAAGAGGCGTAATTTTGAATAAACTTATCCCTTACTTCATTTGCATTTCCCATAAGAGATCTGTTGCTGTCTAAGATCTTTTGTCTTTCTGCTTCATTGAAACCGAGTTCCATTGCTGTTTCCTTTCATTGTTTTTGCTTGGTTTTTTCCGCCACTACATCCTCTAGAAGAGCCTGTTGTTGGTTTTGTCTTTTATTTTGTAAAGAACCGAGTTTAATAACATGAATATATTTTATCCTTTCTCTTGAATTAATTGCCACCTTTGGGGCTTGTGGTGATTTCTTCATGTTCTCTAGACAAAGTTTTAGTGCTTTGTTTGATAATTTCATCTACCACAGATTTGTTGGTAATTTTAACATCATACACGCCACTAAAATCAATATCGTCCATTGTGAGAATCTTAATACTATCGCCCTCGTTTTTGTAAAAACTTGGGGGGATATTCATCAGTTGCCCTAGAATTTGATTAGACATTTGAGCTGAACTTTGCATACTACCATTGATAGCTTGACCCAAAGCGTAATTAAATTCAGGTGTCCTTTCACTTCTACCTTTGCCAAGGCCTATGAGTTTATCTAGAGCTATGATAGGCGCAGTTTGCAAGAAGCTATTAACCACGCTTGCTATCACAGCAAAGCCTATGCGCTTCATAAAGTGATTATTCACGTAGCCATCTACCCCTGCTTCACCCAGCATGCCTGCTGCTTGAGCGTTTGCTAGAGGTATTATCACACCATCAGGCGTAATGGCTTTAGTAAAGACTATCATTAAGCGTGTCATAATGGGTGTGCCACCTTTCACGCTTTGATAATTCCCATACACCTTAGTGCCTTTGTCTAGTAAGATCATAGTGCCGTTCATGTTCCATACATCTTTGGCCACAACCCCACTCACTATACCTGTGAGAGTGGCATCTACTTTAGAGGTTAGAGTGATTTCAATAGGGGTGTATTGCGCTAAAACAAATGTGGGATCACTCTTGCCTATAAAGGCCTGTTTGACAGGGCTTGTTTCATCTTGTTTTTCTGCTTTCTTTTTGTCATCAATGGGATTACCATTTTCATCTACAAATTCCCCACTCTTTTCTTTTTTGTTCTTAAGAGCGATTTCACTGATATTCTTGGCAGTTTCTGCGACATCTTTGTCTATCTTATTGCTTTCTGCTTTAGCTTCTGTGGTGGATTTTTTACTTTTTTCTTTATCGTCATCTTTTTTATTACCGCCTAAAGCCTTAGCTAATTTAGCTTCTAAATTCTTATCCTTAATGGTTTTTTCTGTTTCGTATTGCTTGGTAATGTCAGGCTCTATGGAAGCATAAATAGGGTTATCGCTAGCTATTTTGTCTGCATCAACATTAGTAGCGTTAATAGTGGCAATATCGCCGCCATTTTTGAAATCCATTGGCAACAACGGATAACCTTTAGCCGCCATGTTATCAAAGGTTTTGCGGTTTCTTAGATCGCTATAAATCAGATCCACTTCATCAGCTTGTCGTTTAATTCCTAGAATTAGCGCCCTTTCACTATCGCTCAAGCCCTCTAAACATTGCTCTATGGCTTGTTGATCGGTAGGGTCATCTAAGTTATCCAAGCACTCGCTTGCTTGATGCAATCTTTCTGTTTTACTCAATTGATTTTGTTTGCTTTGTGTCCTTTTATTTTGGATTTCTTGGATCAAATCGCTATAAAGGTTTTGGCATTTCCTTTTTTCTTCATCGGTCCTAGCCGTTTTCAAACAATCCAAGACAGCCTTTTCTCTAGCTTCTTGCAGGTATTTGAGCTTCTCTTCATCGCTCAAACCATCCAAACACTTCATAATGGCCGCTCTGTCATTAGGATCGGCGTTTTTCAAGCAATCTTTGATCGCTTTATCTTTTTGTTGGAGTTCTTTCGCTAAAAATTTCCTCGCTTCAGGCGTGAGTAATTTTTCGCATTCTTGTTTCTCTTTTTCATTCCTAGCTTTTGAAACGCAGTCCAAATAAGCCTTAACRCTCTTCTTAACTTCTTGYTCTAAGAGTTTYYTCGCTTCAGGGGTGAGYAATTTCTCGCAAGCTYTYCTTTCTTCTTCATTTCTAGCTTGAGAGAGGCAGTCTTTATAAGCTTTCAGGCTCTCTTTGGCTAAAACATTTTCTTGTAAGTCTTTAGGGAGATTTTTAAGACATGCTTTTCTTTCTTCTTCATTTCCAGCTTTTTCCAAACAACTTAGCACTTGCTTCGCTAAAAATTTCCTCGCTTCAGGGGTGAGTAATTTTTCGCATTCTTGTTTCTCTTTTTCATTCCTAGCTTTTGAAACGCAGTCCAAATAAGCCTTAACACTCTTCTTAACTTCTTGTTCTAAGAGTTTCCTCGCTTCAGGGGTGAGTAATTTCTCGCAAGCTCTCCTTTCTTCTTCATTTCTAGCTTGAGAGAGGCAGTCTTTATAAGCTTTCAGGCTCTCTTTAGCTTCTTCTAAAAGTTTTTTCGCTTCAGGGGTGAGCAATTTTTCGCATTCTTGTTTCTCTTTTTCATTCCTAGCTCTTGAAACGCAGTCCAAATAAGCCTTAACGCTCTCTTTGGCTAAAACCTTTTTCTGCAAGTCTTTAGGGAGATCTTTGACACACCTTTTTTTCTCAGCTTCGGTTTTAGCGTTTTTCAAACAATCTAGCGCTTGTTGCTCTAAAAGTTTTTTCGCTTCAGGGGTGAGTAATTTCTCGCATTCTTTTTTCTCAGCTTCAGTTCTGGCTTGAGATACGCAATCCAAATAAGCCTTAACGCTTTTTTTAGCTTCTTCTAACTTTTTTTTCGCTTCAGGGGTGAGCAATTTCTCGCATTCTTTTTTCTCAGCTTCAGTTCTGGCTTGAGATACGCAATCCAAATAAGCCTTAACGCTTTCTTTGGCTTCTTCTTCTAAAAGTTTTTTCGCTTCAGGAGTGAGCAATTTCTCGCATTCTTTTTTCTCATCTTCAGTTTTGGCTTGAGATACGCAGTCTTTATAAGCCTTAAGGCTCTCTTTAGCTAAAATATCGCTTTGTAAGTCTTTAGGGAGATCTTTCAAACACTTTTTTCGTTCTTCATCGGTTTTAGCGTTTTTCAAACAATCTAGAACCTGTTGTTCTAACTTTTTTTTCGCTTCAGGGGTGAGCAATTTCTCGCATTCTTGTTTCTCTTTTTCATTCCTAGCTTTTGATACGCAATCCTTGTAAGCCTTAACGCTCATATCAGCTAGTAGTTCTTTTTGCAAGTCTTGGGGAATATTTTTCAAGCACTTTTTTCGTTCTTCATCGGTTTTAGCGTTTTTCAAACAATCTAGCGCTTGCTGTTTCAATCTTTCTATAGCTTCTTTAGACAAGCCTTTCAAGCATTCGTTTTTCTCAGCTTCTGTTTTGGCGTTTTTGATACAATCCTTATACTCTTGAAGCTCTTTTTGAAGCCCTAATTCCTTACGGAATTTCTCTCTGATCTCAGGGTCATTTATGAGTTTTAGGCACTCGTTTCGTTCTTCATCGGTTTTAGCGTTTTTCAAACAATCTAGCGCCACTTGAATTTTTTGTTGGTTTAATAAGCTTTTTTTCAGGTTTTCATCTTTGATTAAATCTAAACACTTGATCCTTTCTTCTTCAGTTTTGGCATTTTTGATGCAGTCATTATAAGCCTCTAGAGTTTTTTTCATTTGATCTTGAAGTTTTTTGTCTTTGATAAGCTTCAAACATTCTTCATAGTTGCCACCATTACCAATACACTCATAAAAGGCTCTTAATGGGTTTTTGTCCTCAATTTCTGCAATATTTAAATAGTTGTATAAGGTCCTATTGGGATCGTCATTGAAGAAAAGATTCTTATCGATCATATTGCCTTTTTCATTCCGTTCTTTCAGCAATCGGTTATACTCTTGCCTTATTTGGATTTCATCATTGACATAAAGATTCCTGTCTTTGCTAAAACGAGAACTTTTATCTTCCAAAGGCATGAAGTAGTGAAAAATGCTTCTAGAAAATAAAATAATCACGATAAGAACAGCGACTACAATGCCACCAATAATATATTTCTTTTTGCTTCCTTTGATAATCTCTTGATCGTTAGAGTTGTTAGTTATTTCTTCTGACTTGTCTTCATCAAAATGGGTTTTAGTTTCTGTGGGGTTGTCAAGATAATGATCTGAGCTTTCTTCGGATTCTTTTGAAGAATCTTCAAAATGATTGACTTCTGTCGCTTCTTCATTGGATAAATCTTGGGGTGAATGTTGTTGGGTTTTTTGAGAAGTTTCATCATCAATTAAGTCTATTTGAGTTTCTTCTTGATACCCATTATTTTCTTGATCGTATTCTTCGTTCAGTTCTTGGGTTTCTTCATCTAAATTTTTTTGCTGAGTGAAAGGTCTTTTATTATCAACTAATTTTCTGGCTTTTTTGAATAACTTGTCTGCTAGACTGCCATCGCTAGATTCTGAAGTTTCATTACCTCCAGAATCCATTTGAGTTTGGGTTTCTTCTAACTCGTATTCATCAAAATTGGTTTTAGTTTCTGTGGGGTTGTCAAGATGATGATCTGAGCTTTCTTCGGATTCTTTTGAAGAATCTTCAAAATGATTGACTTCTGTCGCTTCTTCATTGGATAAATCTTGGGGTGAATGTTGTTGGTTTTTTTGAGAAGTTTCAAGTTTATCGTTTTCTTCATTCATGTCTTAACGCCTTTTTATTTATCTCTGACAAGAGGGAGCTTTTTAATCACGCGCTCCAATTCACCATAGTTTTTGATATTGTAATTTCTTGTCAATGGATTTTTCCCATAGCCTTTATTTATTACTGTTACAAGGGCTTTGTCTTTAATGAGCTTAAACTTTTCTGCAATTTCATTAACTCTATACCATCTCAATCCTGAATTGGTCATGTTAGGATCAATGGCAGCATCAGTCATGCTCAATTTCCCATCAGGTTGAACCACAAAAATAGCAGGTTGGAGAGTGATGTTTTTGAAACCAAAATAAGTGAATGTGCCATCATCAAAAATTTCAGAGGGCATAATATGTTTAGAGCGTTTTTCAGGCGCTTGGTAGTAATTGTAGTTTCTAGGCACGGGGTTTCTTTTTAAGGCATTATGCACATATTGAGTCTCTAGCGCCTTTGCTTGATCTAAGATAATTTTTTGTTTTTCTTCTCTTATTTTTTCTTTGTTGATAATCTGTTCATTGCTCGCCATCATCACTCTATTGATGTAGGCTGTGGTGTTAAGATTTTCTTGCTTGATCAATTCTCTCTGCCTCTTTGCTTCTTCTCTCTTTTTTAGCTCCTCTTCAATAACGCTAGAGACTTCGTGTCTTTGTGGGTATTCTAATTTGACTGTTAGATACGCCGAAGCAAAATTGTCTTTTTGAGCTATTCTCAAAATGAATTGATACAAGGCTTTATTAGTCCGCACAACAAGATTAGTTCTCCAAGCGCTATCGCTAGGAGATAATTCTATGGAGTTATCCTCAGGGCTTTTTTGAGGCTTATCTGTCTTAATATTGATTTTATCCTTGGCTCTTTGTCTAACTGCCTCTTCAGCCTGTTTCTTGTTGAGTTCTTCAATTTGTTTGAGCGCATTAGCTTGAGCCTGTTCTTGCATGTCCTCTAGTCGTTCCATTTGGTCTAATTCATTTTCTCGTTGTTGCTTGATAAATTCGCTAAGATTTTTGTTATTGCTCAAATTTTGTGGGTTACTCATAGCGTTAGTGAGATTTTCTAAATTGGCTCTATTTTTCGCACGCTCTTCCTTTCTTTTTTCCCTTTTATCTTTTTGCGCTTTTTGCGCCTGTTCTTTAGCTTCTTTTTCTTTTTCTAAAGCTTTTTTTTGTTCTTCTAATTCTTTAGGGTCAGGCGCATCTACGATAAGTTTTTTTGTTTTTAAAAATTCTTGATAATCCCTTGTCATTAGGGCAAAATTCACTGCTTCTTTTTCAAACATGAGATTACTTTTTACCGATTTAGGTTGAATGAATATATGATTAGAATTAGGCACAATACTCCAACCTTTATTGAAACCTGTTGTGATGTAAGAAATAGTTTCATCTTTTTCAAGTTGGATCACAGTAACATTGTCTAATGAAGTCCAAATCGTAATAGGTTTTTCATCTCCCAAATAAGAAATCTTCTTATTCACCACTTTCACCCTACCACGATTAAAATTTTTAATGTCAGGTGCTGCTTCTATTGCGCTAGATAAAAATAAATAACCAAGACAGAAACAGCCAACAATTTTTTTAAAAAATGCCTGATCCATCAACAATTCCTCTTAAAAAATATTTGTAATTGTAATACAAGAATAAAGCGGCTTATCCTTTAAACATAGATCCATGAACTCTTCCTATCATTAAGGCATCTCTTTCTCTATCCATTCTGCTGCCATCCATAGAAACAGAGCTGAAAATAGTATTAACGATCGCATTGACACTCTCAATGATCGTCTCTATGAAACCTTTTAAAATAAATAGGGTGATCAAACTCGCAATAGTTGAATCGATACCCAGTCCCCCTTGATTGATGTTTTGTATAGCAACAGAGGGCGTTATGGTCAAATTGAATGCCAATAATGCCAAAACACCAAAGAGCAAAATAGGAATGGCTAGAACCAAGATAAACAAATTATTAATAAACCATATCAATATGTTTTTCATAGAATCTTTGAACCAATCTAGCACGATCAAACATACCGCAATAGGGAACACAATACCGCTAAAAGCCCCCGCTATCAAAGGTTTCACAACAACAGTGCTTATTCTCATAATGATAGTTACTTGCATAAAAATAGCGAATAAAGAAATGCCTGCCACTTGCAAGCCTTGTAACAAACTAGGAGCGTTGTTGCCAACATTAGAAAAAACAGCTCTTACTGCAGGTAAAATTGAATTAACAGTGTAATTCAGCACTAAATCTAAAGCCCAAAAAAGAACTTGATTCAGCCCAAAAGCGCCTGCTAAACCAAAATAAATGGAATAAGAGATTTTATAAAGATAACCAAAACCTGCATAGGCGATAAAAGAGACCATCGCCATTTTGAATAATGTCCCCCCAACAAACCGCATGTATTCAAAACCTATGTTGATCTGAATGCCATTTGAAATATCTCTTAATTTCATAAAAGAAATAAAAACAAAAATCCCAAAGACAATATAAATTAGGTAAGAAACAAAATCAAGATATGACCCTTGCCCTATGATAATATCAGGCAGATTGACTACACCATATGCAGGAAGAACAGCAGCGTCCGCTCCTTTGACAACAGATTCTAGTGCGGCAAAAGCGAGCATGGCTGTAGTGTTGTTTTGCAGTTTATTTGCAGTGAATTCTTTGCCAATCAGCCAAATTAAACCATCAGCTGTAATATTCGTAGAAGCTTGAGCGGTTATTGAGCTAATTATTTGTAAAAGAACATTACCTTTCACATTGTCCTCAACACCGCCTTTGGTAAAATTCTGAATCTTGTTGCTCAAATTGTCTAGCATGCTATCCATGGATACATCTATGTTTTTATTTATCAATGCGTTCCAACCAAAATTACAGCCACTTGATGGCGTTAGAGCAAAACCTTGTATAGCTGTAGCGACGCTTGCCCACGCCGATCCCCATAAAGGGCCTAAAGTATTCAAATATTTCACCAGATTGCTAGCAGCTAAACTTGTGGCTAATGGTGTGCTAAGCGCTTCGATCACACCCTGCCCTGAACTCTTTCCACTCCCTGATGCACCAATAGATGTATAGCCTGTCAAAATATCTGCAAAACTTTTGTTGGTTAAAACATAACTCGGTATCAGCATGCAATAAACTGTTTGGTAAATTTTGAGATTTGAAACAATGGGCAAATCAATAGCTTTCAACCAATTAGGAACAATGAGAAAAAAACTTATGATCGTTACTAAAAAAGTCCTTTTAATATTAAACATGCTCTTATTGCTTTAATGCCTTATTTTTTGATTCCACTTCTTTAATCTTTCTCAAAATTTCGCTTACCGTCTGTTCGTTTTGTAAATCTGTGATTTGAATGTCAAACACTTTGAAACCAAAAGGATTGATGATAAGATTTTCTTGAGAAGAGTTACCTCTAGCAAAATCATAATAAATAGTTACTTGTTTTTTAGTAATATATTCATAATTTTCCATTGTATCCGGTGTGATTTTGATGGTAATAAAAAATGTCAATCTCGTTAAGGGACTATTTTTGACTTTTTCTCTTTGTATGTTAGAGCTAATGATAGCTTCTGCTCGGACTTTATCTACGAATTGTCTGATATTTTCATTGAACATTCTCATTGCTTGGGTTTGGAAACTCACATCGCAATACTGCATTAGTTGATCCTTGCGATCCCTCAAAGAATTTTTGCTATAACCAAACAGCAATGAAACAAATTTTGAAGTTGCACTATCCACAACAGCTTCAGAATTGACAATTTGTCTAGCATCGGAGCGTTTGACAATTTTAAATTCTCCTGTGTATCGATCAATGCCATAAACAAATATATCCGTTTTCTTCAAAGGCATCATCATTACAATACTCGTTACAGCGGCGATATTGAGCACCATAGAGAGATAAAAAGCCCTTTTGAAAGTCCTATTGGCCTTATTGAGTTTTGCCAATCTATCAAGGGCTATCACACCCCCAACCAAATTTTCATCAATCAAGACTTCCTCGTTTTTTTTCCCTAACATGCGACAGCTTTATTGTTTAGTTATTGGTTTGTTGGTTGTAGAACTTGAGAAATTTTTTCATTAAGAACCCCTTAAATCAATCTCAATTATAGTATAGCAAAATTTCTGTAAAAATATATATTTGAAAAAACCTTTCAGTAATGAAATTTTAGAAGCGCCTAATTCTAAATAGATAAGACAATCACAACTCAGAGAGAATGGTATAATAACAAAACAATTTCTCAATTTAATTCTTGAAAGGAGTTTCATGAGCGATACAACAGAGCATCATGGATCCAATGCGCTAAACGCCCCACCACCTAGCAACTCACAGAGCAATGATCTTTTAAATTTGCTAGACTCGTTATATCCCAAAGGGAGTTTAGGGGAGCAAAGATTTCACGAAGCTCTAAAGAATCAAGAAGAGTTGAAAAATATCCTAATAGAAATAGAAAAGCTACCGCAAGAAAAAAGGTATGAACTTTTGATGCAGATAGGACAAGCTAAACAGAGAATAATGGAAGCATACGCTCATTCATTCTTAGGATATATAGGGGGACTAGAGCATCTGTTAGGATTATGTATGGGTGGGATATTTGTTTTGTTTGCAATCTATTTTGTATTTTTAAGAACTAGCAAAAACACGGATCTGGTGGAAAGTCTAAAAACAAAACTAAAACTTCAGTATTTTTATTATGCCTTTGGTGTAGGTGCGGTTTTGTTTTTTGGATTAGAAACAATTAGATCTATTTATGAACTATATATATTAGGAATTGGTAGCACTAACGACAAGGTGCTTTTTGTTTTGAAAAACATTTGTTTTATAGGTATGGGCTATTTGATTTATAAAGTTATTAAGGTTATTGGTATAAAAAATTTTATCAATGGTCTTTTCACTTCAAAGAAACAAGGGCAATAAGGAGAAACGACAATGAAACTGAGAGCAAGTGTTTTAATCGGTGTGGCAATTCTGTGCTTAACTTTAAGTGCATGCAGTAATTATGCGAAAAAAGTGGTGAAACAAAAGAATCATGTTTATACGCCTGTGTATAATGAACTGATAGAGAAGTATAGTGAGATACCCTTAAATGACAAACTCAAAGACACACCATTCATGGTGCAAGTGAAGTTGCCAAATTACAAGGACTATTTGTTGGATAATAAACAAGTTGTACTAACTTTCAAACTTGTTCATCATTCTAAAAAGATTACGCTCATAGGCGATGCCAATAAGATACTTCAATACAAGAATTACTTCCAAGCTAATGGAGCGAGATCCGACATTGATTTTTACTTGCAGCCTACTTTGAATCAAAAGGGTGTGGTGATGATAGCGAGTAACTACAATGATAATCCTAACAACAAAGAACAACCACAGACCTTTGATGTGTTGCAAGGAAGTCAGCCAATGCTAGGAGCTAATACAAAAAACTTGCATGGCTATGATGTGAGTGGAGCAAACAACAAGCAAGTGATCAATGAAGTGGCAAGAGAAAAAGCTCAGCTAGAAAAAATCAATCAGTATTACAAAACTCTCTTACAAGACAAGGAACAAGAATATACCACTAGGAAAAATAACCAACGAGAAATTTTAGAAACATTGAGTAATCGTGCAGGTTATCAAATGAGGCAGAATGTGATTAGTTCTGAGATTTTTAAGAATGGCAACTTGAACATGCAAGCCAAAGAAGAAGAAGTTAGGGAGAAGCTACAAGAAGAAAGAGAGAATGAATACTTGCGCAATCAAATCAGAAGTTTGCTCAGTGGTAAGTGATTGGAAGAAAGGGAGAGAGTAGATTTTTCTAAGGGTAGAGGGCAACGCCAATAGGCGTTAGCCTTACTTGATAGGTAAGGCGATCAAGTAGGTAATCTTTTTAAAGTGCTCGTCATTTTTTAATTCTGTCTCTGCCTGAGACAAATATTTTTCAAACTGAATTTTGTTAGTTACACCGAGATTTTTTGTTCGTTTTCCACATCAAACATTTTGCACTCCTTTTTCTTTCATGTATTTTTCAAGATCAAATTTCATCAGCAAATCCCTAACATAGTCGTTATATTGTTCAATGGTTTTTAGATTAGCATAGAAATTCACTTCTTCATCTGTCATCACAAACAATTTCAATAGTGGGAGCTTAGTGCCATACAATTCTATTTGCGAGTCCATTTCTCTAATACTCATCTTGAACATGATGGGCTTACTGAAGAAAGGCAGAAATATTCCAAGAATTGATCGATCAAATTTAGAGAATAAGAAATTAGGATTCTCTGCAATCGCATGCAACAGCTCCATAGTCTCACTCTCAAGCAATCGATAAACCTTTTTAAACTTATCAACACCAATGCTTTTGATAACAGCGCGATAATCTTTCATGTAATTTCTCAGAACCTTATCTAACGCTCCCTTGTTTGTATGCATCTGTTTGAAAAAATCATGCATGGTTTTTATTTGATCTGTGATTTTCTTTTTTTCATCAGTGTTTAAAAGTTCGTTCTCCTGCAAACTCTCAATAAGTCTTTCTTTCTTATCTTTTGAGTCAGCAATCATTGAGAAGAGTTTTCGCATGTTATTACTCATATCGCTCTTGATCCCTTCAATGGATTTTGTTTCTCTTTAGATTGTTCAAATCGTAAAGCTTTATATTAAAATTATACAATATCTGTTGTGTGAAAATTTCAGAGCGGTCATCATTCAAAGATCAAGAAACTATTTTTTAACCATAAAATATTGTTTCAACCACTCCTATATCTATTTTTCAAAACCTACAAAAAACGCTTTCACAAATAGCTCTAAAAACCGATTTAAAAAAGTTTTAATGCTATAAAAAAGCAAGATAAGTCGTAAAAATGCGTTACAACTAAAATAAAGGGTCAGGATAACTCAATTTTCAAAAAGGATTCTTAAGTTACCATTATCACGATGTTAAACAAGTTTTTAATTAAAATTCTTAAGACCAAATTCAGAGAGATTATTCAATATTTTTCAATGGGTATTGAGCTTTTCAAAATAGCAAAAATCAATCATAAATCAAACATCAATAAAATCATAATGTTCAGCTAGTGAGTTATTACCCATTTTAAGAGATTTAGCAACCTTGATGAGAGCATAATGTAATAGCGAGAAATCTTATGACAGATTAGTGGGTTATGAGTTCAAAACACACTATAGAGTGAAACTCTTAAAGAATAAATGGCATATAGAGTTTTTGATCCTTTTAAAAAGGTTGTTTAAGTAAAATTAAAGTCATAAAAAGAGTATGCGTTTTTAGCGTGTTTTTAGGTGGAAAATCATTGGTTTTTCAAGATTTTTATAGTGAAAAGACAGATTTTAGTGGGTATTGCGGTGGTTTAGTTATTGATATTGCAATTGTTTTTATCTGATGGATACAAGCGATTCTCTTTTAATTCTTTGATTCCATTGAGTGAAAATTCTTTGTCTTGTTGTTCTAAAGTCTCTTTTGAAGCGAGTAGAAAATTAAGGGCGACAAAAAGCCTGTTGATCAAATAAATCTCTCCGTGAAAGATGAAAAAATTCCATCTTTAGATGGTTAATGCACCACTAAAGTTTTACTTGGGGGACACTCATTTTATTAGCGGTTCTGTCTGATTTGCTACTGCTAAAAACATTGCCAATCAAAGCAGATCCCATGTTTTTCATACTACCAAATCCATTCTTCAGCACTTCCGTCATAAAATCCTTGATATTATCCATGGGTAAATTGAATTTCTTCTCTAATATTTCATTAAGTCCCATCATTAGCATTAGAAAGAACAAAAAATTTAATATCATAGAAAACAAATCGCTAGATAAACCTGAAAAAAGATTTGTTCCGCCACCCAACAAAGAAGCTAAAATTTTTCCCATAATCAGTCCTTTTATTTTTGAATTCCTATTATTTTTGGTTGCACAAGTTCTTGCTTGCTCGGAGTTCTAATGCGTGTTTTAGCAGAGAGCATTCCACAGCAATATACCTAAAACCACTAAGAAAATCCTTTGATCCTAAAATTATCCATGAAATCAAGTGCTAAATAACCACCAACCACAAACAAATCAAACATTTTTTGCCACCAAACATTCATATTCTTTTTGTTTCTATTGCTTATTATAGCAAATTTTTCTTAATATTAAACGGAATTTAAAACCTTTATTGGATTTCATAGAAGCATCTTAACACTTTTTAATTTAAATTGATCTATTGTTAGGAGTTGTGGGGAAACTCCAATGTTTAGCAGAATACACTAAAAATTAAATGGATTAGATAGAACGATACTAAAAATAGCCTAATGGGCTAGGCACTTACATGTAGTGCCTTAAAGGACGGAGTTTTTCGCTAGTGGGATAAAGTTATCATTAGAGCTTGAGACACTTACAAGAACCAATTTTGCCATTGAGTCATAAGTATGATTAGCTTCATTGTGAAATTTGCGTGGCTTAAGAGATAGTATTTGCTTATTACGCTGAGAGAAACGAGCAACAAAAGATAAGTAGTGTAATAAAAAAAGCTAGGTTTTATTATAAGAGCGAATAAGAATAATATTGGATAAACTAAAATCACTCCTGCCCCATAAGAAAAAAGCGCTATTAAAAAACCTATAACGATAGAGCTGATATTGAACAGCCTATAATAAAGGCTGTACTTATTTAAATGTTTGTTAAAAGAATGTTTGAATTGTAAGAAGTTTTGTTTTAATTGGTTAATTGGTTGTTTCATTTTGGTTTTTAAAGAAATAGTTCAAGGCGGTGAACCTATAAAGGAGCATAAAATAATAAATATTTTACAAAACCACCCTAATCTAACTCCAAATTTCAAAGAATACCCCACTTGTTGATACTAACATGTGGTGTAGCACAAACCCACGATTTGTTTGTGCCAAACAAAAAACAGAAAACATCTGTTAAAGAAAAAACACAGATCCATTGTATAGAAATAATCTTAAGAGAAACTTAAAAAATACCAACAAACCGCATACAAGCAAGAAAAACATAACACTATAAGATCTAGATTTTACTTACCTTTTGGATATGGAAAAATTTTGATCCATAGTTTTGTAAAAATTGTGGTAAAATGAGCTAGTATTTTTTGAAATTTTAAGGTTACAAAAACTATAAGATGCTTGCAAAAATCGTTTTTAGCTCATTGGTTGCATTTGGAGTTTTGTTGGCTAATGTGGAGCAGTTTGGTTCATTTTTCAACGAGATAAAAAAAGAACAAGAAGAAGTGGCTGCAAAAGAAGACGCTCTTAAGGCTCGCAAGAAGCTCTTAAACAATACGCATGATTTCTTAGAAGACTTGGTTTTTAGAAAACAAAAAATCAAAGAGCTTATGGATCATAGAGCTAAAGTTCTTTCAGACTTAGAAAACAAATACAAAAAAGAAAAAGAAGCTCTAGAGAAAGAGACAAGAGGTAAGATCCTTACTGCTAAGTCAAAGGCTTATGGGGATTTGGAGCAAGCCTTAAAAGATAACCCTCTCTATAAGAAACTCCTCCCTAACCCTTATGCCTATGTTTTAAACCAAGAAACATTCACCAAAGAAGATAAGGAGCGTCTGAGTTATTACTACCCCCAAGTGAAAACGAGCAGTATTTTTAAAAAAACCACCGCTACCACTAAAGATAAGGCTCAGGCTTTGCTTCAAATGGGTGTGTTTTCTTTAGATGAAGAACAAAACAAAAAAGCGAGCCGATTAGCTTTATCTTACAAGCAAGCGATTGAAGAATATTCCAATAACGTTTCTAATTTATTGAGCCGAAAAGAATTGGATAATATAGATTATTACTTACAGCTTGAAAGAAACAAGTTTGACTCCAAAGCAAAAGATATTGCTCAAAAAGCCACTAACACGCTTATTTTTAACTCGGAACGCTTGGCGTTTAGCATGGCGATTGATAAGATCAATGAGAAATACTTAAGGGGCTATGAGGCTTTTTCTAACTTGTTGAAAAATGTCAAAGATGATGTGGAATTGAATACTCTGACTAAAAACTTTACCAATCAAAAATTGAGTTTCGCTCAAAAACAAAAATTGTGTTTGTTGGTTTTAGACAGCTTCAATTTTGATACCCAATCCAAAAAATCTATATTAAAAAAGACTAATGAATACAATATTTTCGTAGATAGCGATCCTATGATGCATGACAAAACCACTATGCAAAAAGAACACTACAAGATATTTAATTTCTTCAAAACAGTGGTTTCTGCATACCGAAACAATGTTGCCAAGAATAATCCCTTTGAATAGGAAAGGAGACACTCTTGAAAAGTATCTTCAAAAAACTAGGTTCTGTCGCTCTTTATTCTTTAGTTATTTATGGGGGCTTAAACGCTATCAATACAGCATTATTGCCGAGTGAATACAAAAAATTAGTGGCTTTGGGCTTTAAAAAAATCAAAACATTCCATCAAAGACATGACGACGAAGAAATTACAAAAGAGGAAAAAGAATTCGCCACTAACGCTTTGAGAGAAAAATTACGAAATGATAGGGCGAGAGCAGAGCAAATTCAAAAGAATATTGAAGCGTTTGAAAAAAAGAACAACTCTTCTATTCAAAAAAAAGCGGCTAAGCACAAAGGATTACAAGAATTAAACGAAATTAACGCTACCCCTTTGAATGACAACCCTAATAGCAATTCTTCCGCTGAAACCAAATCTAATAAAGATGATAACTTTGATGAGATGATCAATAAGGTGAATGGAGCTTTTGTGAAACCTGCTGCTCCGCTGGTGCCTGATGAGTGGAGAACCCCTGAAATTGAAATCGTTATCAATGAGTGTATTATTTCAAGCAACGATTACGATGGGTTAAGAAAGTGTTTGATCAAAGGCATCAAGGATCAAAAAATTCTTGCCCCCTTATTAAAAAAAATTCAAGAAATAGAGACAGAAAATAACAAGTTTTCTAGACAACACTTGAGTGGTTTAAAACTCGCTCTTCATAACAGCAACAATAAAACCTTTCTTATAGCTTCGTGCGCTATTTGTGAGAAGAGAAAAAAAGAAATGGAGCAAGAAAATAACTACCAAGATACTACAAATGCAATTGAGTTTGGAGCTAATGATGCAAAAGAAAACGAAGCCAAAGATGCAGCGTTTTCAAACAATCGCTCTAAATCTGAACTGCCCAATAGCGTCATTAATCAAATAGAACAAAGCATCGCTCATGGAAAAAAATAGCGATCAAAATTATTAGATCAAAAAACAACTAGAGAAACAAATCCCAAAGGTTAGAAATCATAGCCTATCGTCTCAGAAAAATCATTTGACAATGATCTTGCTTGATTGCCTTTCTTGTAGGTATTGCCGCTTACTTTGTTCTAGGGATCTTTCTAATGCGTCCAACTTCTCTAAATAATTTAAAAAGACCTTGTTGTGGGCCAACATAAGCTTTCTGATTCCTTTGATGAAATTTTTATTCTTTAGGCTTTCTACAAGCGTCTGTGAAGCAGTGATTAAGGAAGTTGTACCTCCAATGTTGCTCTGATACGCCTTTAGAGAAGTTTCTAAACGCTCTCTTATATTTTGTTTTTCTTGCTCGATTTTCAGTTTCCCTTCACAATAAAGAACTAAAACTTTATCGGATATTCCGCATTGTTGCTCAGCAGTGTTTTGGTCTAAGGGATTGATTTTCATATAGGTTAATAAAAGTTCAGGGCTAGACATATAAGTCTTGAAAATCACATCTTCTGAGATGAAAAATAACTCATTCGCTTCAAAATTGGCTTTCAATAACGCTAAATCTCCTCTCAAAGCAATGGCCGCTTTTTTGATGTTTAGAGCATCTTCTTCACCCGTTGTATCATTAGCGCTAGGGCTAGTGGTTGAAAAAATCTCATCTAAGTTTTTGAGCACTTGCTGGTTGGTCTCTTTGTAGGTGCTATCAAGTTGCTTTAAGCCGCTTGTTATATCTTCTGCCATCAAAACAGACAATAGCAAAAAAGAAGATATGGTATTTTTCATGAGTGTTTTCATTTGACAATAACTTTAGAGCTAGCAATGTTTCTTGCTGTTGTTTCTCTCTCTAATTTCAGTTGTTCTTCCCAAAGATCGGCTTTTTTTTCAAGATTCTCTATATAGTTGAAATGATTTTCTGCGTTTAAGATAGCAACTTCTATGAGCGCATTCAAATCTACTGATCCTTTTAAGGTTTTGATTTGTTCATTGATCCCATTCAAATAAGCGATATTTTGAAAATCTGCATCATTCAGTTTATTTTGAATAAGGGCTACAATCTTTCTGTAATTCTGAATAACCTGTTCCATAAGGCAAGCTGAAATTTTTAGCCCATCAAGATAGGGGCATTTTGTGGGCGTTAGAGTAAATGTTTCAACGATTCCAAATGGTGTTCCCATGCTTGAAAAAAAACTAAGAGCAGGCGCGTAGATGGCGCTTTGAAACAAAGCCTGACCCGTTAGGGAATTATAGTCAATAAGAGTTGCTTTTTGCATAGCTGTTTTCAACCATGTTTCAAAACCTTCTAAGGTTTCTTCAAACGCCTTGATACCAATCGTATTGTAAGCGATGTATTGAGCGTTGTCAGAAGAACTTCCCAGAGCTTGAGAAAGCATTTCCATTTGTGTTTTTAGGGTAACGCTCGGTTCAAAGCTGTTTTTTAACGCTTCTAAGAGAGCGTTTTGCTGGTTCATTTTGAGCTTGATTATTTCGTTATTTTTTTGGAGCGCAATTTGCATGTTTTGGATTTCTGTTTGGGTATTAATTTTTTGTTTTTCCACGATCATTTTGACATTCCCCCCCAATGCACTAAGCGCGCTTGAATACCCTTCCATGACGCCAAGCAAGATGTCTGAACCTGCAAAAAACCCCCCTGTCATGCCATTGACACCATTAATAACGCCATTAGCCCCTTTTAACATAGCGCTCATAGTTGCAAGCTGAGTCCTCAATTCTCCCTCTATTTGCGCTTGAATGGCTTTTTCTTTGGCACTAGATTGAGCCTCTATGGCTTTTAATTCGGCTTGAGCGGTTTTTTGTTTGGCTTGTGCATCTGCCTGAATGGCTTTTAAGGCAGGTTCAAGCGTTATTACTGCCCCTGCACCATTCAGAGACAAGCCACAAAAAGTCAAGAAAGAAAATATGCTTAAAAAACATTTCACATCTCTTTCCTCACTTCACGATTATTTTAGTTTGCACCCTTTCTGTTAAGTAGCTATCTTTTTGCCCCTTAAGTTTGTCTTTGATGTAATCAAGATAAGTCAAATGCGATTTCAAAAAAGATTTATTCGCTACTATATTGTAATTATATAGCGAGCTTATGTTAGAAATCGCTTGAGTGTCATAGGTGCTAGTAGCTAATCCTGATTGATTAAGTATCATTTGAGAAGCGTTCTGCAACAAATTGGTATTGTTTTTCACAAATTCTATATAGTATTCTCTCAAAATTTCTGCTACTTTTTCAGCATAGCAATAAACGACAAGAACTTTGTCCCCAATAGGGCATGCAGGAGTGGTCATAGGATTAACGCCTGAAGTTAGGGCATTAGCGGCTAACGCTTGGTATTTGGCATAAACAGTGGGCATAGAAACACTCATAGGAGTCATAGAAATTTGCATGCAACTAAAAAACACTTTTGATGAGCCAACAAGCGCACCTAAAGCGGTACAGTTATCAAGGGAATCGGCTGTATCATTCATTGAGCTGTTGCTTGCTTGAGAACGCAGTTGCTCTTGTAGAGCTAGGGTGTATTTTGGTGCTGCACTTGTAATATTGCCTAAGATACCGCTCATTATTTCAACCGTTGTTGGCACACTAGGAACAGCGATTTGATTCGTCGCATAAGCTTCAATAGCGCTAGGATTTTTAGGGGTAGTGTTACTCGCTAAAATGCTTGCAATCTGACTATTAACAGCACTAATTTGCGCGCCTTGCGTGTTGCCTTGCGCGTTAAATTCCCCTGTTAATTTGCTGATATTTAAGATATTGTTCCCCACAGCCATGCTTTGATCGTTAAAACCCTGATACAATTGGTTGTATTGTTGGTTAGCGGCTTTCATAGGCATGCTTACGGCTTCAGCGATGCTCTGATTGTATTGGGTCATGATAGCGGTCATTTGCGGATTAGTAAATCCCACAACAATAGGAATAATCGCTGCTGACATAGCACCCGCTACTATTCCTGCAAATGGCCCTGCAACACCACTTGTGCTTGAGATGATTGAGGAAATTTCCGATAAGAAGCCTGCAGAAGATGATTCATATATAGCTTGTGTACCTGCCATGTTAATACCCCCCTAGTTAATACCCTAAGATCGGTGGTAAAAACGATGAATCTGAGTATGTTGGCGCATAACCATACATGAAAGGATTGTTTGGACCGTAATCGCCCATCATTTGGCTCATGAGAAGATTTTGAATGCCCCACATCGCATTGATGCCTAGATTATCATTAGGTTGAAAACTCCCTAAACTTATGTCGTCAAACTTGATATTAACATTCTTATCGTTATAGTCATTGAGTATGGCCACTTTTTGCTCTAGGGTTTCTTTAGGGATCTCTATTTTTAGTTGATCTCTAGAAACAAGCCCCACGCTATTTAGCGCCATATCTTCAGGACTAATATCTTTTATATCAGTGTTTTGGTCAGCGTTAAGCGGAGCGTTAAACATGCCAATGATAAGACACCAAGCAAATAGTAATTTAATTTTATAAAAATTCGTTTTCATATTTTTGACTCCTTTATTCTTATTTTTAGCACTATTTTAGCGCATTAACACCACTCAATCGCTGTTTTTGTTTTGATTTTTTTGATCGAGCATTTTGTTTGTTACTTCATCAATGTTTTGAAAATATTTTTCAAAAAGCTCTTTCTTTTTAGCTTCAACGTTCATATCAATTTGAATCCAATTAGGAACAATGGAGTCCATGATTAAATGCGTGAAGTCATAGGCATGATTGGTTGGGTATATTTTGTTCTGAACATAGTATTCTAAAAAATTCGCTTGAACAAAAAAATTCTCTATATCGCTTTGCATATCCTCGCTTACATTGTTATTGATAGGTTTTTCTAGTAATCTGAGAATCCTATACGACTGCATGATAGTTTCTAGCATGAAATAAACATAAACATAAACTAATGAGACAAAAGAATTATTGGCTTTAAACGAGCTTGCGTCATTTTTCCCACTTTGAAGAGGAATCAATCTTGATAATGTTTTTTGGGGATCTTGCCCATCGTTTATTTCTTTAAAAAAGCTGAAGTCTAAATCCTGATTACTGAGAAATGACTTGACAAAGTGGAGATTAGCATTGAGACTATCTATGAGACCTGAATAAAGGTGTTCTGTTTTGACATCATCTATATTTAAAACATTCTCATAAAACACATTGACATGGTCTTCTAAGAAATTAGAAAAATCATAAAGAGTGGTAAGGTTTTGTTCAGTGATTTCGCCTTCCATTTCTTCTTCTATGAAGTCCAATTCTTCTTTCAGTTCAAAAAGATAATTAGAAAAACTATCCAAAATCGTCAAGACATCATTTTCTAAAATTTTCAATAATTTTTGTTCGCGCAAACTTTGTTTCATTTTAATACTCCTCTATTTGTTGATACATTTGCCTTAGGGCCTGATATTTATCTATGATACTATGGTTTTGGATAATCTTGTCAATTTCTTTGACAAATACAGTATCCGTGGATAAAATTTTCAAATATTCTTTAGGAATGCCTCTCAAATTAAAACTGGCGATAACGCTAGGGCTTCCATCTTGTTTGTAGAGGATTTTCCTATCTAGCCCCTTAGTGATGATTTCAAATTCTTTTTCTGTAACATTAGCTAATCTTTGGTAATCAGAAAGATTGCCCCCATCGTTTCTCAAAAAAATCTTTGTAGGGCATTGTTCTCTAATAGTATCAGCAATAGGGCAAGCCAAAAGATCAGTGATGCTTTGAGTCGCAAGTCTGACAATAGCGTTTCTTTTCCTTGCAGTTTTTAGCATGTCTCTTACAAAATAAGCGACCTTTGGATCGCCTAAATATTTCCACGCTTCATCAATATCTAAGACAAATCTACGCCCATCCATTGCCTCTTGGATACGAGCGAAAAGGTAAAAACAAATAAAGGGCGAAACATCATTATTGTCTAAGAAACTTGACCCATCAACGCCAATAATCGTTTTTGAAAAATCCAAGCGATCGGTTGCTTTATTATCAAAAAGCCATTGAAATTCACCATTGGTTGATTTACAAAAAGGCGCTAATCGCGCGACAAGCCCATTAGGATCATTGTGGTCTTTCCCGAAAGCATTAATAAGTTGAGTGATGGGATAATCTAGGTTCATATCTCCTGTGATAAGGTTGGTTACTGCCGCTGCAAGCGTATTAGAATCTGCTAGGCTAAAAGAGATGCTGTTACCATTTTCATCTTTTTCATCGCTTTTGGTTGCTAAGTTTTTCACAAGCTCTTTGACAACAGAAATAGCTGTTTGTTTTTGCTCCATTGTTGCATTGGATTTTTGCACACAAGCCGCCCAAGCAAAAGGATTTAATCCTGTATCTGTCCCTAGCTCAATCTTGACATACTCCCCACCCATTGCGACAATATTCCCATAAGCGCCATAATCTTTATCCATATAGACCATAGTGAGCTTTTGCTTGTCTTTGCTGACATTAGCAGGAAAATTGTGAGCAAATTGTCCCATAGCGTTCAAGGTCATTGACATAAACACTGTCTTACCTGAACCGGTTGAGCCAAGTATCAAAGTGTGTCCTGCTGAAGCTGAACCAAAATCAGTAGGCATGTGGAAGTTCAGATAAAAAGGCGAATTGATCTCGCTTTTTAGCGTCATCACACTATTGCCCCAAGCGTTATTCTCTTGATTGCCATCAAAACTCATAGCCCTCATGGCGATGAAATCAGCAAAATTATTAGAAGTTACATCAAAAATAAAAGGAAGCGTGATAAAAGAGCAATGTTTGGCAAAAAAGTAATTTTCCATAGAGAAAGTCGCTGCGTTGGCTAAAAAACCTTTAGCGTTAAGACTAGAGACGCATTCCTTAACGCTTTGTTTCATTTTTTCAAAGCTATCAGCAAACAGCACTAAAGAATTACCATAACTGCCTAGCGTAATATCACCATTACCCACTAATTCGCTCAAGCAACCTAAAGTCATGCCCTGCTCTTTAGAGCCTCCACTAATAATAATTCTTCTAGAGGTGAAAGCTAGTTTGTCCTTTAAAACCTGTGAGTTTTTAGGCGAATAAGCATGCATAAAGATGAATTCGCTGTCTAGAGCGTTGATTTTATCAAACAAATCGCTCTGTGATTTAGGGGCGTATTCACTAATCTCAATAGCGCTAAAATATTTTTCACTCAAATCGTCATTTAAGATTTTTCCATGTTTATTGGCAAAATAAACTTCTTTCACCCCACCATGCATTTTTTCCTTGAGATACAAGTCTTTTCTGTTGCAAATAAAAGGGGCTTCATTCATTCCCACAAGAAAATTGTAAAACTCGCATTGTTTGGAGTAAATAACCCCATCTTTGGTGTATTCTTTTAATCTGGTGGGGTGGTATTTACTCAATAGCTCTTCTATGAGCTCTATCCTATCCTTGAAGTTTTCAAGCTTGGCTCTAATAATCCTTTGAAACTCTTCAAAATTATTGTCTGCAAAATGCTTTTTATTCATAACGGGTTCATTGAGAGTGTCTAATAAATCTTGCTCTATGGTCAGAAAAAAACTAATATCATAAAAACTTTCTCTCTTTTGCTTCTCATTATAGGCTCGCATAAAATCATTAGAAAAAGCAAGGCTATAGTCCCTATTGGTTTCATCAACAACGATTTTCTTTTTAACAGTGTGGAAATAAAATTTGAATTCAGGGGTAACAAAATTCCTAAAAACGCTATAAATAGAAGCGTGTAACTCTATGAGATCTTTTTTGGAAGTGGTTAAAAAATCAATGCCCCCCAATTTGATTGTGCCTAAAAGAGAATAGTTGTTAGTAAGGATCACCCCATCATCTAAAAAACATTCATAGTTATTCGCTAGATAGGAGTTTGCAGCGCTCACAAGTCTGTCTTCTCTGTTTGGATTTAAGTGGATGTCATTAGCCATTTCTTTACTAGGCTTCATGGAAAAAATGCTCATGAACGCTTTGTTTTTCACGCCCTTAAACAAAAAAGGTTTTTTAAATTTCATCGCTCGCTCCATTCTTTGATAAAGCCTGTAATCTTTCTTGAATCCAAGAGCTACAAGCACAATAACAATCGCTACAATCAAAACAGGTTCATAGGCTTGGAAAAGAATAACAGATAATACAATGGTTACAAACAATATAAATATAGAAGAATAAATAAAAGTTTCAGGGAAACCAAACAACCTATTCCCCCCATCAAACAAGACTTTAAAAAAGGGATTGACACCCTTTTGCATGTCTGCTTTAAGTTCTTCTATTTTTTGAAACTGTCGCTTTTGAACCTCTTGCTCTATGATTAGCTTTTTTTGTTCGTCAGCTTGCTTGCTTGCCACAAACACCCCTCTCTTTTATAGATATACCGCTTCACATGTAATCGTATAAAAGATTTTTTTGAGAGACTCTACGGTGCTAATATGCTTCAAAAGATCATTAGGGTCATAAGAATTGAATACGGCCAATAAAACATTATATAGCTTATCATCGCATAGAATTTCTCTTGTTTCTCCGCGCAATGACAGAAAGCAACGTTGTTTGTTGGTCGTGCTGATGCTTTTGAAAGTAAAAAAGTCTTTCACTTCAGGATTGATCTGTAATTCTACATTCAATCCCATTTCTTTACCCTTCTCATCAAAGATTTTTTCAATAATTGGATCGTAATGCTTCAAATCCTTTATTTTTTTAAGGACTCTATTGACAATCACGAAATCAAAAACTTCATCTTTGATAATATCGGGATTGATTTCTTTGAAAGTTACTTTCTTGTCTTTCAAATTTTTGATAGTCGCCTTGAAACTATCAAAATCTAAATTCGTATAAACACGCCCACTAGGAGTGTTTTTTTCTTTTTCTAGTGCTTCTTTTTTGGCTTGATTATCATCATTTGCTGACCCATACGAACTGAAAACAACGAAACTTAAGAGAACTTTTAAAAAAAAGTCTCTTAGTTTTTTATGACTATTATTATTGATCAATTTAGCTAGCTCCTCCACTTTCGCCAATATTGAAGCCAAACTTAGTGCTCAAATAGATAATACCGCCTGCCACCGCTAACATAGCTATGGGTTGCGCATAAGCAAAAACAGTCGCCTGACCTCTTTTGATGTCATCAGAGATTTTCCAAATATCTGCTATGCCTTTGACCCCTAGAGCGCAACCACCCACGATCGCTAGAACAGAAATGATCTGAATCACCAAAGTTTTAGTCTCAGTGACGCCTGCTGTAGGACTAGTGACCGCCATTAAAGGATTGGTTGTTATCGCTAGCCCTAAAGTGACTACAACTTTCTTGTAGCTGTCAGTGATTCTTGTAAGAAATTTCATGCGTTTCCTTTCAAATTGAAATCAATTGCTTGAGTATATCAAAAAAAAAGTATTTTTATACTATTCATACAAGCACTACTTCATAATTTAAATCAAAACCGACGCTTTTGTTTGACAATTGGCACCATTTAGAAACAATAAACCTACTTGTCCCAACCATTTTTCTTTCTCAAGTCGTTGTAGAATTGTAGATCTTTAGGATCTTTGATGTATTTTTTAATCGTCTCAGGTTGAAACCTAAAAACAAGCAAAAACAAACCCAAGCTGATCAGAGTGAGAATAAAGCTCCATTTCAAGCAACTCCATAGACCACTAAAGAAACTTTTTTTGAAGCTGTCTTTGAAAATCTGTCCTATTGATTTGTTTTCCATTTTGTTTCCCAATGTGGATCACAAACGCCTAATTGCAGATATATACTTAATGGTAAGCATGGCACACACAAACCAAACTATTTTTAGAACGCTTCATGCACCCACCTTGCTTCCAACCATTTCTTTAACCATACTTTAAGCATTGCATTTGATTTCTTCTTAAAACTTGTTCATTTTAGCAAGTTTTTGTTAATTGTGGGTAAAAATGTGAATCGTTCCTAGCTTTTAGATGCCTGCAACGATTGGACTTTTTCAATATTAACAATATTAATGAAAAAATTCCTAACATTTGTTGTATAATAAAAATGTTCAAAGACCTGAATTGATCACTCAAGTGTGTAGCGATTTTTAGCAGTCTTTGATACCAATAAGATACCGATAGGTATGAAACTAGGTATAGTAAGGAGAAACAATGACTAACGAAACTATTGACCAACAACCACAAACCGAGGCGGCTTTTAACCCGCAGCAATTTATCAATAATCTTCAAGTGGCTTTTCTTAAAGTTGATAACGCTGTCGCTTCATACGATCCTGATCAAAAACCAATCGTTGATAAGAACGATAGGGATAACAGGCAAGCTTTTGATGGAATCTCGCAATTAAGGGAAGAATACTCCAATAAAGCGATCAAAAATCCTACCAAAAAGAATCAGTATTTTTCAGACTTTATCAATAAGAGCAATGATTTAATCAACAAAGACGCTCTCATTGATGTAGAATCTTCCACAAAGAGCTTTCAGAAATTTGGGGATCAGCGTTACCGAATTTTCACAAGTTGGGTGTCCCATCAAAACGATCCGTCTAAAATCAACACCCGATCGATCCGAAATTTTATGGAAAATATCATACAACCCCCTATCTCTGATGATAAAGAAAAAGCAGAGTTTTTGAAATCTGCCAAACAATCTTTTGCAGGAATCATTATAGGGAATCAAATCCGAACGGATCAAAAGTTCATGGGCGTGTTTGATGAATCCTTGAAAGAAAGGCAAGAAGCAGAAAAAAATGGAGGGCCTACTGGTGGGGATTGGTTGGATATTTTTCTCTCATTTATATTTGACAAAAAACAATCTTCTGATGTCAAAGAAGCAATCAATCAAGAACCAGTTCCCCATGTCCAACCAGATATAGCCACTACCACCACCCACATACAAGGCTTACCGCCTGAAGCTAGAGATTTACTTGATGAAAGGGGTAATTTTTCTAAATTCACTCTTGGCGATATGGAAATGTTAGATGTTGAGGGAGTCGCTGACATTGATCCCAATTACAAGTTCAACCAATTATTGATTCACAATAACGCTCTGTCTTCTGTGTTAATGGGGAGTCATAATGGCATAGAACCTGAAAAAGTTTCATTATTGTATGGGGGTAATGGTGGTCCTGGAGCTAGACACGATTGGAACGCCACCGTTGGTTATAAAGACCAACAAGGTAACAATGTGGCTACAATAATTAATGTGCATATGAAAAACGGCAGTGGTTTAGTCATAGCAGGTGGTGAGAAAGGGATTAACAACCCTAGTTTTTATCTCTACAAAGAAGACCAACTCACAGGCTCACAACGAGCATTGAGTCAAGAAGAGATCCGAAACAAAGTAGATTTCATGGAATTTCTTGCACAAAATAATGCTAAATTAGACAACTTGAGCGAGAAAGAGAAGGAAAAATTCCGAACTGAGATTAAAGATTTCCAAAAAGACTCTAAGGCTTATTTAGACGCCCTAGGGAATGATCGTATTGCTTTTGTTTCTAAAAAAGACACAAAACATTCAGCTTTAATTACTGAGTTTGGTAATGGGGATTTGAGCTACACTCTCAAAGATTATGGGAAAAAAGCAGATAAAGCTTTAGATAGGGAGAAAAATGTTACTCTTCAAGGTAACCTAGAACATGATGGCGTGATGTTTGTTAATTATTCTAATTTCAAATACACCAACGCCTCCAAGAATCCCAATAAGGGTGTAGGCGTTACGAATGGCGTTTCCCATTTAGAAGCAGGCTTTAACAAGGTAGCTGTCTTTAATTTGCCTAATTTGAATAATCTCGCTATCACTAATTTTATAAGGCAGGATTTAGAAGGTAAACTATGGGCTAAAGGATTGTCCCCACAAGAAGCTAATAAGCTCATCAAAGACTTTTTGAGCAACAACAAAGAGTTGGTTGGAAAAGCTTTAAACTTCAATAAAGCTGTAGCTGAAGCTAAAAACACAGGCAATTATGATGAAGTGAAAAAAGCTCAGAAAGATCTTGAAAAATCTCTAAGGAAACGAGAGCATTTAGAGAAAGAAGTAGCGAAAGATTTGGAGAGCAAAAGCGGCAACAAAAACAAAATGGAAGCGAAATCTCAAGCTAACAGCCAAAAAGATGAGATTTTTGCGTTGATTAATAAAGAGGCTAGTAGGGAAGCAAGAGCGGCCACTTACGCTTCGAATCTTAAAGGCATCAAAAGGGAATTGTCTGATAAACTTGAAAATGTCAACAAGAATTTGAAAGACTTTAGTAAATCTTTTGATGAATTCAAAAATGGCAAAAATAAGGATTTCAGCAAGGCAGAAGAAACGCTAAAAGCCCTTAAAGGCTCGGTGAAAGATTTAGGTATCAGTCCAGAATGGATTTCAAAAGTTGAAAACCTTAATGCAGCTTTGAATGAATTCAAAAATGGCAAAAATAAGGATTTCAGCAAGGTAACACAGGCAAAAAGCGACCTTGAAAATTCCGTTAAAGATGTGATCATCAATCAAAAGATAACGGATAAAGTTGACAATCTCAATCAAGCGGTATCAGTGGCTAAAGCAATGGGTGATTTCAGTAAGGTAGAGCAAGCGTTAGCCGATCTCAAAAATTTCTCAAAGGATCAATTGGCTCAACAAGCTCAAAAAAATGAAAGTTTCAATGCTGAAAAAAAATCTGAAATATACCAATCCGTTAAGAATGGTGTGAATGGAACCCTAGTCGGTAATGGATTATCTCAAGCAGAAGCCACAACTCTTTCTAAAAACTTTTCGGATATCAAGAAAGAGTTGAATGCAAAACTTGGAAATTTCAATAACAATAACAATAATGGACTCAAAAACGAACCCATTTATGCTAAAGTTAATAAAAAGAAAGCAGGACAAGCAGCTAGCCCTGAAGAACCCATTTATGCTCAAGTTGCTAAAAAGGTAAATGCAAAAATTGACCGACTCAATCAAATAGCAAATGGTTTGGGTGGTGTAGGGAAAGCAGCGGGCTTCCCTTTGAAAAGGCATGATAAAGTTGATGATCTCAGTAAGGTAGGGCGATCGGTTAGCCCTGAACCCATCTATGCTACGATTGATGATCTCGGCGGACCTTTCCCTTTGAAAAGGCATGATAAAGTTGATGATCTCAGTAAGGTAGGGCTTTCAAGGAATCAAGAATTGGCTCAGAAAATTGACAATCTCAATCAAGCGGTATCAGAGGCTAAAGCAGGTTTTTTTGGCAATCTAGAGCAAACGATAGACAATCTCAAAGATTCTGCAAAAAACAATCCTGTGAATCTATGGGCTGAAAGTGCGAAAAAAGTGCCTGCTAGTTTGTCAGCGAAACTAGACAATTACGCTACTAACAGCCACACACGCATTAATAGCAATATCCGAAATGGAGCAATCAATGAAAAAGCGACCGGCATGCTAACGCAAAAAAACCCTGAGTGGCTTAAGCTCGTGAATGATAAGATAGTTGCGCATAATGTGGGAAGCGTTCCTTTGTCAGAGTATGATAAGATTGGATTCAACCAAAAGAACATGAAAGATTATTCTGATTCGTTCAAGTTTTCCACCAAGTTAAACAATGCCGCAAAAGACATTAAGTCTGGCTTTACGCAATTTTTAACCAATGCATTTTCTACAGCATCTTATTACTGCTTGGCGGGAGAACATGCAGAGCATGGAATCAAGAACGCTAATACAAAAGGTGGTTTCCAAAAATCGTAAAGGATTAAGGAACACTAAAAACACCCCTTTGCTAAAGCAAAGGGCTTCCTAACTAAAGCACCCTAATGGGCACTAACACGAAAGGCTTTATTCTTTAAAGTCTGCATGGATATTTCCTACCCCAAAAAAACTTAACTCTTTGATAAAGAAACTCAATTAATAAAAAGAGAATTTTAGGAGCTATAAGAGTGAAGCATGGCATTAGTGTTGTAGGTGTGAGTGTTCCATATCATGGATATAAGCTAAGTTTTTGTTTGGAAAGAATTGAAGATATAGGGGAATTCACTCTATTCTGCTTGCATGCTTTTGAGGATGGATTAAATCTTAATGAATTATCGCAAGTTACAGCCATTGATCGCATGATTATTCAAAAACACCTAGATTTTTAGTAAAGTGGGGGTTTGTGGATGAAAAACACAAGATCAGTGCTTATGGGTGCAACATTTTAAAATTACATGATAGCATCAAGAAATTTAATCGCACAAATAAAGTGGTGTTTTTAGAAAATGCAGTGAGAGAAAAAGTGAAAAGATGGCGTGAATGCCAAGATCTAACAGATCATTCTCGTGGGTGGCTCATCGCAGAAGAATGTTTAAACCTACAAGAATTTGAGAAGCTTTATAATGTGCGCAAGGACATTAATCAGGTATTGTGCTTATTGGATAATGCGAAAGACTTCAAAGATGTTTCAGATGAGATCATGGTGCGTTTAGAACCAAAGGAAGTAGAGCGGTTTTTAGTTTTTAAAATCAATCCAAAGGCGCTAACACTTACAAAGATCGAAGGGAAAATATATGTCCGTGCAATCCATGGGGAGAAAGAGTGTTTTATAGAGACAGAAACACTCTGCAAGCAACTATGATAAGCATCAATCTCTTTAAAACCAATGGGCGTTTTGCGCGTGGTATGCATAACACAAAAATCATCTATAGTGCCATACGCTATGGAGCAAAAGGGATTGCTCAAGTGAGTCCAGTTTTAGTTTGTGTGGATGTAACACTTAGTTTGGCCGATCTGATCCAATCTTATAGCTAATATCGTGTCGCTAAAGAGCAGACCAAACAATTAGAAACAATACGCAATAGTTTGAAAAAACAATACGAAAATCTTTTGAAAGAATTAAGATTAGACAAACAGAAGCTCAGATTACAGCTTGCATTAGATTCAGAAAAGATAGATGCCAGAATACGCAAGCGTGCGGACAAAATGCATCTGCTTAAATCAGCTTATGAAAGCAGCTTCATGATTCTAAAATGCATCAAGGAGCGTTTAGATGAATATGAGAAAAAATTCCCTTATGACAATGCCCAAAGAGTGGTGCATTTGCGCCAACAATACCATGAAGCACTCAGCGCGCATTGCCAAGCGTCTTTAAATTTTATAGGAGGTTAGTATGAAAAGCGTTGATTTACCCACACCAAAAGGCAGCTCTAAAGGGAGTTTTTTGACAATCTCTCTTCATCAGTTAAGTTGGTAACTGCTTTTAAAGACTTGATTTCAGCAACAATTAATGCTCGTAAAGAAATTATCAAAGAGCAAGAAAAGACCCAACAAGTAGGAATACAAGCAGATCAAGAAATTAAAGCTTCAGACAACAGGTTGATAGAAAAGCTCGCTGAATTTGAAAGAGATATGACAGTGCTCAACAATATGCATGAGCAGGAAATGCGAAAACTCTCTAATGAGCATGAAAAAGATATGAAGCGTTTAGAAATAATGCAAGACATCATCAATAAGATTGATTCATTGCAAAAAGATTTAATCCGTTACAGAGAACAAGGGAAGCACCAGGTGGTGGATGATATTTATGAGCAGCTTATCCTTAAACAACAAAATCTTTTGTCATTAGTATCTAAGGTGCATTAATGCTACCCTTTATTGTGGGTGGGGCCATTCTAGCAGTTGGTTTCAGTGTGTTGGCGTTTGTTTTTGATGTTGAAACCGAAAAAGAAAAACAGAATCAAAAAAAGCTCAAAGAAGAGATAAAGAGTTATGAACATAAGGTGCAACAGGCTAAAAAACACCACAAATACTCGCAAACCCTAAAGATCGCAAACCATTGTCTCAATATTATTCAACGCTATTTGCAAGAAATTGAAAGATTGCAACAAGAAAAGAAAGATGCACCCACGCAATTAAAGGCTGTTTTAGAGCAAATCCAACAAGAAATGGAATCTCTACCCACACAGCAAAAACATGCGTTGCAAATAAATTATAACCGCTTTGAAGACGCGCAACGCCGCGCTTTAGCTTATTTGGATTATTTGTCTCGCTTAAAAACTTCATTACAAGAGAAAGAAAAGCGTATTGAAAGCGATTTGGGTGGGATTAAAGAATTAAAGCAAAAAGTCAAAAAGAGTTACGAGAATATCGCCTATAACCAAGAGTGGCTGGAGAGACATAGAGAGTGGCGAGATAAGTCGCAATTCGATAACCCAGACAATGCAGATGAGATGCAAGAACGAATGGATCGCAATGAAGACAATATCAAAAAAGCCAAAGATTTTATCGCTAAGACTCAAAGTTGGATAAATAAAAAAGAATGCGACATAGATGAAATTTTAAAGCATATCCAAACTATGGAGCCAAACTATCTCTTACCTCAAGACTTTCTTTATGTCGGAAAACTTGCTTGTTTCAATAAAAGTGAAATCTATGCGCATGATGGAGATGAAGAAAGCAATATTTATGGGCAACGCCTAAGTTTGGAATCTGGAGAACATGAAAAAAAGTTATGGGATTCTTATAACTCTCAAGAGGAATTTTATATTTTAATCACACGGCCAAATAAAGAAGACAACAGACTTTTCAAAGCTAGCTTGTGTAAAGGTTTGCTCTATAAACACATTTTAGAAGAGAGCGTTTTTGAAGTGTCGCCTAGGTATGAAGATGCAATTGATAAGAAAATGACCAAGTGTTTGTTTCATGGGATACAACTTTCACTGCCCATTGCATACAAGGAATTTAAACACAAAAAGTACACACCAAGGGATACTCTCAAGGTGTGGGTAACAAATTATGACAGCTTGCTAAAAAGTGCATTCATTGCTGAAAAAGAGCCAGAACCCAAACACATGGATGTGATTATGCTCTTTAATGACCGACTGGGATCTCAAATTTTAAAATATGCTTATATTTTTAATGACTTCAATCTTAATTATTCCGTGTTAGATTATCAAAAAAATGTTTTAACCTTGGGAATCGCTCATCTGATGCTAAAATGCCGCACCACTCCTAATCATCTCGTATTGCAAGAGGTTAGAAAACTGCCTGAAAATTTCACTGAAATATTCAACGACAAAATTTTTCCCCTAGAGCGAGGCATCACTTTTGTGTATGAGAAAGAGAAAGGGCGTTATGATGAATTAGCGGTAGCACTCGGTGTGGGTATGGAAGACATGTTAGTCTATATTCAAACGCAGATGCGTTTAAGCCAAATTCAAGCGCCTGAGTATGACCCCTTTAAAAAATGGCAACAAATCATCGAGCACCAAATTCAAACTAATTCTTACACTCAAGTGGCTTATCAATCTTATACGCAGAAAAATCATCAATACACTTTTAAAACTACTGATCCTAAAATAGAGAAAATAGAGAGTGCGATCGAAGCGAAAGTGGATGGTTTCGTGGGTGAAAAAGCAGTCCAAAGAACAGGCAAAGTGATCGGCGGAATTGATAAAACTAATAAAGAGATCTGTATAGAATTTAAACCTCTGGGTGTTACATTCCCGCAAGAAGGTTTCTTGTTTCTTAGAACGGATTATATTGCCCCTTTGGAGCGGCAAAAAAAGCTTTAGAACAGTTTAATAGAAACGAAATTGTCAATCAAGATCTCAAGCGTTTCTTGCTCGATCCAAAGATAATTTTTTATACCCCCCTGGGCATACGCCTTGAGAAGTTTTATAATCAGCAACTAACAAAAAATCAGAAAGAAATTGTCTTAAAAGCTCTCAATGAAAAGAATATCTTTTTAATCCAAGGTCCACCGGGAGCGGGCAAAACAACCGTGATTAAAGAAATCGTGTTTCAAATTCTCAACGCTAGCCATTTTGCCAAAGTATGCATCATTTCTCAGCAAAATATAGCCGTGGACAATGTGTTGAACGGTTTGCAACAGCAAGGTATTAGATCAATGGTGCGCATCGGTAAAGAAGAGAAGGTGCAGTATGAAAATATCAAGCCCTATGTTTTGGAAAACTGGTGGTCATCTTATAAAGAAAAGATAGAAAAAAAGATAAAACAGAATCCAATAAATGCAACCCAAAACGCTAGGTTGCACCACTATAGGAACAAATGGCATGAGTGTATAAAAGACAAGGATTTTAAAGACATTGATAATGACATCAAACAACTTTTAATAAGTCAGCATCAAATTTTAGGAGCTACTTGCGTTGGGCTTGCTGTTAAAGATCTTGGGATTGAATTGATGGAATTTGATGTTATTATCGTCGATGAGGCAGGCAGAACCACAGCACCAGAAATCTTAATTCCTGCACTTTGCACTAAAAAACTGATCCTAATAGGCGATCACAACCAGCTCCCGCCCAGCATTGATAGACACCTCCTAGAACAATTAGAGAGCGATGATCTTCAAAACTTGGATGCCATTGATCGCCAATTATTGCAAGAGAGTTTTTTTGAGAATCTCTATAAGCACATTCCAAAGAGTAATAAGGCCATGCTCAATGGGCAATTTAGAATGCCTGCTCCTATTGGATCGCTAGTTAGTCAGCTTTTTTATAAAGAGAAACTTAAGAATGGAGTGATCAAAAATACCCAGCAATTTTACGATCCTAAGAATATTATCCGTTGGATTAATGTTGAAGGGGGACATAAATTAGAAAAAACAAGCAGCTATAACAAAGCTCAAGTTCAAAAAATCATAGAGATTTTAGAGCGAATCAATCGCGCTCTTAATCAAAGAAAAATCAGAAAAACCATAGGAATTATCACGCCTTATAGTGCCCAAAAACAACGCTTGCGTTCAGAAGTAAAAAAATGCGGCTTCAAGAATTTTGATAATCCCAAAATAGACACTGTGGATGCTTTTCAAGGTGAAGAGGCAGACATTATTATTTATTCCACCGTGAAAACTTGTGGTAATCTTTCTTTCTTGTTGGATTCTAAACGCTTGAATGTCGCTATTTCTAGAGCAAAAGAAAATCTTATTTTTGTGGGTAAAAAGTCTTTCTTTGAGGATTTGCAAAGTGATGAGAAGAATATCTTTAGCGCTATTTTGCAAGTCTGTAGATAGGTAATTCTTTTTTGAATATAACCATCAGACCTTCTTCGTTTTAAAACGCTTTCAATGGATCTCTCTAAGGCACTTTACAATCAACACAACACCCTTATAGTGTGAGCTATAGCCCTTTTTTGGAATGGAGTTATTTTGACTCTAAATTTTGATTAGTGTTATAATTTGAGCCATTCTTTAGCCTGTTTTTCTAGCCAGATCACATCGCCGCTCGCATGAAATTCCACTTTAGGGAATGTGCATGTATTTTTTTTAAGGGCGTATTTTTGCTGCAAATATTCTACAATAGCATCGCCCGAATGGATGAGTAGGGGGGGTGCTGAAAGGGCAAAATGTTCCATAAAATAGCCCTCAATTTTTTGAGCGATCAAGGGAAAATGCGTGCAGCCTAAAATAACCACTTCAGGTAAAATCTCTAATGGAGTGAAATAATAACGCATGCAAGTTTCTAACAATTCGCCCTCTAAAATATTTTCTTCAATCAAAGGCACAAAAAGAGAAGTGGCTAAATGCGAAACCTTCAAATAGCCTTGTTGTTTTAGGGCGTTATCGTAAGCGTTGGATTGAATCGTCGCTTTTGTCCCTAGCACTAAAATGGGGGCGTTTTTATCTTTTACTTGTTGTTTGATCGCTAAAATGCTTGGCTCAATCACGCCCACAATAGGGATTTTGGAATGCTTTTGCATCTCTTCTAAAGCCAGAGCGCTCGCTGTGTTGCATGCCACAATCAATAATCCAATCTGGTGCGGTTTGAAAAAATCCAAAGCCTCTAAACCAAATTGCTTGATCGTGGTGGGGTCTTTAGTGCCATAAGGCACTCTAGCGCTATCGCCATAATAGATGATCTCATCAAACAATTGCGCTTTTAAAAGGCTTTTTAAAACGCTAAACCCTCCCACACCGCTATCAAAAACGCCTATTTTCATGACACTTTTTTAATTTAATGGGATTAATTAGGGATTTTATTTTTCATTCATTAAATTTAAAAATTCTTCATTGTCCTTAGTTTGTTGCATTTTAGAATACACAAAGCTTAAGGCTTCTATGTCATCCATTTGTTGCATCACATTCCTTAAAACCCACACTTTAGTCAAGCGGTCTTTGCCAAGCAAGATATTATCTTTTCGTGTGCCGGATTTTAAAATATCAAAGGCCGGGTAAATGCGCCTGTCCGCAATATTCCTCGCTAAAACGATTTCGCTATTCCCGGTGCCTTTAAATTCTTCAAAAATCACCTCATCCATTCTGGATCCCGTTTCAATCAACGCAGTAGCGATAATCGTCAAGCTCCCGCCTTCTTCAATATTCCTTGCGGCTCCAAAAAAGCGCTTGGGCCTGTGCAAGGCGTTCGCATCCACGCCCCCACTTAAAACCTTACCGCTTAAAGGCGTTACAGCGTTATACGCTCTGGCTAAACGAGTGATTGAATCTAATAAAACCACCACATCTTTTCCCATTTCCACTCGCCTTTTAGCCCTTTCTAGGACTAATTCAGCGATTCTTATGTGGTTGTTTGCCGGCAAATCAAAAGTGGAGCTAAAAACTTGCCCCTTAACGCTTCGTTGCATGTCCGTAACTTCTTCAGGGCGCTCATCCACTAAAAGGATAATCAGCTCCACTTCAGGGTGGTTAGAGGTGATGCCTTGGGCGAGTTCTTTCATCAGCTCTGTTTTCCCGGTCCTTGGTGGCGCAACGATCAAAGCCCTTTGACCTTTCCCCACAGGGCTGAATAAATCTAACATTCTGCCGGTAACTTTAGTGGGTTCGTATTCTAATTTGATTTGTTTATCAGGGAATAGGGGGGTTAGATTGTCAAACAAAGGACGGTTTTTGATCTCATCTGAAGGCAAATAATTGACGGCTTCTATTTTTAAAAGGGCGTAGTATTTTTCCTGGTCTTTGGGGGATCGCACTTGACCGGTAACAATATCGCCATTCCTTAAGGCAAAACGCCTGATTTGAGAAGGGCTGACATAAGTGTCGTTATGCCCGTCTGAAAAACTCCCATCAAACCCTCTTAAAAAGCCATAGCCATCAGGCATGATTTCTAAAATCCCGGTAAAAAGAATGTATCCGCCTTGCGTAACTTGGGTTTTTAAAATTTCAAACATCAAGTCTTGTCGTTTGAATTCTTGGGGGTTTTCCACTTTGAGTTTGTTAGCGATTTCTAAAAGCTTTTCAGTAGGGTAGGTGCGTAAATCTTCAATGTGATAACCGCTCACTGGCGTGTGTGTTTTGACTTTGTGCGAACTCTTGTGCGTAGGCGCGTTTTCGTTCATTAAATTTCCTTTTAACAAAAAGAGGTTTCTAGTTTGTTGCAATTAAGATAAAAATACAAAAAGCTAAAGCATTCTTAAAAAATTAGTGTAACCAAAAGATGCTAATAAGTGGTGCATGCCACAAGTGTTGAATTTCGTAATGCTTTGCTATACTATCATAATTTTTTTAACAAAGTCAAATTTTATTTAACTTTAGAGTGGTTTTAATTTGTTGTTACTTATGCTATAATTTTAAGTTTAAATTTAAAATAAAGGATACTTGATGAAAAAAGGCATTCACCCCGAATATATCCCATGCAAAGTTACTTGCGTAACCAGCGGGAAAGAAATTGAAGTTTTAAGCACTAAACCTGAAATGCGTATTGATATTTCTAGCTTTTGCCACCCTTTCTATACTGGTAGCGATAAAATCGCTGACACTGCAGGGAGAGTAGAGAAATTCAAGCAACGCTACAACTTGAAGTAATTCTTTTAAAAAGCGTGGCTTTTTGTGCTGTATTTTTTGCCCACTCCTATAGGTAATCTCGCTGACATTACGCTGCGCGCCTTAGAAGTTTTAGAGCGTTGCGAGGTTTTTTTATGCGAGGATACAAGGGTGAGTAAGAGGTTGTTGCACTTGCTTGCAAAAAACCCTGTTATTAGCCATTCTTTCCCTAATATCGCTACTAAAAAAAGGGAATTTATCGCATTCCATTCGCACAATGACCAGGAATTTTTAAACCAAATAGAGCTCTCTTTTTTTGACAAAGAAATCGCTGTGATGAGCGATGCAGGCATGCCAAGTTTGAGCGATCCAGGCATGAGTTTAGCCGCTTACGCTTTAAAACATAACATTCCCTACGATGTTTTGCCCGGGGCTAATGCGCTCACTACGGCGTTTTGCGCGAGCGGGTTTTTAGAAGGGCGGTTTTTTTACGCCGGCTTTTTACCTCATAAGAGTAAGGAAAGGCGCTTAAAAATCGCTAAAATTTTAAACGCTTTAGCGTATTTAGAAGAAAAAACCCCGGTGGTTTTTTATGAAAGCCCGCACCGATTGTTGGAGACTTTAAAGGATTTAAACGATTTGGCTCAAGGCATGCATTTGTTTGCGGCTAAAGAGCTTACCAAACTCCACCAGCAATATTATTTAGGAGAAGTTTCTCAAATCATAGAGCGGTTGCAACAAAGCACTATCCAAGGGGAGTGGGTTTTAGTGCTTTTGAATGAGAAAAAAATAGAGCCTTGCATGGGACTATCAGCATTGTTGGAGTTGGATTTACCTCCTAAAATTAAGGCTAAAATTGAAGCCGCTATGACACAAAAAAACGCTAAAGAGCTTTATTTCCAGCGTTTGTTAGAAGAAAAAAATCAATAAAAGGGGTTTAGCATGCAAGCAGTGGTTTATGGTAAGCAGGTGGTTATGCGCATTCTAAACTCCCATCAAGAAAAATTGCAAGAAATCTATCTTTCTAAAGAAATAGACAAAAAGTTTTTTTTCGCGCTCAAAAAAGCATGCCCTAATATCATCAAAGTGGATAATAAAAAAGCGCAAAGCTTGGCTAAGGGGGGGAATCATCAAGGGGTTTTGGCTAAGGTGGAACTGCCATTAGCGGTTTCTTTAAAAGAGGTTAAAAAAGCTCAAAAACTTTTGGTGCTTTGCGGGATTACGGATGTGGGGAATATTGGGGGTATTTTTAGGAGCGCGTATTGCTTAGGAATGGATGGCGTTATTTTAGATTTTGCTAAAGAATTGGCTTATGAGGGGATTGTACGATCCAGCTTGGGGCTTATGTATGATTTGCCTTTTAGCGTTGCGCCTAACACGCTGGATTTAATCAATGAATTGAAAACGAGCGGGTTTTTATGTTTGGGCGCGAGCATGCAAGGCTCTAGTCAAGCAGAAAATCTATCCTTAAAAAAATGCGCTCTTTTTTTGGGGAGCGAGCATGAGGGGTTGTCTAAAAAAATCCTTGCTAAAATGGACACTATATTGAGCGTAAAAATGCGAAGAGATTTTGATTCGCTCAATGTGAGCGTGGCAGCAGGGATCTTAATGGATAAAATCAACTAGGTGGTCAATTGAATGGAACAGAATAAAAAAAGTTTAGAAAATTTAGATCTTTCTGATGTTCAAAACATTTCTAAAGATATTTCTGGTGCGACTTTAGAAGAATTATCGCTTAAAAATTTAGATAAAAATTTGCAAATTTTAAAAGAAGTTGGAGTGGCAGAAATTTGCAAGGCGACTAAAATCGCTTCTAAAAATATCCATTCTATCTTGGAAAAACGCTATGAGTCTTTATCAAGGGTGCATGCTAGGGGATTTATACAAATTTTAGAGCGCGAGTATAAAATTGATTTGAGCGCATGGGTGAAAGAATTTGACAAAGTGTGTGTTTTTAAAGAGGGCGTGGGAGAAGAGAAAAATCAAGAAACAAACCCTGAAGAAACAGCAAAAAAACCCCTTAAGGTTGAATTGGATTACAGCATCAATCAGGCTAATACTTCACTATCCAAAAAATCTTCTAAATGGAAACCCTTTGTTATCGTTTTAGGGGTGATTGTCATTGTTTTAGTGGTTGTTATCATTCAAAACAGCTCTTCTTTAAAAGAAGAAAGAGGGCAAGAAAGCGCTATTAAATCCGGCACTAAAAATACTTTCAATAAAGCTAATCCTACAGAAGAAAACAAGCCAGAGACAACGCCTAAACTAGAAGAAAAACACAAAGAACAAGAGCAAAAACAAGAAGTGATCAAAGAAAATCCTAACACCATTTATATTATCCCTAAACGAGATATTTGGGTAGAAGTGGTTGATTTAGATGAGAAAAAAAACTCCTTTCAAAAGGTTTTTAAAAAAAAATATCCTTTAGAAACCAAAAACCACCGCTTGTTGTTGCGTTTTGGGCATGGGCATCTTAGTCTTAAAAACAACCATCAAGAACAAGATTATAACGACAGCAAAACTAGGCGGTTTTTATACGAGCCAGCCAAAGGTTTAACGCTCATCAACGAGGCCCAATACAAAGAACTCCAGCAATGAAAAACCTTTTTTTAGCTTTTATTGTTGGGGGAACGCTATTAAGCGCTGATGCTTTAAACGATAAGATTGAGAATTTAATGGGGGAGCGGGCTTATCATACGAACAAGCTTTTTTTAGAGCGTTTGTTTAAAAATCGTAAGGATTTCTATGTAATGGGGCGTTTGGATTCCTTGAAACTGCTCAACACTCTCAAAGAAAACGGGCTTTTGTCTTTTAATTTTGACAAGCCAAGCATGTTAAAAATCACCTTCAAGGCTTCAAGCAATCCCTTAGTGTTTGCCAAAAGCATCAATAATTCTTTGAGCATGATGGGGTATTCGTATGTTTTGCCCATTAAGATGCAAAGCTCTTTGGGCGAGAATGTTTTTTCATACGAGCTTAAAACGGAATATGTTTTAGACCCTAACATTTTGATAGAGACGATGAAAAGGCATGGTTTTGATTTTACAGATATTAAACGGGTGTCTTTAAAAGAGTGGGAATACGACTTTGTCTTACAAAAAATCAAGCTCCCTAATGCGAGAGTCTTAGTTTTGAGTAGCGATCCTGTGGAGTTTAAGGAAGCGAGCGGGAAATACTGGCTGAGCGTGAATCAAAATGCGTATTTAAAAATAAGCTCTAATAACCCTTTATGGCAACCCAAAATCATTTTTTATGATGAAAACTTAAAGATTATTCAAATCATTGCCAAAGAAAACAGACAACAAGAAATCGCTCTTAATTTGCTTGATGGCGTGCGTTTTATCCATATCACTGACGCAAAAAACCCTATCATTTTAAAAAATGGGATTAGCGTGGTTTTTGATGCGATGCCTTAAGTAGGGGGTAATCTTATCCAATTGATTGGAATAAAACAGGTTGCTAATAAGACAAAGCTTCCGCTTCTATAAAAAGGACAGCCCACCCATTAATAAAACCAAACTATACAAAAAATAAAATGCGCTCGTGTAAAGTGCCAAGCAATAGTGAAATGCCGCTAACAATAGAAATTCCAAAGCGAGTTTTAAAGATTTTACCTTTTTTGCCAAACGCCATGCCTGCTACAAATTCCCCACCAAAAGAAATCAAAAACCACCAAATCAAATGTTCTAACTTTTGTATTGTAAAATGAGAATGCTTTCATTCAACATGCCGAGCATGATGGTTGTCTTTTTGTATTCAAACAAAAGGAGAGAGATAGCAGATTGGTAACACAATGATGTTTTTATATTATTACACAAACTATGTAAAATATCCGCTTTTTTCTAAAATGATAGCAAGTAGTGAAAAATTTAGCTTTGTTTTTATTGAGCGTTGGTTATAAAAAAATATTGCATTTTTTAAGATTGGATAGTAAAGAGTTTGATTTTATTCAAGCGGTATTTTTTAAAGCGTTCTTTAGGATGGATTTTAGTTGTAGGGGGGAATGGATTTCAAAATACCCCTTATTTCCTTAAGAGAATGGGTTTAAAATAAAGTTTAAACACACAATTTTTAAAGAACCAATATCAATATTTCATTAAAGCAAAGTTTTTTATCGATCTAATCCATGCTCTCCACGAACGAACCAAGCGACATTAATTTTTGATAGCGGTTGTCAAGGAAATGAGGGTCTTGTTGGATAGTCCTTAGAGCGTCTAAAAAATATTCTTTGATCGTGTTGGCGGCTGAGAATTTGTCTCTATGAGCCCCTTTGCTAGGCTCTAAGATAATATCATCAATAAGCCCTGCCTCCTTTAAATCTCTAGGCGTGATTTTCATCGCTTTAATAGCCACTTCAGTCTTGCTAGGATCATCCCAAAGAATCGCCGCGCAACCTTCTGGGGATATAACGCTAAAAATGGAATATTCCATCATAGCCAATTTGTCAGCCACTGCAATCGCTAGTGCACCACCACTGCCCCCTTCACCGATAATTACAGAAATAGTAGGGACTTTTAAGGAAGCGAACTCTTGGAGGTTTTTAGCGATTGCTTCACTCTGGCCTCTTTCCTCTGCGCCAATCCCCGGATACGCCCCGGCTGTATCTACAAGCATCAAAATAGGCAAATTAAATTTTTCAGCAAACTTTGCCATTTTCAAAGCCTTACGATAGCCACAAGGGTTAGGCATGCCAAAATTCCTTAAGAGCTTGTTTTTAGTCCCTCTGCCCTTTTCTTCTCCGATCACCACAACCGGAACATTATCAATTTTCCCTATAAAACACACGATCGCTTTATCATCGTTATAGTGCCTATCCCCAAAGACTTCATACTTATCTTTTAAGATGAGATCAATGTAATCCATAGCGTAGGGTCTGTCAGGGTGTCTTGCTAATTGGAGTTTTTGAAAATCAGTGAGATTGGAGTAAATGCTTTTAACTTCCTTTTCCAATCTTTTTTCTAAGATTTCTTTAGCGTCCTCATCGCCTCTAATAAGGGCTAATTCAATTTCATTTTGAATCTCTTTAATATGATTTTCAAAATCTAAATAAACGGCCATTCAAAATCCTAACTTTGTAAAACTAGGCTTTTTTGAAAATCACAACACCATTAGTGCCACCAAAACCAAATGAGTTACTCATCACCGCATCCACTTGTTTTTCTCTGGCCGTATTAGGGATATAATCCAAATTGCATTCTGGGTCAGGCGTTTCTTGATTGATGGTAGGAGGTAAGATTCCTTGATTCATGGCCATGATAGAAATAACGGCTTCTAACGCACCCGCAGCGCCCAAACAATGCCCAATCTGCCCTTTAGTGGAGCTGACGGGAGGGACTTTGTCTTTAGAGCCAAACACATTTTTTAGAGCGATGCTTTCATACCAATCGTTATAATGCGTGCTAGTCCCATGAGCGTTCACATAGCCTACTTCCACTTTCGCCATTTCTAAAGCCATTTTCATGGCTCTAAAAGCCCCTTCACCCTCAGGGGCTGGGGCTGTGATGTGGT
>NZ_AKHP02000011.1:0-9034 GCF_000296015.2 Helicobacter pylori FD535
GCTGATGAGGTGAGAAAGCTCGCTGAAAGGACGCAAAAATCGCTCAGCGAGATTGAAGCCAATATTAATATTTTAGTTCAAAGCATTGCCGATAACGCTGAGTCTATCAAAATGCAAAATAAGGGCGTAGAAAACATCCACAACTCCATTAACGCCTTGCAACAAGATGTGCAGGATAATTTGACTATCGCTAATCATTCTTTACAAGTCAGCGCTAAAATTGATGGGATCTCCCAAGATATTTTAGAAGACGTGAGCAAGAAGAAATTTTGATTTCTGCCTTTAATTTTGAGCGTCTAAAATGTGGAACCGCCCCCTTTTTCTAAAGCAAGGGGCTTTCGCCCTAACGAACGCTAATGCGAAAGGCTCTTTAAGGTCTGCATGGGCATTCCCTAGCCTAAAAAGAGGTGTTTTATCGTCTTTTAGCTTGAATATAGCCTAACGGCTATGCGCTTGCATCTTGCGCCCTAAAGGACAGAGTTTTTCGCACTAGTTTGATAAAAAGCTTTGGCTGGATTTTAAAAAGCGTTCTTAGGGGAGTTAGTTGGGGTTAATGTTCATCGCAAAATACCCCCCTACCCTTAAAAGAATCATTTTTACTATAAAAATATTTATTAAAGTTTTGGCTACCGCTCTTTGGCTATCACTCTTTGATATTGGGGGGGTTAATCTCAATTCCCCATATCGCCCATATCCCCCATGTCTCCCATATCGCCACCCATATCGTCGTTCATATCCCCCATATCGCCCATGTCATCGTTGCCATTACCCATGTCGTCATTCATATCGTTCGCGTTGTTCATGTCATCGCCCATGTCGTTGCCGTTGTCCATGCCGTCATTAGTGTTACCCGCATCATCGCTTCCGTTGTTCATGTTGCTCATATCATCAGTGTTGCCGGTATCCATGTTACCGGTGTCTGTGTTACCGGTATCGGTGTTGTTCATATCACCGGTATTGTTCATGCCGCCAGCATCTTTATCATCAGTGGGGGTGTCAGTGGCACTGGTATCGTTTGTGGCGTTAGTGTCAGTGTGAGTATCGTCAGTGTGATCATCATCGGTATTAGTGGCGCTGTTAGGGTTTATGAGCGCGTTACTCCCTTGATCCTTGCTGTCATTTGCATGGGTGTTGCCCATGTTGCTAATAGGCGTTTGTTGTGCAGGCTGTTGCATGGGGTTATTCATCGCATCATTCAAATCATCTCTATCATCGCCATCAATTTTCAAACTCCCGTCTAAATAATTCCCCACCACATCGCTGCTATGGCTCAATTGTTGCACGCTGTCTAGGGCTTTATCCACTTGAGCTTGTTGCTCGCTTGAAAGCCCTTTCTGATCTTTTAAGTCATTGTCCAGTTGGTTTAGGTTATTGTCTAATTTGTCCCTCACCTCCATAGCTTTATTGACCACTGAATCAATCTTATTAGGACTCGCCCCATCTTGCTTCATTTCTTTGATTTGCCCCACTAAATGGTTAAGCTCTTTGGCTTGAGAAGTTATCGCATCCACGCTTTTAGTGGGCATGGCTTTAGTGTGGAAAAGCGAATTGTCTTTGAGCATGCGGCTGTTGTCTAAATTGACTAAAGCACTATTCAAGCGGTTGGTTTGAATGCCTTTACTGAATTTGGGATCACGATAAAAGCTCATAAGATTTGCCTGCTGTAAGGATTTATCATCCTTATCGTCTCTGTCATCATCAGTAGGCGTATCAAGTTGATTAATAGAAGCGTCATGGTCTAAAATCTCTTCTTGATCGATCGCATACATATAATTTTCTAACATCAAGTAATCTTGAACTTGCATCATGAAAAACATGTTAGGGTAGAAGCCATACATGCCATCATAAAAGTCATAAAAATCATACATGCCCATACCATACATGCCATACATTCCCATGCCATACATGCCATACATGCCGTAATAAGGGCTATAATAAGAGCTGTAATAGTTGTTGCTTCTGTAATAAGGGCTTTGAGCTTTTTCATTCTCTTGTTGTTTTTTAAGATACGCCCCTACCACGCTCAAATCAGCGAGCATTTTTTGAGCCGTTTTTTGATCTTTTAAAGAAATGCCTAAGGGGATATAAATACCGGTGCGGTAACTATAAAAAGAATCCCTAGCGATGATTTTAAGGCAATATTTCAAATTCTTTTGCAATTTTAGGGCTTGCCTTAAACGCGCATGCGCTCTTAAATTCCCCAAGATGCCAGAGTTAAAACGCATTTTTTCCACTAGCGCACTGAATTTTTTCGCATCGCCATTAGCCGCATTGATATAGTTTAAAGCGCTAGCCCCCCACTCTTTGGTGCTGCTTTTATAACCCCCAAAATCCACTATTTTTGGCGTCAATTCCCCTTTTAATTGCGAATCTTTTAAATCAAACAACGCCCTATTCACGCTAATAGCGTTCAAGCTGAGTGTCATCATTAAAAGTATTTTTATAGTTTTCATTGATAACCTTAAAAAATATCTCTTGCGAGCATTATAGACTATTTTTAGAAATCAAAATGACTTTTGAAAACAACCAAAGTAAAAAATAAAACCTAAAAAAACAAAAGGTTCTGTTTTAAGCGCTTCTTTAGTTTTTTAAAAAACCCTCTCTCTAAACAAAAACCTTAACCCCCCAACACAACAAAACAAATACCACAAAAAAAAAGAAACCAACAGAGAGAAAACCCTCTATTAAAAAGAAGAGAAAGGCTTAGAAGTTGATCATGTAGTTAAAATAGATAGAAAAATTCCTTTTATAGAACACATCTACCGATCCATCTACGCCCCTTTCTTTATAGAATTGGTTGGTAAATAAAGGCAATTTAAAGCCCACTTCAATCCCGCTGTGTTTAGAAAAATTGCTCCTAAAACCAAATTCCACAGGCATTTGGAAATAGCTCGTGTTCATGCTCGCTGAACAGCCGGCGGTGTTGTTGCAAATGTGCATCTGAGATTTCAAATAGCTCTCTCCTTGAACGATAAACGAATCCCCTCCCAATCCAAAGCCTAAGAACAACCCTGCTGTGTTATAGCCCTCTTTACTTTCATAGAAGTTATAGAGCGCATCAAAGCCCACGCCGTAAGTGAAGTTATTCACTTGAGACGCGCCCTCCATGATTCCAAGCTGACTCCCCACAAAGCTTAAATTCGCATGGTTATAGCTGTAGTATCCATAAGACCTAAAGCCAAAGCGTTTGGTTTTACCAAAGAACCACTTATACCCTGCCATCGCATCTACCCCATACATTTGCCCGTAATTATTGGTGTTAACCACGCTTGGCGTGTAGGTTGCTTGGGCTTGAGCTGTTTGATTGCTGCCAAACATTGAAGTGTCTATCGGGGTGTTATTGTTAGCGCCTGGGGTGCGGGTGGTGTTTTGGTTTTCTAAATTAGAATATTGAAACCCTCCTCCTAAAAATGCGCCGCTTTTTTCTGCCATGGACACACTAAAGGCTAACGCCATACCTAAAAAAACCTTTTTCATTTAAAACTCCTTAATGTGAGAAATCCTAAGAATTTCTTTTTTCATTGCATTCATGCTATGGCGCAAAAATACAGGGGGCTATCAAAATCTGAGAGTTGTCCTCATACATCCGCTTCTACAGAATACAATCCGCTCTTACAAATATCAAGATTTGGAGTTATATCACAAAAAAGTGAATTTTTTGTTAAGAATGGGTTAAATAAATCGTTTTATTTTTTAAAAATGTATTTTATATATATAAAGAATTTAAAATTATATTTAACTAGATTTTATGGAAGCTCTTACGCTGTTTTTGTGGGGCAGAAATTGGAGCATGTTAGGGTTTTTGGTAGTGGTGGGTGGCTATCTTAAAAAAGCTGTTTTATCGCTTTTATCATATCGTGTAAAAATCTTATTCAAACTGGCTTTGAAAATGAGCGATTAAAGGGTTGATCACTTCATCTAAATTCCCTGAAAGCATGATTTCTTCTAAACTATACAGAGTTAAATTGATTCTATGTTCGCTCAAGCGGTTTTGCGGGTAATTATAAGTGCGGATCCTTTCGCTCCTGTCCCCACTACCCACCTGCTCCTTTCGGTCTTTAGCGTTGGCGAGTTGTTGTTCTTCAATTTGTTTTTCATAAAGGCGCGCTTTTAAGATTTTTAGGGCTTTATCCTTGTTTTTATGCTGGGATTTTTCATCTTGCATGCTCACGCTGATATTGGTGGGAAGGTGCGTGATGCGCACCGCAGAGTCTGTGGTGTTGACGCATTGCCCCCCATGCCCGCCAGCACGAAACACTTCAATCTTTAAATCGCTAGGGTTGATAGAAACTTCCACATCATCCACTTCAGGCATGATCGCTACTGTGATAGCGGAAGTGTGGATGCGCCCTTGAGATTCTGTCTCGGGGACTCTTTGGACTCGATGCGTGCCTGCTTCAAATTTGAGCCTTGAATACACGCCCTTGCCCTTAATCAAAGCGATGATTTCTTTATAGCCCCCTACGCTGTTTTCGCTAGAGCTCACTATCTCTACTTTCCATTTTTTCAAATCCGCATAACGGCAATACGCCTTAAACAAATCCCCTACAAAAATGCCCGCTTCATCGCCCCCTGTGCCGGCTCTTAACTCTAAATAGATGTTTTTATCATCATTAGGATCTTTGGGGATAAGGAGTTGCTTAATGGCAGTTTCTAACTCACTTTTTTGGATTTCTAAAATTTTTAACTCTTCTTTAGCCAGTTCGCTCAACTCCTTGTCTTCTAAAAGCTCTTTATTTTCTTTGATATCCTCTAAAACGCTCAAATACTCTTTGCTCGCTATGGAAATTTCTTCAATGGAACTTTGCTCTTTGCTCAATTCGGTGAGTTTTTTAATATCGCTAATCACTTCAGCGCTAGAAAGCAATGCTGTGAGTTCGTCGTATCGTTTGAGAATGGAAGAAAGCTTTTCAGCTAGAATGGACATGCAAAACTACCTATAAAAAGATGTGAATAAAAAATACAACAATCTAAAAAACGCAAAACTTAAAAAGAAGCCCAATAATAAAAACCCACTACTGAGCTTAAAGAAGTTAAAAACGCCCCAAAACTAAGCGAGAGCGATCTTTTTCACTGAAGCGTTAAGCCTTGAGACTTTCCTAGAAGCGGTGTTTTTCTTTAAAATCCCTTTACTGACAAATTTATGCAACTCTTTATTAGCGATTTTCAAACGCTCTTGAGCTTTTGCTACATCATTGATGGCAACCGCTTCACGCACGGCTTTAATGATATTTTTAATTTTAGTTTTATAGAACCTGTTTCGTTCGGTTCTTTTAATGGTCTGTCTGATTCGCTTTTCTGCGGACTTATGATTTGCCATAGCCTTGTTTTAATCCCTTTGTAATGTAAAATTTGGCATAATTCTATCTAAAAATTGATTAAAAATAGTTTAAAAGGTATTTTATAACGATGAAAATTTTTGGGACTGATGGCGTGAGGGGTAAAGCAGGGGTGAAACTCACCCCCATGTTTGTGATGCGTTTGGGCATTGCTGCCGGATTGTATTTTAAAAAACATTCTCAAACGAATAAAATTCTAATCGGTAAAGACACCAGAAAAAGCGGCTATATGGTAGAAAACGCTTTAGTGAGCGCTTTAACTTCCATAGGCTATAATGTGATTCAAATAGGGCCTATGCCTACCCCTGCGATTGCGTTTTTAACCGAAGACATGCGCTGTGATGCGGGCATTATGATAAGCGCGAGCCACAACCCTTTTGAAGATAATGGTATTAAGTTTTTCAATTCTTATGGTTATAAGCTTAAAGAAGAAGAAGAAAGAGCGATTGAAGAAATCTTTCATGATGAAGGATTACTGCATTCTAGCTATAAAGTGGGCGAGAGCATCGGTAGCGCTAAAAGGATAGACGATGTCATAGGGCGCTATATCGCGCATTTAAAACACTCTTTCCCCAAACATTTGAATTTACAGAGTTTAAGGATCGTGCTAGATACCGCTAATGGTGCGGCTTATAAGGTGGCTCCGGTCGTTTTTAGCGAGCTTGGGGCTGATGTGTTGGTGATTAATGATGAGCCTAATGGGTGTAATATTAATGAGCAATGCGGGGCTTTACACCCCAACCAATTGAGCCAGGAAGTGAAAAAATACCGTGCGGATCTGGGTTTTGCTTTTGATGGCGATGCCGATAGGCTAGTGGTGGTGGATAATTTAGGGAATATCGTGCATGGGGACAAGCTTTTAGGGGTGTTAGGGGTTTATCAAAAGTCTAAAAACGCCCTTTCTTCTCAAGCGGTTGTCGCCACGAGCATGAGCAATTTAGCCCTTAAAGAATACTTAAAATCCCAAAATTTAGAATTGAAGCATTGCGCGATTGGGGATAAGTTTGTGAGCGAATGCATGCGATTGAATAAAGCCAATTTTGGAGGCGAGCAAAGCGGGCATATCATTTTTAGCGATTACGCTAAAACAGGCGATGGTTTGGTGTGTGCTTTGCAAGTGAGCGCGCTTGTGTTAGAAAGCAAGCAGGTCAGCTCTGTTGCGTTAAACCCCTTTGAATTATACCCTCAAAATTTAATGAATTTAAGCGTCCAACAAAAGCCCCCTTTAGAAAGCCTAAAAGGTTATAACACTCTTTTAAAAGAGTTAGACAAGCTAGAAATCCGCCATTTGATCCGTTATAGCGGCACTGAAAACAAATTACGAATCCTTTTAGAAGCTAAAGATGAAAAACTTTTAGAATCCAAAATGCAAGAATTAAAAGAGTTTTTTGAAGGGCATTTGTGCTAAAACCCCCAAAAAAAAGCCTATTGATTTTTATAGGGGTTTTTTTCCTTGTTTTTGGCGTGGATCAAGCGATTAAATACGCTATTTTAGAGGGGTTTCGCTATGAAAGTTTGATGGTAGATATTGTTTTAGTGTTCAATAAAGGCGTGGCGTTTTCTTTGCTCAGTTTTTTAGAGGGAGGTTTGAAATACTTGCAAATCCTTTTGATTTTAGGGCTTTTTATCTTTTTAATGCGCCAAAAAGAGCTTTTTAAAAACCATGCGATAGAGTTTGGCATGGTGTTTGGCGCTGGGGTTTCTAACGTTTTAGACCGGTTTGTGCATGGGGGCGTGGTGGATTATGTGTATTATCATTATGGCTTTGATTTTGCCATTTTTAATTTCGCTGATGTCATGATAGATGCGGGCGTGGGCGTTTTATTGTTAAGACAATTCTTTTTTAAGCAAAAACAAAACAAAATTAAGGCATAATTACCCTTTTTAAATAAAAGGTCGCGTAGCTCAGTTGGTAGAGCACTACCTTGACATGGTAGTGGCCGCTGGTTCAAGTCCAGTCGTGGCCACCATTATCACTCCAATTTTAATTCTCATTTTTTCGTGGGTTTTTGATCTTTATCAAATGAGTCCAAAGGATATTAAATGCGCTTCCAATCACGCTTTTATAGCGCTTCAGAAGTATAACACTAATTCATTTTAAATAATAATTAGTTAATAAACGCTTCTGTTAATCATAGTAAATCAAAACATTGCTACAATTACTCCAACCTTGATTTCGTTATGTCTTCAAGGAAAAACACTTTTAAGAATAGGAGAATGAGATGAAACTTACCCCAAAAGAGTTAGATAAGTTGATGCTCCACTATGCTGGAGAATTAGCTAGGAAACGCAAAGAAAAAGGCATTAAGCTTAACTATGTAGAAGCGGTAGCTTTGATTAGTGCCCATATTATGGAAGAAGCGAGAGCTGGTAAAAAGACTGCGGCTGAATTGATGCAAGAAGGGCGCACTCTTTTAAAACCTGATGATGTGATGGATGGCGTGGCAAGCATGATCCATGAAGTGGGTATTGAAGCGATGTTTCCTGATGGGACCAAACTCGTAACCGTGCATACCCCTATTGAGGCCAATGGCAAATTAGTTCCTGGTGAGTTGTTCTTAAAAAATGAAGACATCACTATCAACGAAGGCAAAAAAGCCGTTAGCGTGAAAGTTAAAAATGTTGGCGACAGACCGGTTCAAATCGGCTCACACTTCCATTTCTTTGAAGTGAATAGATGCTTAGACTTTGACAGAGAAAAAACTTTCGGTAAACGCTTAGACATTGCGAGCGGGACAGCGGTAAGGTTTGAACCTGGCGAAGAAAAATCCGTAGAATTGATTGACATCGGCGGTAACAGAAGAATATTTGGATTTAACGCGTTGGTTGATAGGCAAGCAGACAACGAAAGCAAAAAAATTGCTTTACACAGAGCTAAAGAGCGTGGTTTTCATGGCGCTAAAAGCGATGACCACTATGTAAAAACAATTAAGGAGTAAGAAATGAAAAAGATTAGCAGAAAAGAATATGTTTCTATGTATGGCCCTACTACAGGCGATAAAGTGAGATTGGGCGATACAGACTTGATCGCTGAAGTAGAACATGACTACACCATTTATGGCGAAGAGCTTAAATTCGGCGGCGGTAAAACCCTAAGAGAAGGCATGAGCCAATCCAACAACCCCAGCAAAGAAGAACTAGACTTAATCATCACTAACGCTTTGATCGTGGATTACACCGGTATTTATAAAGCGGATATTGGCATTAAAGATGGCAAAATCGCTGGCATTGGTAAAGGCGGTAACAAAGACATGCAAGATGGCGTTAAAAACAATCTCAGCGTGGGTCCTGCTACTGAAGCGCTAGCCGGTGAAGGTTTGATCGTAACTGCTGGTGGTATTGACACACACATCCACTTCATTTCACCCCAACAAATCCCTACAGCTTTTGCAAGCGGTGTAACAACCATGATTGGTGGCGGAACTGGCCCTGCTGATGGCACTAACGCAACCACTATCACTCCAGGCAGAAGAAACTTAAAATGGATGCTCAGAGCGGCTGAAGAATATTCTATGAACTTAGGTTTCTTGGCTAAAGGTAACGCTTCTAACGATGCGAGCTTAGCCGATCAAATTGAAGCCGGTGCGATTGGCTTTAAAATCCACGAAGACTGGGGAACAACTCCTTCTGCAATCAATCATGCGTTAGATGTTGCGGACAAATACGATGTGCAAGTCGCTATCCACACAGACACT
>NZ_AKHP02000010.1:0-19057 GCF_000296015.2 Helicobacter pylori FD535
GCTTCAATAGCGGCGTTTAGGGCTAACAGATTCGTTTGATCAGCGATGTCTCTGATGATTTCTACAATGCTTTTAATGTCTTGCCCTTGTTCAATCATGGCTTCACTTTGAGAGCTCACGCTTTGAATGGAAGTGGTGATATTTTCTATCGTTTTGGAAGTTTCCATCAAGCTTTTGTGTTGGGAGTTTGAAGCCTTTTCTAAATTTTGCACGCATTCTTTTAAATTCGCGCTATCGTTCGCTAAATCTTTGGCAAAATTAGACGAAGTTTCTAGCATTTTTTGGATTTCTTGCCCTAAAGCGTTAGTAACCAATTCCACCCTACCCGAAGCGTTTTGGATCCGGCCTCTAAAATCCAAACCAGAATAGCTTTCAAAAATTTTGAAAATGCTTGGCATGTGAGTCCCTACGCTTTCTTGCAAATAATCCATGATCCCGTTTAGCGCGTCCCTCAATTCTTTCAAATCAGGGCTTGCGGGATCAGCTGTGATGCGCACCGCAAAATTCCCTGCTTTCACATCTGAAACCACTTTAATGGTGTCTTGGACGGCTTGCCTGTCTTCTTGCATGGTTTTTTGGGTTTGCAAGATATTTTTATTGATCGCTGTTTGCATGCGCCCTAATTCGTCATTGGATTTCGCTTCAATCAATTTAATATCGCTAGAATGGGCTTGATTGTTCAATAATTTAAAGAAATGGGACAAGGTGCTAGAAACGGCTTCCAAACGATTGCTCACAATCGCTCGCATTAAGAGAGTGATCGCTATGATTAAGGCTAACACCATGATCGCGCTCGCTATGATCACCACAAAACGCACCGAGCCCACTTGCTCATAGACCTTGTCTTTTTCAATGATTAAAGCGATCATCCAATTAAGGTTGTCTTTACTTTCTGTTTTGCCTAGCATTTTAAAGGTTTCAACGGCTAAAAAATTTTCTTTATGGCTAAAGGGATCCAGATATTCTAAAGTCGCTTTAGAGCCGTTTTCTAAAATAGTTAGCACTTCGTTGGTGGCTTTAGGCACGCTCTTATAAATTTCTGCGATAGATTTGTCTTGCAAACTCTTATTCGCGCTCAAAAGCACTTTACCCTTAACACCAATTAAAAACAAATCGCTCCTGTTTTTAGTGATTTCATTACTGAAGCTGTCAATGGAAAGAAAAACCATCAAAGCCCCTATAGCCTCTTGAGCGTTTTCATTCAATAAAGGTAAAAGAATATCAACCCCATAAACTTCCGCCCCATTAGGCATTTTCCTATAATAAGGCAAGCTTTTAGAAATTTCTTTATTTTTCATCGCTTTTTGCACTAAAGGGCTATTCCCCAATGACGGATTTTCCATTAATTTAATCGTATCGTTATCCCTTAAAAGCGTCAATCTTAAATCTTCTCTGTCTTTAAAAAACACGCTCGCCCCAGCGACATGCGAATTGGCTAAAATGAAGTTTTTTAACAAGTGGATTTTGATTTCTCTTTTGGTGTCTTTAGGGAGCATTTCTTTGACAATGCCCATGCTCGTATAGGTGCTTTCCAAAACCCCTTGCACTTCCTTAACCTTAAAATGCAAACTATCTTGCATAGAACGCAAGGTGTTTTCTTTTAAAATCTCTTTCACCCTGCTGTTTAAGGACACCCCTAAAATGCTCACGCACACGATCACAATCAACGCCACCCACAATATGATTTTATTACCGATACTCAAACCTTTAGACAAAACACAACCTTACTATGATGAATTTTTTGCCCACTTGCGGCAAAATTTTAAACCGCATTATAGTATTATAAGCATAAATCCAAAATTAAACTGGATTAAAAAAACGATCAATCATTCTCATTAAAAAACCATTTAAGGTTGCATTCGTTCTTTTAGGGTATGCTACGACTTGAAATTATCCAAATATAAAAAGGAATCATTATGCCTTTTGTCCCCACGCGCTCTTTGAAAGAAAAAAAGATTGATTTTATTGAAGCAATATTAAACCCCAACGCCCCCAAAGGCGGGCTTTACACTTTAGAGCATTTTGAAACGCTAGAATGGCAAGATTGTTTGAATCTGAGCTATAACGAGCTGGTAGAATGCGTGTTTGAACGATTGGGTTTAGAGATTCCTAAGGGTTTATTGACAGACGCTTTAAAACGCTATAAAAATTTTGATAACCCTAAAAATCCAGCCCCTATTTTTGCGCTCAATGAAAGGCTTTTTGTCCAAGAGCTCTACCATGGGCCTAGTTTGGCGTTTAAAGACATGGCGTTACAGCCTTTAGCGAGCTTGTTTTCTAATCTAGCGGTAGGGAAAAATGAAAAGTATTTAATGCTCGTTTCCACAAGTGGGGATACCGGCCCTGCGACTTTAGAAAGTTTGGCAGGCATGCCTAATGTTTTTGTGGTGTGTTTATACCCCAAAGACGGCACAAGCTTAGTCCAAAAGCTCCAAATGGTTACCCAAAGCGCTAGCAATTTAAAGGTCTTTGGGGTGAGTGGGGATTTTGATGATGCGCAAAACGCGCTCAAAAACCTTTTAAAAGACGATGATTTTAACGAGGCTTTAAAAGCACGCCAATTAAAATTAAGCGTGGCTAATTCCGTGAATTTTGGGCGCATCGCTTTTCAAATTGTCTATCATATTTGGGGCTTTTTGGAATTATATAAAAAAGGCGCGATCAATTCTAAAGAAAAAATCACCCTAGCCATACCCAGCGGTAATTTTGGGAACGCTTTAGGGGCGTTTTATGCCAAAAAAATGGGCTTGAATATCGCTAAAATCAAGGTCGTAACCAACAGCAACGATGTTTTAAGGGAGTTTATAGAGACAGGGCGTTACGATTTAACTCATCGCTCTTTAAAGCAAACTTTCTCGCCGGCTATGGATATTTTAAAAAGCTCTAACATGGAAAGGGTGCTTTTTAGCCTTTTTGGGTTTGAACGCACGCTAGAATTGATGCAAGCTTTAGAAGAAGAGAAATTTTATGCCTTAAAGCCTAAAGAATTAGCCCTTTTACAGGAGCATTTTTCTTGCGCGAGCTGTTCAGATGAAGCCTGTTTGAAAACAATCCAAGAAGTTTATGCAGAGCACCAATACCTGATTGACCCCCACACCGCCACCGCTCTAAACGCTAGCTTGAAAACCAACGAAAAAACCCTTGTTTCCGCCACCGCCTCTTATGAAAAATTCCCTAGAACCACCCTTTTAGCCCTAAACGAGCAAAAGAAAAACGATAACGATAAAGCCGCCCTAGAAACGCTTAAAAACAGCTACAATACCCCGGATAGCCAACGCCTTGATGATTTATTTGAAAGAGGGATCAAGCACCAAGAAGTTTTAAAACTCAATGAGATCAAAACTTCTATCCTTTTGTGGCTAGAAAGCCTACATTAAATCTTTTTTAAGCCCTTATTCCTAATAAAATCTTAATTTTAAGTCAAACTACACTATAATAAGGAAATTCTAAACGAAGATTAAACTGAATGAAAGGAGTTTGAATGAAAAAAATCGTTTTAGTAGCGATAGCCTTATTGATGAGCGCTTGCGCAAGCTATAAGATCACGCCTGAACATGTTACTTCCTATAATAATGGGATTCAAGTGATGACCTCCACGCAAGCCAAATCTAAAGTCCAGTTAGAAATCGCTCAAAGCAAATTGAAAGGTTTGAATGAACCCCCCTTAGTGCTGTATGTAGCGGCGCAAGTTATAGAGGGAAATCCTGTGGTGTTTAGCCGTAAAGCCATTTCAGTGTCTATCAACCAAACGAATTTACCGGTCTTAAGCTTGAGACAGGTGATGAAATCCAGTTTTGATTTTGAGGGCATTTTACAAAGCTTTAATATCAGCGTGCCGACCGCCCCTATTGATAATATCAATATGATCACCCCGCCTATGTTTTATTACGGGCAAGGGAGTTTTTTAGCTTATAACGGCATGATGTATGGGGGAATGGGCATGTATGGGCCGGGCTTTGGCATGATGATGATGGATGATGTAGAAGAGCAAGAGGTCATGCAAGAAAGCCGCCAGGCTTTAAAGATCCTAGCGATCAATTATCTTAAAAACAACACCCTTAACGTTGAAGGTAAGGCTAGGGGAGGGTTTGTGGTGGTGGATACCAAAAACCTTAAAACCCCGGGCGTGGTGGTGGTTAAAGTCTTTTTAGAAGATGAAATCCACACCTTTAAAATTGATATTTCTAAGATGTAATCGTTCTCTTTAATAAAAGCCTTTGGGCCAATCCACCTAAAGGCTTTTTCTTAATGGGTTAAAAACGATTAAACCCTACTCCATTTTTTAGATTTTATGGCAAAAGAGAAGAAAAGCCAAACAATCAAACCCTCTCCATAAAATCCTACTTTTATTTTTGGGAAGCTAAAAAGTCCCGGATATTTTCTTTGGTTTTTTCTATCAAGGTTTTCAAGCTGTCGCTATACGCCCATGCGATATGGGGGGTTAAAAGCAATTTATTTTGGATCTTTGGGTTCAAAAACGCATGATCTTTTTCAAAAGGCTCTTTCACAAACACATCGCTCGCGTAATACAAATCTTTGGTTTCTAAAGTTAAAGCCAAATCCTTTTCATTCACAATGCCCCCACGCCCCACATTGATTAAAATCGCCCCTTCTTTTAGGCTTTGCAATTCTTTGAGAGCGATTAAATCGCGCGTGCTTTCATTTAAGGGGGCATGAATGCTGATAATACCGCTTGTTTTAAGCAATTCCTCTAAACTCAAGCGCTCATACTCTTCTTTTTTATCTTTAGGGGAATAATACACCACCTTTGCCCCAAAAGCTTGAGCGAGCTTGGCGACTCTTTTACCGATTGCGCCTAAACCAATAACCCCCCATTGACCCCCTTTAATAAGCCCCATTTTCATACCGCTAATGTGCGTAAAAATATCGCTTTGACTGTATTCCCCGCTTTTGCAGTAACGATCGTAATCATTGATCCTCCCCAACAAAGACAACGCGCATGCTAAAGTGTGCTGGGCTACAGATTCCGTAGAATAAGCGCTCACGTTTTTGACTTCTATGCCTAAAGCTTTCGCGCTTTTTATATCCACATTATCCGTGCCTGTAGCGGTGATGCAAATGAGTTTGAGTTTGGGCAATTGGCTTAAAACCTCTTGAGTGATAACGACTTTATTCAATACCATAATTTCAGCTTCAATTGATCGTTCAACGATTTGACTGGGCGAAGTAACCTCATAAAAATCAAAATCCGCTACTTCTTTTAAAACTTCTAGCGCTTTTAACCCCACGCTTTTAGCGTCTAAGATTACGCCTTTTTTGAATGTTTTCATCTCTTTACTCCTAGATTTAATTTTAAAGTTATATAATTAAACCACAAAATCCTTTTTTAAAAGAAACTAAGCATGCCAAAACCCAAGAAAAACACCCTCCCTTGTAGCCTTTCTGTCAAAATGTCTTATTTCATGCGCCTTCTCATTAAATGGCGCACCCGTTCTTTAAGCCATAAAATGATGACTCTCATTCAAATTTTAAGTATTTTAGCCTTAGCGAGCAAGGCCAGTGAAGATTTAGAAGAGCAGCTCAAAAAAATCAAAGATTACATTTATAGAACCCTAAACGCTAAAATCGCATCGGATGTGTATAACCGGGTGCTTATTTTAGTGAATGAATATTGCACTAATGAAGAATTGCTTGATAAAGAGAGCATTAAAATTTCAGATTTACTCATTCAAGACATTCAGCTTTACGCTTTAGTGGATGAAATGCTTAAAGAAGATAAATACCAGGTCCAGCACACCATTTTAAAGGGCATCATCAAGCGCAAATACGATGAAGCCTACTCGCTCAATAGCGAAGACAGGATTCTTTTAGAATACCAAGAACGCTTGCTAGAACCCTCATACGCGTCTTTTTCAAATAAAAAATTCAAATGATTTGAAAGCGTTACCCCACTTTTTAGGTTTTTATTGAAAAAGGGCTTTAAAATGAGCTAAAATGAGCGTTTTATTTGAAAAACAAAGGGATTGAATGGCTTTTAAGGTGGTGCAAATTTGTGGGGGGCTTGGGAATCAAATGTTTCAATACGCTTTCGCTAAAAGTTTGCAAAAACACCTTAATACGCCCGTGCTATTAGATACAACTTCTTTTGATGGGAGCAATAGGAAAATGCAATTAGAGCTTTTCCCTATTGATTTGCCCTATGCGAGTGAAAAAGAAATCGCTATAGCTAAAATGCAACACCTCCCCAGGCTAGTAAGAGAGGCGCTCAAATGCATGGGGTTTGATAGGGTGAGTCAAGAAATCGTTTTTGAATACGAGCCTAAATTATTAAAGCCAAGCCGCTTGACTTATTTTTTTGGCTATTTCCAAGATCCACGATATTTTGATGCTATATCCCCTTTAATCAAGCAAACCTTCACTCTACCCCCCCCCCCCGAAAATAATAGAAAACAATAAAAAAAAAGAGGAAGAATACCACCGCAAGCTTTCTTTGATTTTAGCCGCTAAAAACAGCGTGTTTGTGCATATAAGAAGAGGGGATTATGTGGGGATTGGCTGTCAGCTTGGTATTGATTATCAAAAAAAGGCACTTGAGTATATGGCAAAGCGCGTGCCAAACATGGAGCTTTTTGTGTTTTGCGAAGACTTAGAATTCACGCAAAACCTTGATCTGGGCTACCCTTTTATAGACATGACCACTAGGGATAAAGAAGAAGAGGGATATTGGGACATGTTACTCATGCAATCTTGCCAGAATGGCGTTATCGCTAATAGCACTTATAGCTGGTGGGCGGCTTATTTGATAAAAAATCCTGAAAAAATCATTATTGGCCCCAAACACTGGCTTTTTGGGCATGAAAATATCCTTTGTAAGGAATGGGTGAAAATAGAATCCCATTTTGAGGTAAAATCCCAAAAGTATAACGCTTAAAGCGGCTTAAAAAGGGGCTTACTGGTGGTTTAAATCTTTGATCTTGGATCGGATTTCTTTATAACGCGCGTCTAATTCTATTTTTCTGTCCATGGATATTTTGATAAACCCGCTTTCTTTTTCTATGCCGATAAATTGCCTTTTCAAAAGGTTAGCCGCAATGCCTGTGGTAGAGCTCCCGCTAAAAGGATCGCCAATGAGGGAATTTTCATCGCTCGCCATTAAAAGTAAACGCACCAATAAAGCGAGGGGTTTTTGAGTGGGGTGCTTGCCATTAGCTTTTTCCCACGGAGCGATCGCCGGGAAGCTCCACACATCACGCATTTGTTTATCATTATTGATCTTTTTTAAAACCTCATAGTTAAAAACATGCTTATGCTTGTAGCTTTTCCTCGCCCAAATGATTTGCTCAGCGGAATGCGTCAAATAACGGCAGCTGAAATTGGGCGGGGGGTTGGTCTTTTGCCAGGTAATGAGATTTAAAATCTTAAAATCCAATTTTTGTAAAATACGCCCCAAAGAAAAGATGTTGTGGTAAGTCCCACTGATTAAAAGGCTTCCTGTGTTTTTTAAAGCCTTTTTGGCGTTGTTTATCCACTGGTAATTGAACTCATCAATGTCATTAATCCCATTTTCTTTATCCCAATCGCCTTTATTGACGCTCACGATTTTACCGCTCTGTATGCTTAAGCTGTCATTAGAAAGGAAATAAGGCGGATCAGCAAAAATCAAATCAAACTGGTTTTCAAATTGGGGCAAAACCTCATTGCAATCCCCTTGATAAAGGGTAAAAAGCTGGTCTGTGCTTTTAAAAATGGGACAAGAAAGATAAGACGCTCCCATTTTTTATTCTGCTTTAATGCCTTTATCTTTAATGTATTTTTGCATTGCTTCATCACCAAGCACTTCATCAAAAAAATTCTCCATATCCACTGCCGTATCAAGTCCTTTTTCAATTTGCTTATTAATCTTTTCCATAAAAGGCTTAAAATCCTTCGGACTTTGTTCTACAAGCATGTTAAGTGTGGGTATATCAATCTCCCTTTCTTTAGCTGGCAACAAGATTTTGGAGTTTGAAATCTCAGATTCTAGCTTGATAACCCCTATGCCAAAGCTTTGGTTGAGCCGTCTTAATTCGCCCAAAACTTCATCTTCATCTTCAATCTTAAAAACCACCAAATACCCCTCATTAGCCCAAGTAGAATTGCTCACCGCTTGGAAATAGCTTTCTTTCAAATTGGAAAAACTAAGCTCTTTTTTAAGCTCAAAGGAAAAAAGCTTGTGTCTTTTTTGACCGGTATGGTGTAAAAATTTCAAAGTTTCTTCTTTATATTCATTGTAGGGAAAATATTTATTATAGGGAAAATACACGCCCACGATGTCAGGATAATTCCACTCACACTTGCCTTTTTTATCTTTTAGGCACTTTTCATGGCGGATGGTTTTGCATAGGAGCCTGAAATTTGGATCTTCGCTGAGGAATTTCACAAGCAGTGGGTGTAAAACCCTTTCGTTAAAAGAGTTTTTTTGTTTTTTGGCTGTGTCTGAACACTCGCTCTGTTCATTATCTTCTTCTTTAGCATCTGGAGTTTCTTGTGGGGGAAATTCTCTTTCACGAGATTTGAGCCAATAGTAATGGGTTCCTTTTTCTTTGCGTGCAACATAGAATTGCTTGTCTTCCTCTTTAATGTTGTGCTCACCAAGCTGACTTCCAAGACTATGAGAAAGTATTTTTCCGTCGTTGCGTTCTTTATCCAATCCCATTCCACAAGCTCTCTCCCAAATTTCTTTAGGTTTCAAAGGCCTCTCTGCTTGTTCTAAAACTTTTTTACCTAATTCTATGTAAGTCATGTTCTTTCTTTTTTGTGGTTATGAGCAGAAACGATTATACTCAAAATGTTTGAAAATACCGCAACCCTTATAGGGCTTAGGCTGGGTGTCTCTCTTCACCCAACCTAAAATTTGTATTTGTAAAATCTGTAAAAGGAGTGTCGTAAAAGGAATGCTTAGAAACTATAGTGTCTCGTTAATACATTCTAAACAAAAAGTTTTTAAGGGCAAAAAGGCTGGCGGACAGGGAGGGATTCGAACCCTCGGTAACCTTGACGGCTACGCATCCTTAGCAGGGATGTGGTTTCAGCCAACTCACCCACCTGTCCTTCAAAAAGTAGAATTATAGTAAAAATAAGTTAAAATAAACCTTAAACTTTAATGGTTTCTAAACAAAACTAAGGGCTTTTATATTACAATCTCAAATTATGGATTAATAAAATTTAAAGGATAACACCATGCAATACGCACTATTATTTCCAGGGCAAGGCTCGCAATGTATAGGAATGGGGAAATCATTCTATGAGAGCCACACCCTAGCTAAAGAATTGTTTGAAAGGGCTTCTAACGCGCTTAAAGTGGATATGAAAAAAACGCTTTTTGAAGAAAATGAGCTTTTAAAAGAGAGCACTTACACCCAGCCTGCCATTTATTTAGTGAGCTACATCGCTTACCAATTGCTCAACAAGCAAGCAAATGGGGGGTTAAAACCCGTTTTTGCTTTAGGGCATTCGCTCGGCGAAGTGAGCGCGGTGTCTTTGAGCGGGGCGTTAGATTTTGAAAAAGCCCTCAAACTCACGCACCAAAGAGGCAAAATGATGCAAGAAGCGTGCCTGAATAAAGACGCTTCCATGATGGTCGTTTTGGGCGTTTCTGAAGAAAGCCTTTTAAGCTTGTGTCAAAGAACCAAAAACGTGTGGTGCGCGAATTTCAATGGCGGCATGCAAGTGGTTTTAGCCGGGGTTAAAGACGATTTGAAAGCCCTAGAGCCGACTTTAAAGGAAATGGGGGCTAAAAGAGTGGTTTTTTTAGAAATGAGCGTGGCGAGCCATTGCCCTTTTTTAGAGCCTATGATTTTTAAATTCCAGGAATTGCTAGAAAAAAGCCTGAAAGATAAATTCCATTTTGAAATCATCTCCAATGCGACTAACGAAGCGTATCACAACAAAGCCAAAGCCGTTGAACTATTGAGTTTGCAACTCACTCAGCCGGTGCGTTATCAAGACTGCGTGAAATCCAATAATGACCGAGTGGATGTCTTTTTTGAATTAGGCTGTGGGAGTGTGTTAAAGGGGCTTAACAAGCGATTGAGCAACAAACCCACCATAAGCGTGGGGGATAATAAAGGGCTTGATGAAGCCATTGAGTTTTTAGAAGAATACGTGTGATTGGGAGAAAATGGTGCAAAAAATTGGCATTTTAGGGGCGATGAGAGAAGAAATAACCCCTATACTAGAATTGTTTGGCGTGGATTTTGAAGAGATCCCTTTAGGGGGGAATGTTTTCCATAAAGGCGTTTATCATAACAAGGAAATCATTGTCGCTTACAGCAAGATTGGCAAGGTGCATTCCACTTTAACCACAACGAGCATGATTTTAGCGTTTGGCGTTCAAAAGGTGCTTTTTAGTGGGGTGGCTGGGAGTTTGGTTAAAGATTTAAAAATCAATGATTTGTTAGTGGCTATTCAATTAGTCCAGCATGATGTGGATTTGAGCGCGTTTAACCACCCTTTAGGGTTCATCCCAGAAAGCACGATTTTTATTGAAACGAGCGAAAGTTTGAACGCTTTGGCTAAAAAAGTCGCTAATGAGCAACATATCGCGCTCAAAGAAGGCGTCATCGCATCAGGCGATCAGTTTGTGCATAGCAAAGAAAGGAAAGAGTTTTTAGTTAGCGAGTTTAAAGCGAGCGCGGTGGAAATGGAGGGGGCGAGCGTGGCGTTTGTGTGCCAAAAATTTGGCGTGCCATGCTGTGTGTTAAGGAGCATTAGCGATAACGCTGATGAGGAAGCTAACATGAGCTTTGATGCGTTTTTAGAAAAAAGCGCTCAAACTTCAGCGAAATTCTTAAAAAGCATGGTGGATAAGCTTTAGGGCTTGTTTTTACTAAACGCAAACCATTAAAACCTTATTTTTAAAAAAATGGGGGTTTTTAAATTTTATTTTAAACTCATTATTCAGTAAAACAGAACCAAATCCCAATAATATAATTAGAATTTAAGCTATTTTTTAGTAGAATAGCAGAGGATTAGGTGTATCTTATCTTATGGATCTAGCTTTTGATTGAAAGCATGGGTTCTTATTTTATGGAGTGTCCAATGAAAAAGAAAGCTAACGAAGAAAAAGCCCCCAAAAGAGCTAAACAGGAAGCCAAAGCAGAAGCCACACAAGAAGTCGCACAAGAAAATAAAACTAAGGAAAACAATAAAGCCAAAGAGAGCAAAATTAAAGAAAATAAAACCAAAGAAAGCAAAATCAAAGAAGCTAAAGCGAAAGAACCTATTCCTGTTAAAAAGCTTAGTTTTAATGAAGCGTTAGAAGAATTGTTCGCTAATTCCTTAAGCGATTGCGTTTCTTATGAGTCCATCATTCAAATCAGCGCGAAAGTCCCCACTCTAGCCCAAGTCAGAAAAATCAAAGAATTGTGCCAAAAATACCAAAAGGAATTGGTCAGCTCTTCAGAATACGCTAAAAAACTCAATGCGATTGACAAGATTAAAAACACCGAAGAAAAGCAAAAAGTTTTAGATGAAGAATCAGAAGATGGCTATGACTTTTTGAAAGAAAAGGATTTTTTAGAGTGGAGCAGAAGCGACAGCCCGGTGCGCATGTATTTGCGTGAAATGGGGGATATAAAACTTTTAAGCAAAGATGAAGAGATTGAATTGAGCAAGCAAATCCGCTTGGGTGAAGACATTATTTTAGACGCGATTTGCTCGGTGCCGTATTTGATTGATTTTATTTATGCGTATAAAGACGCTTTAATCAATCGTGAACGAAGGGTTAAAGAGCTTTTCAGGAGCTTTGATGATGACGATGAAAATAGCGTGAGCGATTCTAAAAAAGATGACGACAACGAAGAAGACGAAGAAAACGAAGAAAGGAAAAAAGTCGTTTCCGAAAAAGACAAGAAGCGCGTAGAAAAGGTTCAAGAAAGCTTTAAAGCCCTAGATAAGGCTAAAAAAGAATGGCTCAAAGCCCTTGAAGCCCCTGTAGATGAAAAAGAAGATGAGCTAGTGCGTTTATTGACCCTAGCTTACAAACGCCAAACGCTCAAAGACAGACTCTATGATTTAGAGCCTACTAGCAAACTGATTAATGAATTGGTCAAAACGATGGAGACCACTTTAAAAAGCGGCGATGGGTTTGAAAAAGAGTTGAAACGCTTGGAATACAAGCTACCCTTATTCAATGATGTTTTGATCGCTAACCATAAAAAAATTCTCGCTAATATCACTAACATGACTAAAGAGGACATTATCGCTCAAGTGCCAGAAGCGACTATGGTGAGCGTGTATATGGATCTTAAAAAACTTTTTTTGACTAAAGAAGCGAGCGAAGAAGGCTTTGATTTAGCCCCCAACAAGCTGAAAGAAATTTTAGAGCAAATCAAAAGAGGGAAATTGATTTCCGATCGCGCTAAAAACAAAATGGCTAAATCCAATTTAAGGTTGGTGGTGAGCATCGCTAAACGATTCACGAGTAGAGGCTTACCTTTCTTGGATTTAATTCAAGAGGGTAATATCGGCTTGATGAAAGCGGTGGATAAGTTTGAGCATGAAAAGGGCTTCAAGTTTTCTACCTATGCGACCTGGTGGATCAAGCAAGCTATCAGCAGAGCCATAGCCGATCAAGCCCGCACTATCCGCATCCCCATTCACATGATTGACACCATTAATCGCATCAACAAAGTCATGCGCAAACACATTCAAGAAACCGGCAAAGAGCCTGATTTGGAAGTGGTGGCTGAAGAAGTGGGGCTTTCGTTAGATAAGGTGAAGAATGTGATTAAGGTTACTAAAGAGCCTATCAGTTTGGAAACCCCAGTAGGCAATGATGATGACGGCAAATTTGGGGATTTCGTGGAAGATAAAAATATCGTTAGTTCCATTGATCACATCATGCGCGAAGATTTAAAAGCGCAAATTGAAAGCGTTTTGGATCAGTTGAATGAGCGAGAAAAAGCGGTGATCCGCATGCGTTTTGGGCTTTTAGACGATGAAAGCGATCGAACTTTAGAAGAAATTGGCAAGGAATTGAATGTTACTAGAGAAAGGGTGCGCCAGATTGAAAGCTCTGCGATTAAAAAATTGAGAAGCCCGCAATACGGGCGCATTTTAAGAAACTATTTGCGCATTTGATGTTAAGGTTTCTCTAAAGCATGCGTTATTTTCTTATAGTTTTCTTGTTTTTGTTTGTGGGTTGCACAAAAAAGGATTTCACGCTCAAAGATTTATCCTTACCCCAAGAGGCTTCAAGCTATCTTGCAAGCTCTCAAAATGGCAGTAACAACAATCAAAGCATTGACCCCCAAGCGTTAAGAGAAAAATTAAAAGAGAGCTACCTCAAAGCGTGGTATTCCCCATGGCTAGATGCAAAAGTCAAAAGCAATAAAAAAGAAGTGTTTTGGATTCTCAAAGAGATGAATAAATCCACCGGTTATGGCGAAGATCTAAAACCTAACGCAAAAGCTTTCAATGATGAGCTTATTAAAAGCATGGATATTGAGCATTACCCAAGCGCTAAGATTAAGGCTGTTGTGGTGCGAGATAGCGATGTAAGGGCTGTGCCTACTAACAAACCTTATTACCTTTCTCCAAAAGGCTATCCTTTTGACAGGTATCAAAATTCGCTGATTTTTCAAGGCACGCCGGTTTTAGTCACGCATTTTAATCTAGATAAAACTTACGCCCATATTCAAAGCAGTTTTGTTTATGGCTGGATTAAAGTTAGCGATTTAGCTTACATGCGCGATAAAGACATAGAGCTTTTAACCAAGCTTAAAAATTATGTCATGCCTATAAAAGACAAAATCCCCCTTTATACAGACTATGGGGATTTTTACACCGATGCTAGGGTGGGCGAATTGTTCGCTCTCATCCCCCAAAGTCAAAACGCATCTCAAAAACCCCAAAAAAAGGAATTGAAAGCCTATGGTTTTTTGAGAGACGCTAAGGGCTATGCGACTTTACAAAGCGTGATCTTAGAAGAAAAGGATTTTTTTGTTTTCCCTAAGGCTTTTAACAGCGAGAACATGGCGTATTTTATAGACACCATGCTAGGGCAAAAATACGGCTGGGGTGGGCTATTGGGTAATAGGGATTGCTCGGCTTTCACTAGGGATAGTTTTGCTAATTTTGGTATTTTGCTCCCCAGAAATTCCTACGCACAAAGCCGTTATGCGAACAATTATGTGGATTTAAGCTCCATGAAAGCCAAAGAAAAAGAAGACTACATCCTTAAAAACGCCACGCCTTTTGGAACGCTCATCTATTTAAAAGGGCATATCATGCTCTATTTAGGCGCATACAACCATCAAGCGATAGTCGCTCACAGCATTTGGTCGGTGCAAACCCAAAAGCATTTTAAAACCTTGAGCCATAAAATAGGAGGCGTGGTGATCACTTCATTATGGCTAGCGGAAGAACATAACGGGGCGTTTTCTAAAAAGAAATTATTGATTGATAGGGTGCTTGGAATGAGCGATTTGAAAGATTTTGTCCATAAAACTTCAAGCCCTTTGAATGCGAATTGATTTTCTTATACTATGATTACGATTTATCAATTTAAAACATTTGGAGAAAGACAATGAGTATGGAATTTGATGCTGTGATTATTGGAGGCGGGGTTTCAGGGTGCGCGACCTTTTATACTTTGAGCGAATACAGCTCTTTAAAACGCGTGGCTATCGTGGAAAAATGCTCTAAATTAGCTCAAATCAGCTCCAGCGCTAAAGCTAATTCACAAACCATTCATGATGGCTCTATTGAAACGAATTACACTCCCGAAAAAGCTAAAAAAGTGCGTTTGAGCGCTTATAAGACCAGGCAATACGCGCTCAATAAAGGTTTGCAAAATGAAGTGATTTTTGAAACCCAGAAAATGGCTATAGGCGTGGGCGATGAAGAATGCGAGTTCATGAAAAAACGCTACGAATCCTTTAAAGAAATCTTTGTGGGGCTAGAAGAATTTGACAAACAAAAGATTAAAGAATTAGAGCCTAATGTGATTTTAGGGGCTAATGGCATAGACAGGCATGAAAACATTGTCGGGCATGGTTATCAAAAAGATTGGAGCACCATGAATTTTGCGAAGTTGAGCGAAAACTTCGTTGAAGAAGCTTTAAAATTAAGGCCTAACAACCAGGTGTTTTTGAATTTCAAAGTGAAAAAGATTGAAAAACGCAACGATACTTATGCGCTCATTTCAGAAGACGCTGAAGAAGTGTATGCTAAATTCGTGCTGGTCAATGCCGGCTCTTACGCTTTGCCTTTGGCTCAGAGCATGGGTTATGGCCTAGATTTAGGGTGCTTGCCTGTGGCGGGCAGTTTTTATTTTGTGCCGGATTTATTAAGGGGCAAGGTTTATACCGTTCAAAACCCTAAACTCCCTTTTGCAGCCGTGCATGGCGACCCTGATGCCGTCATTAAAGGAAAAACACGAATCGGGCCTACCGCTTTAACGATGCCTAAATTAGAGCGCAACAAATGCTGGCTTAAGGGCATTAGCTTGGAATTGTTGAAAATGGATTTGAATAAAGACGTGTTTAAAATCGCGTTTGATTTGATGAGCGATAAAGAAATCCGTAATTATGTGTTTAAAAACATGGTTTTTGAATTGCCTATTATCGGTAAAAGGAAATTTTTAAAAGACGCTCAAAAAATCATCCCCTCTCTTAGCCTAGAAGATTTAGAATACGCTCATGGTTTTGGCGAAGTGCGCCCGCAAGTTTTAGACAGAACCAAGCGAAAACTGGAATTAGGCGAAAAAAAGATTTGCACGCATAAAGGCATCACTTTTAACATGACCCCCTCTCCAGGCGCGACGAGCTGCTTGCAAAACGCCCTTGTGGATTCCCAAGAAATCGCTGCATATTTGGGCGAGAGCTTTGAATTAGAACGCTTTTATAAAGATTTATCCCCAGAAGAATTGGAAAATTAAAAACGCATGCAAAACGAACAAGAAGCCCGAGAAATCGCTAAAAAAGCCGTTAAGATCGTGTTTTTTTTAGGGCTTGTAGTGGTGCTTTTGATGATGGTAAACCTTTACATGCTCATCAATCAAATCAACGCGAGCGCTCAAATGAGCCAACAAATCAAAAAGATAGAAGAAAGGCTTAATCAGGAGCGAAAATAAAGGCTTTTTGTATTTTTACGATCAAATAGTAAAAAGCTTATCTTTTAATCAAGCGGTAATTTTTAAGCGGTCTTTTGGGGTTAGGGGGTTTTTAGTTGGGGGTTGTAGGGGAGAGTTATTTCAAAATGCCCCCCCTATCCTCTTAAGAAAATGGGTTTTACTTAAGAAATGAGTTTTACAATAAAATCTGAAACGATAAAACAAAGTAGCCAAAATCCCCTTTTCAAACTTTAAACTTTTCTTAAATTCAGCAATATTTAAGCTTATTTCCTTATAATGGGTGCTTTAATTTTATCAAAGGATTCTTATGACAAAGACTGCTAAAGTCAATGACATCGTTCGTGATTGGGTCGTTTTAGACGCTAAAGACAAAGTTTTTGGCCGCTTGATCACTGAAATCGCTGTACTTTTAAGAGGCAAACACCGCCCTTTTTACACCCCTAATGTGGATTGCGGGGATTTTGTGGTGGTTATCAACGCCAATAAGGTTAAATTTTCAGGCATGAAATTAGAGGATAAAGAGTATTTTACCCATTCAGGTTATTTTGGCAGCACCAAGAGCAAGACTCTCCAAGAAATGCTAGAAAAAACCCCCGAAAAGCTCTACCACTTAGCCGTTAGGGGCATGCTCCCTAAAACGAAATTAGGGAAAGCGATGATTAAAAAACTCAAAGTTTATCGTGATGATAAGCACCCTCACACCGCACAAACTAGCAAAAAGGACGCTAAATGAGAAAAATCTATGCTACCGGTAAAAGAAAAACCGCTATCGCTAAAGTGTGGCTCACTCCGGGTAAAGGCGAATTGAGTATCAATGAGCAGAGCCTGAATCAATGGTTAGGCGGGCATGAAGCCATTAAAATGAAAGTCATGCAACCCTTACTTTTAACCAAACAAGAGCAGTCTGTGGATATTAAAGCGGTGGTTTTTGGTGGGGGCTACTCAGCGCAAGCGGAAGCCTTAAGGCATGGCATTTCTAAAGCTTTGAACGCTTATGATATTGCTTTTAGAGCCATTTTAAAACCTAAGGGCTTGCTCACTAGGGATTCAAGGGTGGTTGAACGCAAAAAATATGGTAAAAGAAAGGCTAGAAGAAGCCCGCAATTCTCCAAAAGGTAATTTTTATTTCTTTAGCTATTCTTTGGGGGAGCTTTGGAGGGCTTTGGCTCTCTTTCATTTTCTTTCTGCTTTTTTCTCTCTTGTTTTATTAAAATTTCAAAATAATGTATAATAATCGTTCTCTATCAATAGTTTTAAAAGGGCAAAGGGAATGAAATCTACAAGAATTGGTTCTAAAATCGTCATGATGGTGTGTGCGGTCGTTATTACCATTAGCGCTGTTATGGGCGTTATTATCAACCACAAGGTTGAAAGCGTGTTGCAAAGCCAAGCCACAGAATTGTTGCAAAAAAAGGCTCAGTTAGTCAGTTTTAAAATTCAAGGCATCATTAAACGCATTTTTATTGGCGCTAACACCCTTGAAAAATTCTTAAGCGATGAAAATAACGCTATCAACGACACCCTAAAAAGGCGCATGCTCTCTGAGTTTTTGCTGGCAAACCCTCATGTGTTATTGGTTAGTGCGATTTATACGAATAATAATGAACGAATTATCACTGCAATGAGCATGGATTCAAAAATCGCCTACCCTAATACCACGCTCAATGAAAACATGATCAATCAAATCCGTTCGCTCAAAGAGATAGCCCGTTCAGATCCCTATTATAAAGAGGTTAATGGCGACAAAATCTATGGCATGGATATTACCCTCCCCCTAATGGGTAAGAATCAAAATATTATAGGCGTGCTGAACCTCTTTTTAAACATTGACGCTTTTTATACCGATGTGGTAGGCGAGAAAAAGAGCAACACCTTTTTAATGGGGAAAGATGGCAGGCTTTTAATCAGCCCTAATCGTGAGATCCAAGATAAGATTTTAAGCGCTATCAATCCGGATAGAAGAGTCGCTAAAGCTGTGGAGTATTACAACCAAAACGAAGCGGGCACTTTGAGCTACCATTCATTGAGCGGGAATACAGAAACCTTTTTAGCCATACAGCCCTTTGATTTTTTTGAAGAAAAAGGGGATAACGGCAATCATTGGCGTTGGGCGATTGGGAAATACGTCAATAAATCTTTAGTCTTTAAAGAAGCGACAAACACCAAATTCATTATTATCACCACTTTGATTTTAGGCGTGCTGGTGTTAGCCTTTTTAGTCTTTATCATCGTTTCCAGTCTCATAACCAAACGCATCAGTAGGGTCAATAACACCCTAAACGATTTTTTCAACTTGCTCAATAACCCCAAAAATAACCATGCCATAAGCCTAACGCCCCCAAGCGCTTATGATGAAATCGGGCAAATGCAAGCTTCTATCAATGAAAACATTCTTAAAACCCAAGAAAACATTCAAGCCGATAATAAAGCCATTCAAAACAGCATTGAAGTGGCTAATTTTGTGGAAAGTGGGGATTTCACGCAAGAAATCGCATGCGTGCCTAAAAATAAAGATTTGCAAGCTTTAAGAAACACGATTAATAGCATTATCCAGTATTTCCGCAACCAAATTGGCACCAATATTGAAGCCCTAAATAACGCCCTAGAGCATTATAAAAACCTGGATTTCACCCACCATATCCAAGATCCTAAAGCCAACATGGAAAAAGCACTCAACACTTTAGGGCAAGAAATTTCTAGCATGCTTAAAGCTTCTTTAGGGTTTGCGAACGCGCTCAATCATGAATCCAAAGATTTAAAAACTTGCGTGGATAATTTGACCAAAACCGCCCACAAGCAAGAAAGAAGCCTGAAAAACACCACTCAATCCTTAGAAGAAATCACTAATATTATCACAACAATTGATTCTAAAAGCCAAGAGATGATCTCTCAAGGCGAAGACATTAAAAGCGTGGTGGATATGATTAGAGATATTGCCGATCAGACGAATCTATTAGCCCTAAACGCCGCTATTGAAGC
>NZ_AKHP02000009.1:0-17199 GCF_000296015.2 Helicobacter pylori FD535
CGCGCAAGCGGAGACCAATTCTCAAGGTATAGGGGCTGGGGTAACAAGCCTTAAGGGGGCGATGATTGTGATGGATATGGCAGATTCTGCGCGCACGCAATTAGACAAGATCCGCTCGGATATGGGTTCGGTGCAAATGGAATTGGTTACAACCATTAATAATATTTCTGTAACCCAAGTGAATGTTAAAGCGGCTGAATCCCAAATCAGAGATGTGGATTTTGCTGAAGAGAGCGCGAACTTTTCTAAATACAATATTTTGGCGCAAAGCGGGAGTTTTGCTATGGCGCAAGCGAATGCGGTGCAACAAAATGTCTTAAGGCTTTTACAATAACAGCCCTTTTCATTCAAAGGGGCGTTAGCCCTTTTTATCAGTTATTTTTATAAGTTAGAATGATGGATATTTATCAAAAAAACTTACAAGCTCTTTTCAAAAAAGACCCTCTTTTGTTCGCAAAGCTCAAAGCCATTAAAGAAAACAAAAAATACGAAGTGTTTTTAGGGAATGATAGCGCGAATTTCAACCTATTAGATAAAGAAACAAACACGCCCTTATTTGAAAAAAGCCCGCTAGATTCAAGCTTAGAGCTATACCAAAATAGCGAAATTTACATGCTTTATCCTTATTTGTATTATTTTGGCTTGGGTAATGGGGTGTTTTATCGCTTGCTTTTAGGCAATGAAAATTTAAAACGCTTGGTGGTCATTGAGCCTGAAATAGAGATTATTTTCACTGTGTTGAATCTTTTGGATTTTTCCACTGAGATTTTAGAAAATCGTTTGATTTTATTGCATGCGGATTTTTGCCATTACAACATGATCGCTTCATTATTTGATATGGATAAAAAGTCTCGTTTATACGCAAGGATGTATGATTTAAAACTTTTTAACGCTTATTATGAACGATACTCCCATCAAATGATAGGAATCAACCAGCATTTCACGCGCGCTTTAGAGCATGGCGCTATTAGCGTAGGCAATGACGCTAAAGACGCGCTTATAGGCATCAAACAGCATGCCGCTAATTTGCCTGAAGTCATCAAAAGCCCTAGTTTAGTGGATTTTGTGAGCGCTTTAAAAAACAGAGACACCGCTATCATTGTTTCAACCGGGCCCAGTTTGAACAAGCAGCTCCCCCTTTTAAAAGAAATCGCTCCTTACGCCACGCTTTTTTGCATAGACGCTTCTTTCCCTATTTTGGCTAAAGCCGGTATCAAGCCTGATATTGTGCTGTCTTTAGAAAGGGTGGATTTAACGGCGAAATTTTACGAAGAAACCCCCTTAGATTTTCAAGAAGGCGTCATTTTTGCTCTGACTTCCATCGTGCATAAACGATTGATTCAAGCGATTAAAAAGGGGGTTAAGCAATTCAGCTTCCGCCCCTTTGGTTACACCAACCTTTTTGGTTTGCACCAGTATGGCTATGTGGGCATAGGCATGAGCGCAGCGAACATGGCGTATGAATTAGTGGTGCATTCTCGTTTCAAAAGATGCGTGTTTATCGGGCAAGATTTGAGCTTTTCACAAAGCGGTAACAGCCACGCTAATGGGGCGATTTATGGCGATAGAGAGATCAAGCCTAAAAAAGATAAAGACAAGATCTTTATAGAAAAATATGGGGGTAATGGGGAAGTAGAGACCACTTTGGTGTGGAAACTTTTCTTAGAATTTTTTGAAAAAGATATTTTTAACACGCCCTATAAACTGGAAGTCATTAACGCTACTGAAGGGGGGGCTAGAATTAAAGGGACTAAAGAAATGCCTTTTAAAGAAGTGTGCGAAAAAATAGACAAATCCAAGCCAAAGCCTCCTATCAACCTTATTTATCCCACTCAATCAGAACAGGCTAAAAACTTAAAGATCGCTAGGCAAAAATGCGAAGAGATCATCAAATACGCCAGTGAGAAAAAAACTCAAGTTGAAGAAGTGTTTTTAAAGGTGGCGTCATTTTTAGAAGAAGTGGAAAAGCTTCATGAAGAAAAAAAATTAGAAGAGTTGGATTTTAAGAAATTAGAAAATTTGAGCGCTGAAATTGATGACATTAAAGAGCTTTTTGACGACAAGCAATTCAATTCGTATTTTATGGATGCGATACAATCTTACATCTTCCACCAGGAATTGCGTATCGCTGAAATCGTGTGTAAAAAAACGAATAATGAAGACGAATTAAGGGCTAAGCAATTAGAATACATTTACGCGCACAAATACTGGCTTTTCAGTTTAGCGGGTGGGATTGATTGCGTGATAGAAGCGATCAAAATGGCTTTAAAGGAATGGTAAAACCCCTTTTTAAGCGTATGTGTCTAGGCTGGAATAAATTTCAGGGATATTTTCACCATCAACAAGGTTTTTCTCAACTTGGGATCTATCTTTAATCCCGCCGTCGTTATTGATAGCGTTTAAAGCTTGTAACCTGTCAAAATCAGGGGCGTTTGGCGTATTATCTTGGCTGAAACCATCTTGAATATTGCTTTGTTGTAAATCTTGCTCCACTTGATTCCTGTCTTTTATGGTTGCGTCATTATTGATATTGTTTAGGGTTTGGAGCTGTGTGAAATTGGGGGTGTAATGGGTGCTTATGGTCATGTTTTATCCTTTTTAGTTTTTTACACGCTCAATCGTGGATCGTCATTATAGCAATAATCCATTAAATCGCCTAGTCGTAAAACCTTGCATGAGTTTTCAATCAAATCAAAAACTTCCATGAGTTTAGAAAGCTCTCTGTGGTAGGCAAAAATCCCACACCCCTTAATGAAAACAAAATATTTTTTGCCCTCTTGCAGTTGGCGTAAAATTTCTGTATCCGCTCTTTCTTGCCAGCTGTCATAATCTTTGGGGTTAAAAATGGAAATTTCTTCGCCCAAAGAACGATACCCTAAATAATCTCTAGGGAGCAACCGGTTGTGGCGCAAGGAATACGCCAAACTATAAGGAGGGCGCGCGTAAGCGATGAATTTAGCGTCCAAAAACTCCCTATATACGCTCGCATGAATGGGCGAATCCAAGCTCGCTTCTTTCCAGCGGTAATCTATCTTGTCATGCAAAACCAGTAAGGTGTTTTCATTCAATTGATCAAAAACAGCGTTTCTTTTGTTGATCACAAATTGATTTGCACCAATGCGTGCTGAAATAGAGCCTTGATAAAGCCCAAAAAAACCCTTTCTAAACATGGATAATGAAATGCTTTTGAGCGAATGAATCAGATTGCTGTCAATGCCTCTTGTGTGTGTGTTCATGTTTATCATGATAACAAGTTTTTTTAATAAAAGGTATTAGTTTCCTAACAGATCTAAATTAAATTAACTCTATAAAAAATCCTAATTTAATGATAGTAAATAAATTTAGTGATACAGACTAAACTTTAAAGAAAAATCGGGTAATTTTTATCACTTTTTCAAAACAAGTGATAGATTATTAACTTTTTATGCTATAATGCGAGGGTTCTTTCATCAAGAATGGTGATTGACGAGATTTTTCAAATAATGATGTTAAGAAGAATTAAAGTAGGTTCTAATTTGAATAAAAAAGAAAGTTTGTTAGATGCGTTTGTTAAAACCTATCTGCAGATTTTAGAACCCATTAGCTCTAAGCGCTTAAAAGAGTTGGCAGACTTGAAAATATCTTGCGCGACGATCAGGAATTATTTTCAAATCCTTTCTAAAGAGGGCATGCTTTATCAAGCACATTCTAGTGGCGCTAGATTGCCTACTTTTAAGGCGTTTGAAAACTATTGGCAAAAGTCGTTGCGCTTTGAAGCTTTAAGGGTAAATGAAAAACGCTTAAAAAGCGCGAGTGAAAATTTTGGGCTTTTCACGCTGTTAAAAAAACCCAGTTTGGAGCGTTTAGAAAGAGTCATTGAGTGCGAAAAACGCTTTTTGATTTTGGACTTTTTGGCGTTTTCTTGCGTGCTGGGTTACAGCGTTAAAATGGAGAAGTTTTTATTAGAGCTTGTGGGCAAAAGCGTTAAAGAAGTGCGCTCAATCGCTGCTTCTGTCAATGCGTTGAGTTTGGCCAGGCAATTAGAGCGTTTGGAGTATTCCAACACACAAATTATGCGCTTTAATCTAATGGGGTTAAAAACGCTTTTAAACAGCCCTTTATTTTTTGACATTTTAGGGGGTAAGGTTTTAGAGCGTTTCAAAAAGGGTTTGCATTTTATAGAGCCTGATTGCATGCTAGTAACACGCCCTATAGAATTTCAAAACAAGCGGATGCAACTGCTTTGCGTGGGGAAACTAGAATGCGATTATGAAGGGTTTTTTCAAACGATTTCTAAGGAGGAATAATGAAAGATGAACACAACCAAGAACACGATCATTTGAGCCAAAAAGATCCTGAGTCTTGCGAAAAGGCTTGCGCTTGCAAAGAACAACAATGCGAAGAACAACAAGAAGCGAGCGGAAAAGAATGCGAGATCAAGGAAGATTTTGAGCTTAAATACCAAGAAATGCGTGAAAAATACTTAAGAGCGCATGCGGATTTTGAAAACGTGAAAAAGCGCTTAGAAAGAGACAAGAGCATGGCGTTAGAGTATGCGTATGAAAAAATCGCATTGGATCTATTGCCGGTGATTGATGCGCTTCTTGGGGCTCATAGAAGTGCAGCTGAAGAGGATAAAGAGAGTGCTTTAACCAAGGGCTTGGAGCTTACGATGGAAAAGTTGCATGAAGTTTTGGCAAGGCATGGCATTGAGGGGATTGAATGCTTAGAAGAATTTGATCCTCATTTCCACAATGCGATCATGCAAGTCAAAAGCGAAGAAAAAGAAAACGGGAAAATCGTGCAGGTTTTGCAACAGGGCTACAAGTATAAGGGTAGGGTTTTGAGGCCGGCAATGGTGAGCATTGCTAAAAACGACTAAAAACATTTATTTTAAAAGAAAGGATAACACATGGGAAAAGTTATTGGAATTGATTTAGGGACAACCAACTCCGCAATGGCGGTGTATGAAGGCAATGAAGCAAAGATTATTGCTAATAAAGAGGGTAAAAACACCACTCCTTCTATTGTGGCCTTTACGGATAAGGGCGAGATTTTAGTGGGCGAGAGCGCCAAAAGACAAGCGGTAACCAACCCAGAAAAAACCATTTATTCTATTAAAAGAATCATGGGTTTGATGTTTAATGAAGATAAGGCTAAAGAAGCCGAAAAACGCTTGCCTTATAAGATTGTGGATAGGAATGGGGCTTGCGCGATTGAGATTTCGGGTAAAGTTTATACCCCTCAAGAGATTTCAGCCAAAATTTTAATGAAGCTCAAAGAAGACGCTGAAAGCTATTTAGGTGAGAGCGTTACTGAAGCGGTTATCACGGTCCCGGCTTATTTTAACGACAGCCAAAGAAAAGCGACTAAAGAAGCCGGCACGATTGCAGGGCTTAATGTTTTAAGGATTATCAATGAGCCTACAAGCGCGGCGTTAGCCTATGGCTTGGATAAAAAAGAGAGCGAAAAAATCATGGTTTATGATTTGGGTGGGGGGACTTTTGATGTTACCGTTTTAGAAACAGGCGATAATGTCGTAGAAGTTTTAGCCACAGGGGGCGATGCGTTCTTAGGGGGCGATGATTTTGACAATCGTGTGATTGATTTCTTAGCGAGTGAGTTTAAAAGCGAAACGGGCATTGAAATTAAAAACGATGTGATGGCGTTGCAACGCTTGAAAGAAGCGGCTGAAAACGCTAAAAAAGAATTAAGCTCTGCGATGGAGACTGAAATCAATTTGCCCTTTATCACCGCAGACGCTACCGGGCCTAAACACTTGGTTAAAAAACTCACTAGGGCTAAATTTGAAAGCTTGACAGAAGATCTAGTGGAAGAAACGATTTCTAAAATTGAAAGCGTGATCAAAGACGCAGGGCTAACCAAAAATGAGATTTCAGAAGTGGTGATGGTGGGAGGTTCCACTCGTATCCCTAAAGTCCAAGAAAGGGTGAAAGCGTTTATCAACAAAGAGTTGAATAAAAGCGTCAATCCTGATGAAGTCGTAGCGGTGGGCGCGAGCATTCAAGGGGGCGTGTTGAAAGGCGATGTGAAAGATGTGCTTTTATTAGATGTTACGCCTTTAAGTCTTGGGATTGAAACTTTAGGGGGCGTAATGACTAAAGTGATTGATAGAGGCACGACTGTTCCGGCGAAAAAATCTCAGGTGTTCTCAACCGCTGAAGACAACCAGCCCGCTGTGTCCATTATGGTTTTACAGGGTGAAAGGGAATTGGCAAGGGATAATAAATCTTTAGGTAAATTTGATTTGCAAGGCATCGCTCCCGCTCCAAGAGGCGTGCCGCAAATTGAAGTAACCTTTGATATTGACGCTAACGGGATTTTAACCGTGTCAGCGCAAGATAAAAATACCGGTAAAAGCCAAGAGATTAAAATTTCTGGCTCTAGCGGGTTGTCTGATAGCGAAATTGAAAAAATGGTGAAAGACGCTGAATTGCACAAAGAAGAAGACGCTAGGAAAAAAGAAGTGATTGAAGCGAGAAACCATGCCGATAGTTTGGCGCACCAAACCCAAAAGAGCCTTGATGAGCATAAAACGAATTTGAATGAAAACGACGCTAACGAGATCCAAAACGCCATTAACGCTCTTAAAGATTGCGTCAAAAACGATAACGCTACTAAAGCGGAGCTTGAAGACAAGACAAAAGCGTTAGCGCAAGCGGCTCAAAAATTAGGCGAAGCCATGGCGAATAAAAACAACGCCGAGCAACCCAAGAAAAAAGACGATGATGTGATTGATGCGGAAGTGGAGTGAAACGCTTTTAAAAACTTCTTTTAAGCGGGCGGTTTTAATGAAAACCCGCTTGCTTTCCTCATTTTCATCAATGGGATACCGATTGCAAAATCTACAAAACACTCAAAGCGTTTTTTAATCCAAATATCAAAGCTTGGTTTTAATCAAGCGATAGCTTTTCAAGACTTATTTTAAAAAGCGTTGGTGGGATTTTAGGAAAATCCCTTATGAGAGAGTTCTTTTTGGTATGGGGTTGTTTCTTAATGGCTTGCGCTAGATGGCTCTAACTCAAAATACGCAGTGGGGATTTGACTGAATTCGTTAGCAAAGCGTAAAAAATCGTTGGTAATGTTTTCAAGATGGGATTCTAAATCGTCATAGAGCTTTTGATAGCATGCGTTTTCAATAACGATCTTATCATACGCTAAGCATTTTTGACACTCTTCTTCCCCATTCTCCTCTATGGATCGACCTATACAAAGATAAAACTTTTCAAAATCGTTGCACCAATAGTAAGCAAACCAGAGGTAAAAACCTTTTGTTGGGGTTGGTTTTTCACCATTGACAAATCCTTCCTCTAAAATATCCTGACGGCAAAAAGCGATGGATGGCTTCTTGGATAAATTCCCAGAGCCAAGACTGATTTTACACGCATAACCCCATGGCGTTAAAAACTGGTTCAGCCCGTTTTGGCATGAACCATACTTTGGTATTTTTGGAATTTTGCCTGTTTGCTTTTCCTCTTGCATTTTAGCGTCTATTAACGCTGCAAATTCTCTTAACAAGTCCTGAAACGCTTTTCTTTGCTCCTCATTCCATTCTATTTTTTCATACCAGCTCCTTAATCCATCTTAATAAGTCAACATTCTATCCTAAACTTATTCCATTTAACGAGTTTAGGCATAATCGCTAAAATTGAGTTATTGTTATAGGAGAAATGATGATCATTACCACGATGCAAGACGCCATAGGCCGCACTCCCGTTTTTAAATTCACTAACAAGGATTACCCCATTCCCATAAATTCCGCCATTTACGCTAAACTAGAGCATTTAAACCCGGGAGGGAGCATCAAAGATCGCTTAGGCCAATACCTTATAGAAGAAGGGTTAAAAACAGGCAAAATCACTTCTAAAACAACCATCATTGAGCCTACCGCAGGTAATACCGGCATCGCTCTAGCTTTAGTCGCGCTCAAGCACCATCTCAAAACCATCTTTGTTGTCCCGGAAAAATTCAGCACAGAAAAACAGCAAATCATGAGGGCTTTGGGGGCTTTAGTAATCAACACGCCTAGTAGCGAGGGGATTTCTGGCGCCATTAAAAAAAGTAAAGAGCTAGCCGAAAGTATCCCTGATAGCTATTTGCCCTTACAATTTGAAAACCCTGATAATCCTAACGCTTACTACCACACCCTAGCCCCTGAGATTGTCCAAGAGTTAGGCACAAACCTTACGAGCTTTGTAGCCGGGATAGGGAGTGGTGGCACTTTTGCTGGCACAGCTAGGTATTTGAAAGAGCGCATTCCTAATATTCGCTTGATTGGGGTGGAGCCGGAGGGTTCTATTTTGAATGGGGGAGAGCCTGGGCCTCATGAGATTGAGGGCATTGGCGTGGAGTTCATCCCCCCTTTTTTTGCAAACTTGGATATTGATGGCTTTGAAACGATTTCAGATGAAGAGGGTTTTAGCTACACTAGGAAGTTAGCCAAGAAAAACGGCTTATTAGTGGGGAGCTCTAGTGGGGCAGCTTTTGTGGCAGCACTAAAAGAAGCACAACGCCTCCCCGAAGGTAGCCAGGTTTTAACCATTTTCCCAGATGTTGCCGATCGTTATCTTTCTAAAGGTATTTATTCATAAAAATTCAATAAAAAAGGAAAAACCATGCGCATGCAAACAAAACTAATCCATGGGGGCATTAGTGAGGACGCGACAACGGGGGCGGTGAGCGTGCCTATTTATCAAACTTCCACCTACCGCCAAGACGCCATAGGCCGCCATAAGGGCTATGAATACTCTCGCTCAGGCAACCCAACGCGCTTTGCTTTAGAAGAACTCATCGCCGATTTAGAAGGGGGGGTTAAGGGGTTCGCTTTCGCTTCTGGTTTGGCCGGAATCCACGCTGTCTTTTCTCTCTTGCAATCAGGCGATCATGTGTTATTGGGCGATGATGTTTATGGGGGGACTTTCCGCTTGTTTAATAAGGTGCTTGTCAAAAACGGGCTTTCTTGCACCATTATAGACACTAGCGATCTATCCCAAATCAAAAAGGCTGTCAAACCCAACACCAAAGCCCTTTATTTAGAAACCCCTAGTAACCCCTTGCTTAAAATCACGGACTTAGTGCAATGCGCTGGTGTCGCTAAAGATCATGGTTTGCTCACTATCGTGGATAACACCTTTGCCACCCCCTATTGTCAAAACCCGCTTCTTTTGGGGGCGGACATTGTGGTGCATAGCGGCACAAAATACTTAGGCGGGCATAGCGATGTGGTTGCTGGGCTTGTAACCACCAATAATGAAGCGCTAGCCCAAGAGATCGCTTTTTTCCAAAACGCTATCGGTGGGGTTTTGGGCCCTCAAGACAGCTGGCTGTTGCAAAGAGGGATTAAAACGCTGGGATTGCGCATGGAGGCCCATCAAAAAAACGCCCTTTGCGTGGCTGATTTTTTAGAAAAACACCCTAAAGTAGAGAGGGTTTATTACCCGGGCTTGCCCACTCACCCTAACCACGAACTGGCCAAAGCCCAAATGCGTGGCTTTAGCGGGATGCTCTCTTTCACTCTCAAAAATGACAGCGAGGCGACTCTTTTTGTAGAAAGCCTTAAGTTATTCATTTTAGGCGAGAGTTTGGGAGGGGTGGAGAGTTTGGTGGGGATTCCGGCGTTTATGACCCATGCGTGTATCCCTAAAGTGCAACGAGAAGCTGCCGGGATTAGAGATGGTTTGGTGCGCTTATCTGTGGGGATTGAGCATGAACAGGATTTGTTAGAAGATTTAGAGCAAGCGTTCGCTAAAATAAGCTAAAGTTTCATTACAATTTATGAATGAAGGAGTTAAAAACATGAAAATGAATGTAGAGAGTTTTAATTTGGATCACACCAAAGTCAAAGCCCCTTATGTGCGTATCGCTGATCGCAAAAAGGGCGTTAATGGGGATTTGATTATCAAATACGATGTGCGCTTCAAGCAGCCCAACAAAGATCACATGGACATGCCGAGCCTACACTCTTTAGAGCATTTAGTCGCTGAGATTATCCGTAACCATGCCAGTTATGTCGTGGATTGGTCGCCTATGGGTTGCCAAACGGGATTTTACCTCACGGTGTTAAACCATGACAATTACACAGAGATTTTAGAGGTTTTAGAAAAGACGATGCAAGACGTGTTAAAGGCTACAGAAGTGCCTGCCAGCAATGAAAAGCAATGCGGTTGGGCGGCTAACCACACTTTAGAGGGCGCGCAGAATTTAGCGCGCGCTTTCTTAGACAAACGCGCTGAGTGGTCTGAAGTGGGGGTTTGATTGGTTTGGGGAATGATTTTACTCCCCTACCCCCTTATGAATTTTACCCATTTTAGCGTTACATTCCAATCAAAAACCATCGTATCGGTGTTAATATTGTGTAAAAATTCATGTTATGAATCTCTTGGTTGAGAAGGATTTCAATGAAAAAATTGATTTTAGTCATCTTTTTAACGCTAACGCTTTCAATATCTGCAAAAGAAGTGAAAATAGTGTTTTTAGAAACTTCAGACATTCATGGGCGGCTTTTTTCGTATGATTATGCGGTTGGCGAGCAAAAACCCGATAACGGCTTGACAAGGATTGCGACTTTAATCAAAAAGCAAAGGGCTGAAAATAAAAATGTGGTTTTGATTGACAGCGGGGATTTGTTGCAGGGTAATAGCGCGGAGTTGTTTAACGATGAGCCTATCCACCCGCTCGTTTTAGCCGAAAATGATTTGAAATTTGACATTCGTGTGCTTGGGAATCACGAGTTTAATTTCAGCAAATATTTTTTAGAGAAAAATATTAAGGGGTTTAATGGTGATGTCGTGAATGCGAATATCATCAAAACTATAGACAATCAGCCGTTTGTAAAGCCTTATGTAATTAAAACAATTGATGGCGTGAGGGTGGCGGTTGTGGGGTATGTGGTTCCACACATCCCCACTTGGGAGGCCGCTACGCCTGAACATTTTGCAGGCTTGAAGTTTTTGGACGCCAAAGAAGCACTAGAAAAGGCTTTGAAAGAACTGAAAGGGAAGTATGATGTTTTGATTGGCGCTTTTCATTTGGGGCGAGAAGATGAGAAAGGTGGCGACGGGATACCTGATCTGGCGAAAAAATTCCCGCAATTTGACATCATTTTTGCAGGGCATGAGCATGCAGTTTATAACACTAAAATAGGAAAAGTGCATACCATTGAGCCTGGAGCGTATGGGGCTTATCTGGCAAAAGGCGTGGTAGTATTTGACACCAAAACGAAGAAAAAAATTGTAACGACTGAAAATTTACCCACAAAAGGCGTTCCAGAAGATGAAGAATTAGCGAAAAAATATGAATATGTGGATAAAAAATCAAAAGAATACGCTAATGAAGTGGTCGGCGAAGTGACAAAAACCTTTATTGACAGGCCTGATTTCATCACAGGAGGAGAAAAAATCACTACGATGCCAACCGCCGCCTTGCAAGAAACACCGGTGATAGAATTGATCAATAAAGTGCAAAAATATTATGCAAAAGCCGATGTTTCAGCGGCAGCCTTATTCAATTTTGGCGCCAATTTGAAAAAAGGGCCTTTCAAAAGAAAAGATGTCGCCTACATTTACAAGTTCGCTAACACGCTCATTGGAGTGGAGATAACGGGTGAAAATCTGTTGAAATACATGGAATGGTCGTATCAATTTTACAATCAGTTGCAACCAGGCGATTTAACGATCAGTTTTAATGAAAACATTCGCGGTTATAACTTTGATATGTTTTCTGGCGTGAAATACCAAGTTGATGTTACAAAACCCGCCGGACAAAGAATCATTAATCCGACAATCAACAACAAACCCATTGACCCCAAAGCAATCTATAAATTAGCGATCAACAATTACCGATTCGGGACATTATCCACGACATTAAAATTGGTTACAGACGCCAACAGGTATTATAATTCTTACGATGAGTTACAAGATAACGGGCAAATACGGGATTTAATCATCAAATACATCACAGAAGAGAAGGGCGGGAAAGTAACGCCTGAATTGGAGGGAAACTGGGAAATCATCAACTACGATTTCAAAAACCCGTTGCTAAAAAAATTGGCAGAAAAATTAAAAGAGGGGAGCATCAAAATCCCCACTTCAAAAGACGGGAGGACTTTGAACATAAGATCCATTAAAGAGAGTGAAGTTAGATAAAATTTTTTATTTTTATTATTTTATTTTTAAGCCTAACTTAAAAAAGGGTGTTATATAATCTTAAATTGTTGGCTTTTCACTTTTTTGGCGGTTTTCAAACAACCGGGTTTTAATTTTACTTTGTGTCTCTTCTCATTTTTCGGGGGGAGGGGGGGTACATTTGGAAGCTAAACTCTAAAATTAGGGTTTGACTTAAAAATGATTTATAGGAGATAAATGATGTTTTCTTCAATGTTTGCTTCGTTAGGGACTCGTATCATGCTGGTCGTGTTAGCCGCTCTTTTAGGTTTAGGGGGGCTTTTTATTGGTTTTGTAAAGGTTATGCAAAAAGATGTGTTGGCGCAACTCATGGAGCATTTAGAAAACGGGCAATACAAAAAGCGTGAAAAAACGCTCGCTTACATGACAAAACTTCTTGAACAGGGCATTCATGAGTATTACAAAAGTTTTGACAATGCTACTGCAAGAAAAATGGCGTTAGATTATTTCAAACGCATTAACGACGATAAAGGCATGATTTATATGGTGGTGGTGGATAAAAACGGGGTGGTGCTGTTTGATCCGGTCAATCCTAAAACCGTAGGCCAATCAGGGCTTGACGCTCAGAGCGTTGATGGGGTGTATTATGTTAGGGGGTATTTGGAGGCGGCTAAAAAAGGGGGAGGCTACACTTATTATAAAATGCCTAAATACGATGGAGGCGTGCCGGAGAAAAAATTCGCCTACTCGCATTATGATGAAGTGTCTCAAATGGTGATCGCAGCGACTTCTTATTACACTGACATTAACACAGAAAATAAAGCGATTAAAGAAGGCATGAATAAGGTTTTTAATGAAAACACCACGAAATTATTCCTTTGGATACTGACAGCGACGATATCGTTAGTGGTCTTGACGCTCGTATACGCTAAATTAAGAATCGTGAAACGCATTGATGAACTAGTCCTTAAAATCAACGCTTTTAGCCATGGGGATAAGGATTTGAGAGCCAAAATTGATGTGGGTGATCGCAACGATGAAATCTCGCAAGTGGGCCGTGGGGTCAATTTGTTTGTGGAAAATGCCCGCTTGATTATGGAAGAGATTAAAGGGATTTCCACTTCCAATAAAACTTCAATGGATAAATTAGTCCAAATCGCGCAAGAAACCCAAAAGAGCATGAAAGATTCCTCAACCACCCTAAATTCCGTAAAAAATAAAGCCACTGATATAGCGAGCATGATGAATATTTCCATAGAGCAGTCTCAAGGGTTAAGGAAGCGTTTGATTGAAACGCAAGGGCTTGTCAAAGAGAGCAAGGATGCGATTGGGGATTTATTTTCTCAAATCACAGAGAGCGCGCACACTGAAGAGGAGCTCTCTAGCCAAGTGGAGCAGCTAAGCCGTAACGCTGATGATGTCAAATCCATTTTGGATATCATCAACGATATTGCCGATCAAACCAATCTTTTAGCCCTAAACGCTGCTATTGAAGCCGCACGGGCCGGCGAGCATGGGAGAGGCTTTGCGGTGGTGGCTGATGAAGTTAGGAATTTAGCCGGGCGCACTCAAAAGTCTTTAGCCGAAATCAATTCCACTATCATGGTGATTGTCCAAGAAATCAATGCCGTAAGTTCGCAAATGAATCTCAATTCGCAAAAAATGGAGCGTTTGAGCGATATGAGTAAAAGCGTGCAAGAAACTTACGAAAAAATGAGTTCTAATTTAAGCTCAGTCGTATTAGACAGCAATCAAAGCATGGACGATTACGCCAAATCCGGACACCAAATTGAAGCTATGGTAAGCGATTTTGTAGAAGTGGAAAAAGTGGCTTCTAAGACTTTAGCCGATTCTTCAGATATTTTAAACATCGCTACGCATGTGAGTGGAACGACCATGAATTTAGACAAACAAGTGAATTTATTTAAAACTTAAATTAGGAGGAGTTTATCAAAAAGGGTTGGATTGTTAAAAGTTTCTGTGATCACGGCGTGCTTTAATAGTGAAAAAACTATTGAAGACACCATTCTTTCGGTGCTTAACCAAACTTATAAAAACATTGAATACATCATTATAGACGGATCTAGCGCGGATAGCACTTTAGAAATCATTCAAAAATATAAGGATCAAATCGCTTGCGTGGTGAGCGAAAAAGATAAGGGCATTTATGACGCTATGAATAAGGGCATAAGGCGCTCTAGTGGGGATATTATCGCTTTATTGAACAGCGATGATTTTTACAAAGATGAGTTTGTAATAGAAAAAGTGGTGCATGAGTTTGAAAACAAAAATTGCGATAGCGTGTATGCGGATCTGGTTTTTGTCAAACCGGATCGTTTAGAAAAAGTGGTCCGTTATTATGAGAGCGGGGAGTTTAGCCCTAAAACCTTGCTTTATGGCGTGGTGCCAGCCCACCCTACGCTTTTTGTCAAAAAAGCCATTCATGAACGCTACGGCTTATACAAAACCGATTATAAGATTTCAGCGGATTTTGAGATGATCATCCGCTTGTTTGTGGTGCAAAAAATAAGCTTTTCTTACTTGAAAGAAGTGTTAGTGGTGATGCGCACCGGGGGGGCTAGCGCAAAAGGGTTTAAAAGCCTTTTATTAAGGAATAAAGAAAACATAAGAGCATGTAAAGAAAACGGCATTCAAGCGAATGTTTTTTCCATGCTTTTAAAATACCCTAGGAAAATCATGGGCTTATTTAAAAGGGAAAAAAGGGGCTAAAACGAAACGATTAAAGAAAGATTAGCGTTAAATCGTGGTTTGAATCTTTCTTGATGGTTGTTGTAGGTGTAAAAAACATTCCTCACTAAAGGCATTTCAATCCCTAATTGCAGGGACAAATAGCCGATAAAATCCACGATAAAACCAAAACGCAAAGGGGATTGAAAAAAGGTTTTCTTGGTTCTTGGGATAATCGTTGTGATAGCACCGGTTTTAATCGTATCCACTAACAACACCCCTTGTTCTAAAGCGATCCCTAAATAACTCCTAAAACGATAAATATTTTTATCTACAAAAATCCAAGAAAAATCTAACGCGCCCCCATAATTTTGCACCATTAAGGTTTGAGGCTGAGAGAGGGAAACAGAATGGAAATAGTTATAGACGCTAAAGATTCTAAAACCGACTTTAGGGTGGTTTCTTAAAAAATGCTCTAAACCGGTAGCGGTGTTAAACCCTATACTATTGGCTACAAAAGTCAAGGTTTGGTTAGAAGTTGAAAAAGTGGCTTGCGAATAGTTGTATCCAAAAATGAAAAAGAATTTAAGGCTTTTTTCTAAAGCCCTTTTTAAGATTTGCTGGTTTTTATCTAAGACTGGCTGTTTTTCGCTATTTTTATCAATGGTTAGGGGTTTAGGTTTGTCGTCATCATTCTTGTTTTTAAAGTTTTCCAAGAATTGAGACCAAGTGATTTCATTAGCTTCTAAAAAGAGTGGGTTCAACGATAAAAAGAGATAAATACTAAATAGAGTTTTCAAATACAACCTTAATTTTTTTAATGTATTGTGCCTAATTATCTTAAATTAACTTTAAATTACTTGCATGTTTTTACTATAACCCCTACTTACACGCAACGCTATATTTTAAAATACAATTTATTGAGGTTTTGTTCCCATCAAGCATGGATAACTAAAGCCAACCTTAATCATTTTTCATTACAAGAATTTATCGCCTAATTAAAGTTTAGCTTACAGCAAATAAAACACCTTTTCTTCTTGAAAAACGCTTTTAATTTCTATAAAAAGGGTCTTTTCTGTGCGTTCTTCTAGCACGATAATAGGGTTAATACTCTCGCTCCCGCTCACTAACGCCCTTAAAGACAACTCTTCTTCATAATTTAAGGGGTTAAGGTTTAACTCTTTTAAATTATCATAGTTTTTCGCCATAAGGGTATTAAGGCCCTCTAAAGTTAAAAACAAGGTTTCATCTCTTTGGCTATAACCCACTAGAGTGCTTAAACGCTGAGAAAAAACCCACCTTAAATCGTTGATCCTAACTCTAGCCTTACTTTTAGAGCGCGCTAGAATGCAGCAATTCAAGGGGTTTGAATTTTTAGAAAGCCACACGCCCCCATTCAATAAGCGGTAAGTTGCGATCGTTTTTTGGGCTAAAAAAGGCTTATTAGCGTCCTTTTTAGCTGCGTCTAATGTTCTAAAAACTTGCGTTCTTTCTTCAACGCTTGCGGGTAAAATCTGGCGTTTTAAAGGCGAGTAAAGCTCAAAGGGGCTTCTGTTTTGGGATTCTTTTTGGATTTTTAAAGCGAATTGGCAACCGCAATAATTTTGCCGATAAAGCTCGTTTTCTCTCGCCAAAGCTTGCAAATTTAAATCCAACTCGCTTTTGAAATGTTCAAAATTATCGTTTCTAAACACAACAAATTCCAAATGGTGCCTTTGCGCGATGTGTTGTCCCTTAGCGATGAGCTGGTTAGGGTCTTTTTTAGGGCTTGTGAGTAAGGTGGTAGTGAATCTTTCTTCCCCTAATTCAAAGGCTTTCAAAGCGCTCGCTTCTAAGCGTAAATCAAAGCACTCAAAACAGCGTTCGCTTTTTTCCCCTAACAATTCCTTACCCTTAGCTTTATCTAAAAATTTTTCTAATTCATAATCGCCCTCAAGCAATTCAATTTCTAGCATCCCGCAAGTGCGTTTCACATCCTCTAAACGCAACAAGTATTCGCTATAAGGGTGGATATTGGGGTTATAAAAAAACCCTACAATTTTTTCACCCGCAAAAGCCTCTTTAGCCTTTTTTAAAAAATAAAGGTTATCCACTGAGCAACAAATATGAATGAGCATTAAAACTGCTTTTTATTCACGTCTTCTAAAATATCGTTAGAGACTTTGTCAATTTCTTGACTGATTTCTAACGAATCGCTAGCGATTTTTAGATTGCCCTCAATAACTGATCTTAAGGCTTCAATAGAAGCGTTGATTTCTTCTACTTCTTTAACCTGGTTTTTAATGCTTTCGCTCGTGTCTGAAATGCTTTGAACTAAAATATTGATATTGGCTTCAATTTCGCTGAGCGATTTTTGCGTCCTTTCAGCGAGCTTTCTCACCTCATCAGC
>NZ_AKHP02000008.1:0-7009 GCF_000296015.2 Helicobacter pylori FD535
CCAGCCATTGTTGGGGTGAGTGGGGCGACTGATAGCCTTTATACCGGCATGGAAATCACGGTTTCTTGCGCTGAGGGCGAAGAGGGTTATGTGTATGCGGGCATTTATGAGCATGAAATTGAAAGGGTGGAGCTTTCTAACATGCAAGAAACTCAAACAAAAATTTACATCAATATTGGAAACCCTGAAAAAGCTTTCAGCTTTTCTCAGCTCCCTAATCACGGCGTAGGGCTGGCCAGAATGGAAATGATTATTTTAAATCAAATCAAAGCCCACCCTTTAGCCTTAGTGGATTTGCACCACAAAAAAAGCGTGAAAGAAAAAAATGAAATTGAAAACCTTATGGCAGGCTATGCTAACCCTAAAGATTTTTTTGTGAAAAAAATCGCTGAAGGCATTGGCATGATCAGCGCAGCGTTTTACCCTAAACCCGTCATTGTAAGGACTAGCGATTTCAAATCCAACGAATACATGCGCATGCTTGGCGGCTCTAGCTATGAGCCTAATGAAGAAAACCCCATGCTTGGCTACAGGGGGGCTAGTCGGTATTATTCAGAGAGCTATAATGAAGCGTTTTCGTGGGAGTGTGAAGCTTTAGCGTTAGTGAGGGAAGAAATGGGCTTGACGAACATGAGAGTGATGATCCCCTTTTTGCGAACCATTGAAGAGGGTAAAAAAGTCCTAGAAATCTTAAGAAAAAACAATTTAGAATCCGGTAAAAACGGGCTTGAAATTTATATCATGTGCGAATTACCGGTGAATGTCATTTTGGCTGATGATTTCTTAAGCTTGTTTGATGGCTTTTCTATTGGATCTAATGATTTAACCCAACTCACTTTAGGCGTGGATAGAGACAGCGAATTAGTCAGCCATGTCTTTGATGAAAGGAATGAAGCGATGCTAAAAATGTTTAAAAAAGCGATTGAAGCTTGTAAAAGGCACAACAAATATTGCGGGATTTGCGGGCAAGCCCCAAGCGATTACCCTGAAGTAACAGAGTTTTTAGTCAAAGAGGGCATCACTTCCATTTCTTTAAACCCTGATAGCGTGATCCCCACTTGGAACGCTGTAGCCAAGTTAGAAAAAGAATTGAAAGACCATGGCTTAACCGTGCATTGATAATGAATGGGTTGATCTAACTTAAGTGGATTTTTTCGTATTGGTTTCCATTGATATAGTTTTGATGGGTAAGATTGTTTTTTAAAAAAAAGGTTGGTAATGGAATCAGTAAAAACAGGAAAAACAAATAAAGTTAGCAAGAACACAGAGATGGTTAACGCAAAGACAAATAAAGAGACTCATTTTAAACAAGTGAGCACCATTACAAATACGCTCAGATCAATTGGTGGGATTTTTACAAAAATTGTAAATAAAGTCAGAGAGCTTTTCAAAAAACACCCCAAGAAAAGCAAGGTGGCGTTAGTAGTATTAACCCATGCTGCATGCAAGAGAGTAAAAGAATTAGACGATAAAGTCCAAGATAAATCCAAACAAGCTGAAAAAGAGAATAAAATCAATTGGTGGAAATATTCAGGATTAACCATAGCGACAAGTTTATTATTAGCCGCTTGTAATGCTGGTGATATTGATAAACAAATAGAACTAGAACAAGAAAGACAAAAGGCGAATAAGAGTGGGATAGAGTTAGAACAAGAAAGACAGAAAACAAACAAGAGTGGGATAGAACTCGCTAATAGTCAAATAAAAGCAGAACAAGAAAGACAAAAGACAGAACAAGAAAGACAAAAGACAAATAAGAGTGGGATAGAGTTAGAACAGCAAAGACAGAAAACAGAACAAGAAAAACAAAAGACCATTAAAGAACAGAAAGATTTGGTTAAAGAACAAAAAGATTTGATTAAAGAACAAAAAGATTTGGTTAAAGAACAAAAAGATTTCATTAAATACGTAGAACAAAATTGCAAGGAAAATCATAGTCAATTCTTTATTAAAAAAGGAGGAATTAAGGATAGTATTTCTATAGAAATAGAATCTGAATGCAAAACCCCTAAACCTGCAAAAACAAACCAAACCCCTATCCAGCCAAAACACCTTCCAAACTCCAAGCAACACCGCTCTCAAAGAGGATCAAAAACGCAAGAGCTTATAGCTTATTTGCAAAAAGAATTAGAATCTCTGCCCTATTCGCAAAAAGCTATCGCTAAACAAGTGGATTTCTATAAACCAAGTTCTATCGCTTATTTAGAACTAGACCCTAGAGTTTAAGGTTACAGAAGAATGGCAAAACGAAAACCTGAAAATACGCTCTAAAGCTCAAGCTAAAATGCTTGAAATGAGGAATGTAAAACCAGACCCACAAGCCCACCTTTCAACCTCTCAAAGCTTTTTGTTCGTTCAAAAAATATTTGCTGATATTAATAAAGAAATAAAAGTAGTTGCTAATACCGAGAAAAAAGCAGAAAAAGCGGGTTATGGTTATAGTAAAAGGGTGTAGCGCTTAAAAACATTAAGTTTTTAATTACCTGTCGGCTTTTGAGATCATTTTTATGGTATTTTACAAATGGCGGTTAAAACGCGCAATAAAACTCCAAAGAGCCGACTTTTTTAATCGTAATTTGCTTATGGTTTAATAAAGTTTCTAAATGCTTAAAGGTGTTAGGATCTAGTATCAGGGGGGCTTCTTCTGCGCTTAAAGGGCGCCTGGAAATTAAAGCGAGCAATTCGTCTATACCGCAAGAAATCAATTTTTTGGCTTGAGCAGTGGATCGTTTGGGCAAACTCACGCAAAGCCCTTCAAAAAATAAAGAGCATTTTAATAATTCATCTTCGCTTAATTTAGGGGCTTTAAAGCTTGAGGGTCTGTCTATGGTGCTTAAATCCACTCTAGCGACATTGATTTTTTTTAAAAATGCAGCGATGCGTTTTAAGTTGTTTGCGCTATCATTCACTCCCTTAATTAACAGCACTTCAGCCACCAGTTGCCCTTGATAAATTTGAGAAAAGCACAAAATCCCCTCTAAAATCTTGTCAATGTCTTTAGAATAGGGCTTATCCACTCTTTCAAAGGCTTTCAAATCAATAGCGTCTAAAGAAAATTTAACGATGTCAAATTCCTTTAAGGCTTGCTGGACTTTTGGCTCATAAAAGAGTGAGCCATTGCTTAAAATCAAAGTTTTAACGCCCTTTAAAAAAGGCTTGATGCTTTGGATAAGCTCTAATAAATGAGGGTATAGAGTGGGTTCGCCATTAGCGGTAATGGTTAAAACATCAATGGGGGTAGCAAGGTTGTTTAGGGCGTTTTGAATGGCGCTAATCAAGGTTTCTACTTTGATCACTTCTTCCATGCGCTCAATGGGCTTGGCTTTACCCAACTCGCAATAAATGCAATTGTAATTGCATTGTTTTTTAGAGGGCGATAGATCCACGCCCAAAGACTTCCCAAAACGCCTGGATAAAACAGGCCCAAAAACGATAGGCAGATTTTCTTTAGCCATCATCTTCCTCTAAAAACACGCGCTCTTTGCATTTAATGCATTCATGCGCCTTTTTTTTGCGATAGATTCTTTCACTCATCAAATAATGGCATTTCTCGCAACGCTTATTGATAGGCTTATGGTTGGATAAAAAATGGCATTTAGGGTAATTGTTGCAGCCATAAAACGAGCCTTTCTTACTCCTTTTTAAGGCAATATCCCCTCCGCATTCTGGGCATTTCACGCCTTCTATTACTTCTTTTGCGTTAGGGGTGTTTTTTAACGATTTGGTGTTTTTGCATTCAGGGTAGTTGCTACAAGCTAAAAACGCCCCATTTCTGCTGAATTTTTGCACCATTTCCCCTCCGCATTTTTCACACAATTCTTGATTGGCTCCATCATTGGCGTTTTCAGTCTGTTTGATATATTTGCATTTAGGGTAGTTGTTGCAAGCGATAAACTCCCCATAACGGCTATTTTTTTTGACTAATTCCCCACCGCATTTAGGGCATGATTGGCCGGTTTTTTCATGCACTTTTTGAGAGATGATATTCTTTTTCCCGGCTTCAATCTTATCCATAAAAGGGTAGTAAAAGTCCTTTAAGACTTGCTGGTAGTCGGCTTTATTTTGAGCGATATTGTCCAATTCCTCTTCTAAAGAAGCGCTGAATTTGGAATCCACGATTTCTTCAAAATGCTTTTCTAAAATTTCTATCACCTTAAACGCGCTCTCTAAAGCGCTGATCTGCTTTTTTTCTACCTTAATATAGTCTCTGTTTTGTAAAAGGGAAATCGTTGGGGCGTAGGTGCTGGGCCTGCCTATACCTAAACTTTCTAAAACTTTAATCAAGCTCGCTTCTGAATAGCGTGCTGGAGGTTCTGTAACATGGGTGTTGCTCTCTAGTTTTTCTAATTTAATGGGGTCATTTTCTTTCAAATTGGGGAGCAATTTGTCCTTATCGTCATTGCCTAAAATTTTATAATAGCCATCAAAAAGGAGTTTTCTGCCACTCGCTTTAAACTCGCCTTTTTCGCAAGCCACAACCACGCTTTGGCTTTCAAAAAGAGCGTCTTGCATTTGAGAAGCTAAGAAGCGTTTGTAAATTAAGGCATAGAGCTTTAATTCTTCAGGCTTAAGGTAGTCTTTTAAAGCGTTTGGCTCTAAAACAATAGAAGTGGGCCTGATCGCTTCATGGGCTTCTTGGGCGTTTTTATTCTTGCTGGAATAGACTTTGGCTTTAGGGGGTAAGTAGTCTTTGCCATAGTCTTTTAAAATCTTATTCCTCGCTTCTTCTAAAGCTTCTTTAGCGATATTCAAACTATCGGTCCTCATGTAAGTGATCACCCCCATAACCCCTTGTGGGGTGGCTACGCCCTCATACAATTTTTGAGCGATACTCATGGTCTTTGTGGGCGAAAAGCCTAAAAGACTGGAAGCGCTTTGCTGTAAAGTAGAAGTCATGAAAGGGGGCGGTGTGGGGGATTTTTTAGATTTTTTAACGATACTGGAAATAGCGTAGCTTTCTTTTTCTAATTCGTTTTTAATCTCTTGAGCTTTTTTTTCATCAATGAGTTCTTGGGCTTTGAGTTTGTTGCCCTTATAACTAATGAGTTGCGCTTCTAAATGCGACTCAAAATAAGCGTCTAGCGTGAAGTAAGTTAAAGGCTTAAAGGCTTTGATCTCTCTTTCTTTATCAACCACAAGCTTTAAAGCCGCGCTCTGCACCCGCCCAGCGCTCAAACCTTTAATGATTTTTGATGAAATCAACGAGCTGAGCTTAAAACCCACGATCCGATCTAAAAAGCGTCTGGCTTGTTGGGCATTGACCTTAGACATGTCAATTTTTCGTGGGGTTTTTAGAGCGTTTAAAATCGCATTTTGCGTGATCTCATGAAAAACAATCCTAGGATAGCTCTCTAATTTCCCCCCAATCAAGCATGCCACATGATAGCCTATCGCTTCCCCTTCTCTGTCTTCATCGGTAGCGATGTAGGTGGTAGATGCCTTTTTAGAAAGCTCTATGATCTGTTTGACAAGCTCTTTATGGTCTTTATCCACGACATAGTTAGGAGTGAAACCTGTTTCATCAATCTTAATGCCTAAAGCGAATTTGGATAAATCCCTAACATGCCCTTTAGAGGCGATGACTTCGTAATTTTTATCCAAAAAATTTTTAATGGTTTTGGCTTTTGCGGGGGATTCTACAATAATAAGGTGCTTCATTGAACGCCTTTAATGAAATGTTTATACCTATTGGTGAATGATTGTAGCACAGAATTTTGACTGAACGCCCTATTAAACCATAAAAACGATAGCGGTGCTAAAAATCAAAGAGTTGGAACACCCTTTGCTTGACTAACAGTAAATATCTATGCAAAGGATGCAAACATGAGTTTTAGGATAAATACCAATATCGCTGCTTTAACCTCTCATGCGGTAGGGGTTCAAAACAACAGAGACCTTTCAAGCTCGCTTGAAAAGTTAAGCTCAGGGCTTAGGATCAATAAAGCCGCTGATGATTCTAGCGGGATGGCGATCGCTGATAGCTTAAGGAGTCAAAGCGCGAATTTGGGTCAAGCGATCCGCAACGCTAATGACGCTATTGGTATGGTTCAAACCGCTGATAAAGCGATGGATGAGCAAATCAAAATCTTAGACACCATTAAAACCAAAGCCGTTCAAGCCGCTCAAGACGGGCAAACTTTAGAAAGCCGAAGAGCGCTCCAGAGCGATATTCAAAGGTTGTTAGAAGAACTAGACAATATCGCCAACACCACAAGCTTTAACGGCCAACAAATGCTTTCAGGAAGTTTTTCTAACAAAGAATTTCAAATTGGTGCGTATTCTAACACCACGGTTAAAGCGTCCATTGGCTCCACAAGCTCAGATAAGATTGGGCATGTGCGCATGGAAACCTCTTCTTTTAGCGGTGAAGGCATGCTCGCTAGCGCGGCGGCGCAAAACTTGACTGAAGTGGGATTGAATTTCAAACAAGTCAATGGCGTGAATGACTATAAGATTGAAACCGTGCGCATTTCTACGAGTGCTGGCACTGGGATCGGGGCGTTAAGCGAAATCATCAATCGTTTTTCTAACACTTTAGGCGTTAGGGCTTCTTATAATGTCATGGCTACCGGCGGCACTCCCGTGCAATCAGGAACCGTTAGGGAGCTTACCATTAATGGCGTAGAAATTGGGACCGTGAATGATGTACATAAAAACGACGCTGACGGGAGGTTGATTAATGCGATCAACTCCGTCAAAGATCGCACCGGCGTGGAAGCGAGCTTGGATATTCAAGGGCGCATTAATTTACACTCCATTGATGGGCGCGCGATTTCTGTGCATGCAACGAGCGCGAGCGGTCAAGTTTTTGGGGGAGGGAATTTTGCAGGGATTTCTGGGACACAGCATGCGGTGATTGGGCGCTTAACCTTGACCAGAACCGACGCTAGAGACATCATTGTGAGCGGTGTGAATTTCAGCCATGTGGGCTTGCATTCCGCTCAAGGGGTGGCAGAATACACCGTGAATTTGAGAGCGGTTAGGGGCATTTTTGATGCGAATGTGGCTT
>NZ_AKHP02000007.1:0-12450 GCF_000296015.2 Helicobacter pylori FD535
CCACCGATACATTCTGTAACATTCTCACCTGTCATTTCCAAATGAACCCCTGAAGCCAGACTCCCTTCAGCCCTATGGATTTCAAAAAAGCTTTTCACTTCATCTAACACGCTATCAAAAGCCCTTGTTTTAACCCCCAAACTGGTTTTAACCGTGTTGCCATGCATGGGATCAATGCTCCATAAAATATGGCGTTTTTCTTTCAACACCCCTTGTAAAAGTTTAGGCAAACGCTCTTTAATCGTCTTAGAACCCATGCGCACGATCAAATTCAAACGCCCCTTAATGTTGTGCGGGTTTAAAACATCGCACAATTCTAACACTTCGCCCGCGCTCGCGTTAGGCCCGATTTTCACGCCAATAGGGTTACAAACCCCCCTTAAAAACTCCACATGCGCGCCCTTAGGATCTCTTGTCCTTTCGCCAATCCACAGCATGTGCGCGGAGCAATCATAAAACTGGTTAGTCAAACTATCCTTACGCACCAAAGGCTCTTCATAATGGAGCAGTAACGCTTCGTGGCTGGTGTAAAATTCCACTTCCCTAAGAATGGGCGTTTTTTCTATCTCCACCCCGCATGCTTGCATAAACCCTAAAGCTTGCGTGATTCGGTCAGCGATTTGCTGGTATTTTTGCCCAAAATCGTTGTTTTTGACAAAATCCAAATTGAAACGATGCACTTGCTCTAAATTCGCTAACCCGCCTTGAGCAAAGGCTCTGATAAGGTTTAAAGTCGCTACGCTTTGATGGTAGGCTTTAAGCATTCTTTCAGGCTTTGGCTCTCTTTCTTTTTTGGAAATCCCATTGATAATATCCCCCCTATAGCTTAGCACTTCTTCATTATCCAGTATTTCAGTCGCATTAGAGCGAGGCTTAGCAAATTGCCCAGCAATGCGCCCCACTTTCACGATCGGTATAGAGCCAGCAAAAGTTAAGACAATCGCCATTTGCATCACCACTTTAAACATGTCTTTAATCCTGTTAGCGCTAAATTGAGAAAACGACTCCGCGCAATCGCCTCCTTGCAACAAAAACGCCTTATTGTCAATGACTTGGGCCAAACGCTCTTGCAAGTTCCTCGCTTCGCCAGCAAACACTAAGGGAGGGTAGGAGTGCAATTCTTTTTTGACCCTTTCTAATTCTTGCTTATCTTTGTAAGTGGGGTGTTGCTCTATCTTAAAAGAATGCCATGAAGTGGGCGACCAGGTTGTGTTTGACATTTCTATAATCCTTTATTAATCTTTTTTTAAGCGTTATTATAGCTTGTGCGGGTTAAATCGTGGATTTTAGGGAATAAATGCGCGCTAAAAACCACCCCTTAATCTCAAAAAACCCCAATCATAAAAAGCTTTATGCTACAATGAAAGCTCTTTAACACGATAAAAGGGTGGTTTTAATAGCATGGCACAAGAAAAAGCAGTTCCAAGAGATCCTAAAAAACTCAATTTGTTTGATTTGCGTTGGATAGCGTCTTTATTTGGCACGGCGGTGGGGGCTGGGATTTTATTTTTGCCTATTAGAGCCGGTGGGCATGGGATATGGGCTATTGTGGTGATGAGCGCGATCATCTTCCCTTTAACTTATCTGGGGCATAGAGCTTTAGCTTATTTCATAGGATCTAAAGATAAAGAAGACATCACCATGGTCGTTCGCTCTCATTTTGGCACTCAATGGGGTTTTCTTATCACTTTGCTTTATTTCTTGGCGATTTATCCTATTTGTTTGGCTTATGGGGTGGGTATCACTAATGTGTTTGATCATTTTTTCACTAACCAGTTGCATTTAGCGCCTTTTCATCGGGGCTTACTGGCTGTAGTGCTAGTCTCTTTAATGATGTTGGTGATGGTTTTTAACGCTACGATTGTTACACGCATTTGTAACGCTTTAGTGTATCCTTTGTGCTTGATTTTATTGCTTTTTTCTTTGTATCTTATCCCTTATTGGCAAGGCGCTAATCTTTTTGTGGTGCCGAGTTTCAAAGAATTTGTGTTAGCGATTTGGCTAACTTTACCGGTGCTTGTGTTTTCGTTCAACCATAGCCCCATTATTTCAACCTTCACTCAAAATGTGGAAAAAGAATACGGCGCTTTCAAAGAGTATAAACTCAATCAAATTGAATTAGGGACATCGCTGATGCTTTTAGGGTTTGTGATGTTTTTTGTGTTTTCGTGTGTCATGTGCTTGAATGCTGATGATTTTATGAAAGCAAGGGAACAAAATATCCCCATTTTAAGCTATTTTGCTAACACCTTAAATAACCCCTTAATCAACTATGCGGGGCCTGTGGTGGCTTTTTTAGCGATTTTTTCATCTTTTTTTGGGCATTATTATGGGGCTAAGGAAGGTTTAGAAGGCATTATCATTCAAAGTTTAAAGTTGAAAAAAGCTTCTAAAACCTTGAGTATTAGCGTAACGATTTTTTTATGGCTGACTATCACGCTTGTGGCTTATATTAACCCTAATATCTTGGATTTTATTGAAAATTTAGGCGGCCCCATTATCGCACTCATTCTGTTTGTGATGCCTATGATAGCTTTTTATAGCGTTTCTAGTTTGAAGCGTTTTAGAAATTTCAAAGTGGATATTTTTGTGTTTGTCTTTGGGAGCTTGACGGCTTTGAGCGTGTTTTTAGGACTATTTTAATGGCTAGTTTTTCTATTTTATCCATTTTTAAAATCGGCGTGGGGCCTAGCTCTTCACACACTATAGGGCCTATGGAAGCGGGAGCGAGATTTTGCGAGTCGTTAAAAGGCGTTTTAGAGCAGGTTGTGCGCGTTCAAATCACCTTGCATGGCTCATTAGCTTTAACCGGTAAAGGGCATTTGAGCGATGAGGCGGTTTTAATTGGCTTGCATGGTATTTACGCTAACGAATTAGAGGTAACAACCAAAAAAGCCTTATTGCATGAAGCGCTTGAAAACAAAGTTTTAAAACTCGCTAACCAGCATCGCATTCATTTTGATTATTCTAAAGATTTGATTTTTGACAATAAACCTTTAGCCAGACACCAAAACGCTCTCATTCTAAAAGCTTTCAACTCTAAAAATGAGGTTTTAAAAGAAGAGACTTACTATTCTGTCGGTGGAGGGTTTGTCTATACTGAAAAAGAATTAGACAACTTGTCTGAAGAGAGCGGGAATGGAAGTATTGCCTATGATTTTTCAAGCGCTAAGGAATTGCTAGAATTATGCCAAAAACACCAAAAAAACATCGCTGAAATCGTGCGTTTGAGAGAAGACGCCCTGAAAAACCGCCCTGATGCAATGATGGCTAAAATTTATCATGCGATGCTTGAGTGTTATGATAATGGGGCTAATTCTAAAGAAAAGTATCTGCCCGGTTCTTTGAGAGTAACACGATTAGCCCCAAGCATCAAGGCACGCCTAGAAAAACACCCCACAAGTGGGAAAGACCCCTTAGCGTTGATTGATTACATTTCGCTTTACGCTCGTGCCATTGCTGAAGAAAACGCTAGCGGAGGAAAGGTGGTAACCGCCCCCACTAATGGAGCGTGTGCGGTGGTGCCAAGCGTGCTTTTATACGCTAAAAACCATTTGTTTGAAAATTTATCGCAAAAGGCCATCAATGATTTTTTACTCACCAGCGCGGCGATTGGCTATCTTTACAAAAAAAACGCTTCCTTGAGCGGCGCAGAAGCGGGGTGTCAGGCTGAAATTGGCGTGGCAAGCTCTATGGCTGCGGGGGGGTTAGCTCATTTGTGCCAAGCGACCACGCAACAGGTTTTAATCGCTAGTGAAATCGCTATGGAACACCATCTAGGATTGACATGCGATCCGGTGGGGGGCTTGGTGCAAATCCCTTGTATTGAACGCAATGTTTTAGGAGCAATCAAAGCGATTAGCGCTTCTAAACTGGCTTTAGAAGATGAATACAAGCCTAAAGTGAGCTTAGATGAAGTGATCGCTACGATGTATGCGACCGGAAAAGACATGAATGAAAAATACAAAGAGACTTCGTTAGGGGGGTTAGCTAAGACTTTAGAATGCTAAGGGATAAACCTAATCTTTAGGGGTTTTGTTTCCTAAAAGGCTTTATTTTTAACCAACGCAAACAAGCTTTTTCCAGCTTTAATATCATTTTAAACAATAGGGTTTTAAAGCGTTGTTCCATCGTTTTGGATTTTGTTTTATAGTGAAAAGTTTATTCAAGCTTATAAGGGGATAGGAGGCCTTTTGAAATAATTCCCCTACAACCCCCAAAACTCCCCCTAACCACTAAAAAGCGCGTCATGAGAAACTATCGCTTGGCTAGCTCTTTTATTTTGATTGTAAAAAACGCTCAAAGGCATCAATTTGATTACCAATACTCCATTAAAATTTTTATAGGCTTTATAAAATGCGTTGGAATGTCTTAAGGGGGGTTATGTTTAACTCTATCAACCGCTGTATTTCAAAGATTTTTGCGTAACAAAATCTTAAGCTTACCGCAAAAAAACTAAAAAGCTTAAAATCTAAAGGTTTTAAAAAAGCGGTGGCTTTTAAAAGAGATAGTCCTAACACAGGACGGAGTGATAGGGAGCTAAAAGCCTAAAAAGGAGTGTTTGAGAGACTCATTTAAAGCCCCCTACTAAAAGGTAAGCTAAAACTATTTTTCAGACTTACTAGAATCGCTAATTTGCCTTTCAAACTCTTGTTGCAAGGCTTGTTGCTGCTTTTCTTGCTTTGAAAGGCGGCGTTTTTTCTTAGGTTTTTTCTCTTTTTTTGAAGAAACCTCTAGCTCTTTTGAAGCTGTTTCTTTGAGCGTGTTAGCGTTAGTCGTAGGATCTAGATCCGGATTAGAAGCGTTCTGTGTTCTTTTAGAAGAGCTTATAAATTCAGGGCTATCAGTATGGTTTTGAATCTCCCCACTACCTCTCTTTTGAAACGCTGCCTTAGTGTCTTTCTCAGCTTGATCTTCCATTTTTTTAAGAGTGACTGCATCCAGTTTTTTAGTCTTTTCTTTTTGGCTTATCCTAACCATGCTGATCAAATATTTGATATACCCATCATACATATCCCCAAACTGCTCATGCAAAGCCCCAAAATCCGAGCCTTTGTAAAGCCAGTTAAACAAAGGGAGTGAAAGCTCTGTCCCTAAGTCTTTAAGCACATGTTTATAAAACTTCTCCCTGTCATTCACCACAAAAGAAACCTTGCCATTTCTATGCTCATAATAACAAATCTTTTGATCCACACAACTTTCCAAACTCCCCTTAAAGAAAGCTCCAAAAGCGGATAAGTCGCCCTTACTCATCTTGGTTTCAGAATACTGGTTAAAATTCTTCACGCGCTCTTTTTCCAAATTAACCATGCTCTTTAAAACCCTCTTGCGGTCTTTTTTCACATTCCCTGTGGAGCTTTCAGAAAACATAACATTGGGATCAATCGTAGTGTTAATAGTGGCAGAATCCGTTTCTGCTCTCAACAAAAAAGTCGTAGCTACTAAAAAAAATAAAATCCGTTTCACACCAAACTCCTAATAAATATATAACCGCAACAAAAATAGATACTGTTCTTCATAAGCTCTCTTTTGAAATCTTCTTCTATTGATAAAAAACCACCTAGAACTCAAGCTGTTTTAGCCGTCTTAAAACTTTCAAAGGGTCTTTACTATTGGGTATGATACTATAAATATCCAAAAAATACAAACACTCCAAAAACTTTAACTCTAAAAAATTGGCATGCCCTTCACAGCTAAAGGATTTTAAGAGTAGCAAAGCCCACCCACCAGGCAAATAGCCTCTATTTTAAGTGCCCAAACGCTATGATAGATTATAACAAAAAAACGCCTTATATCCCCCTAACCAAAAGCTAGGGACTTACGGCGTGGTTTTACAAAAATCAAAAAAAGTTAGCACACCTTAAGCGTTAATGCTCATGATGGCTTGGTTTTTTCCCTTTTTTTCCCTTTTTTTCATGATCGTGAAAAGGGCCTTCACATGCGCAATCGTGCAAATCTAACCCCTCTTCACGATATTCTTTCATGGTCATTGTTTTCTTTTTGTTAGCAATCACTTCAAGAATTTCTTTTTTACGCTTGTTGCGATCTTCTTGGCTTAAAGAAGCTAAATTTTTATCCATCGCTTTCTTAAAATCCGCTTTATATTTTTTACGCTCTTCTTCTTTCATCACTGCTAATCGCTTATTGATTTCTGCGCGAAACTCTGGAACTTCACTAGGAGCAACTTTCCCTGCTTGCTCTAATAGTTGCTTGTCATCCATGCTCTTAAAATCGCTCGCATTCAAAAAAAGCCCCAAAAAAGTCCCTGTAAATAATAAAGAAACCGCTAATTTTTTCATCAAATGCTCCCAATTCAAAAATAAAGAATAAATTCTATCATTTGATTGATTAAAGATAACTTATAGCGCTTTAACAGCCAATTGATTTTTAGATTTTATGATCAGCTCTCCATTAAAACAGCTAACCTATATCCCCTATCATTATTTTCAAAAATAATCAATTCATTTTTGATTTTTCAAAGATTTGTTTGTGTGCTGTTGTTGGTAAGTTCAATTGATTGTAAGGATTGTGCTTTAATTTTTGTGCCGTATTGATTTTTTAAAGCCTTTGATACAAGAAACTCATAAAAGACCACAAAGAGCAAAAGCCCTTTTCTATGCCCCCACAAGATTAGCCCTAAAACACCTTAAAAGCTCACAATGTAACGCCAATAAAAGGCATAGGGGCGGTGAAAGGTGAATCTATAAGTAGTCCCTTCAGGCACATTATCCGCGCTAGCGGTATAGTAATTGTTGCGAATGGTTTGGATTTTCAAGCCAATTTCAAAACCTTGGTGTTTAGTGCCTAGGCGGATCCCACCATTCACTAAGACCTGGAAATTCGATGGGTGGAAACTCCCTTGGTATTCATTCGCTAAGTCCTTAAAATAATAGTTTGTTGGACCCCAAGAGGTGCCACCAATCGCAACGCCAACGAAAAACCCAAAATGCAAGTTCTCACGATTGAAAATCGCCGGGTTAAACAACACATCTGTGCCAGCCCCATAGCCAAACATGAAACTTTGAGAACCCTTGCGAGCGTCTCTCATGCCGTAATCATTATAAGTGTAATACTTATAATAAGAGCTTGCAAAATCAAAGAATCCGTAATAACGCATTCCAAATTGCGGGGATTTCTTAAAAAAATGCTTATACCCTACAACAAAACCAAAACCATTGATAGCGTATTGTTGGTTGCTTAAGCCTTTATACCCACGAGTCCCTAGAGCGCCATGGGTAAGGCCTCCTGTTGGGTTTGACGCTGTAGGCATGTTAGGCGTGTTAGAGCCATAAGCCCCACTCTGATTACCATTACAATTCCCATGGGAACAATTTTGAGCGGTAGTGCTGAGCATACCCAACTGGTAATCAATCCCTATAAAAGCAGCATTTCTTTCACCTTTTTTTGTAGGGCTAGTCTTAATAGCTTTTTCTTGCTTAGGAGTCTCTGCTGACAATAAGCTTGTCATTGCTAGAGAGATAGCACCTACTATAACAGATTTCTTCATGTATTCCTTCCTTCTACATTTTCTCTACTTGAGTTCTTAATGCCACATTCTACTATAAAATTGCTTTCTTTTTGATTAAAAATAGCGATTGAATGAGAATAAATTGAAACAAAAATCAATTTTAGGAACTTTTTAGTAAAAAGTCCTAAATCCTCTCACCTTTTTTAGGCTAAAACTAAAGCCTAACAGCCAACAGAGATCAAAGATGCTCTTTCACGCTCTCTAACACGCTTGTAAAAGCTTGCATGTCATTCATCGCCATGTCTGCTAAAACCTTGCGGTCTAACTCCACGCCAGCCACTTTTAAGGCATGCATGAAGCGCGAATAACTTGTATCGTGCATTCTGCAAGCCGCATTGATCCTTACCACCCACAAACTCCTGAAATCTCTTTTCTTTTGTTTGCGATCCCTAAAGGCGTAATACATGCTTCTTTCAAGCTGTTCTTTAGCCTTTCTAAAATGCTTTCTTCTGCCACTATAAAACCCTCTAGCGAGTTTTAAGACTTTTTTATGGCGCCTTCTGCGCACAACACCTGTTTTAACTCTCATTTCTTTACCTTTCTTTTTAAAATATTTTTAGGTGCGTTTTTTAAAACGACTTTCCCTTAAACAAGGGGATTAACTCCACTTTCTAATCAGCATTCTTAAGCCCTGCAAAGCAACGACATGACAGAATGCGCGTTAGTGTGATGCACATGTTTTGGCGCGTTTAGATTGGCTTTGCGCTTAGGGCTTTTTTTAGTCAAAATATGGCTTTTAAAAGCACTGCCACGCTTAATCAAGTTTTTTTTAACTTTGAAACGCTTAGACGTGCCGCGATTAGTCTTCATTTTTGGCATGATTTTCTCCTTTCATAAGGTTAATACGATTAAAAGGCGGGTTATTTTCTTTGGTTTTCTTTTCGTTTTTGGGGGCTTCTTTAGCCTTAGGCACAAACATCCACGAAACAAAACGCCCCTCGGTTTTTGGCTCTTTTTCAGGGTTAGCTAAATCTTGCATCATCGTTTGGACTCTAAAAAGCACATCAAGCCCGGCTTTTGAGTTTTGACTCTCCCTACCCTTTAAAACCACTTTGAATTTGACATGCTTATTGGATTCAATAAATTCTCTCGCATGCTTGACTTTGTAGTTAATATCGTTTTGTGCGATTTGAGTGGAAAGCTTGATCTCTTTGATTTCAATTTGCTTTTGCTTTTTCTTGGCTTCCTTGATTTTCTTTTCATTTTGGTAGCGGAATTTATTATAATCCATCACCTTACACACGGGAGGTTTCGCGCTCGCTGAAATCAAAACCAAATCCAAACCTAAATTTTGAGCGATATTGAGCGCTTCTTTGGAAGAAATGATCCCATACACTTCGCCATTATCGCCCACGCAACGCACTTCTTTAAAATTAATGTCTCCGTTTAACAACACTTCGTTCCTGCTCAAAAACTAACCTCTTGCATCTTAGATTCAACCATGTTTAAAAACTCCTTTAAGGGCATTTTATATTGAGCTTGTTTTTCTCTGTCTCTAATGGATAAAATTTCGCTCTCCACTTCTTCATTCCCTAACACCAAAATCATAGGGATTTTTTGCTTTTCGGCTAATCGCACTTTTTTATTCAAGCTGTCGTTTTTATCCAGCACTTCTACAAAAATATCGCGTTTTTTTAATTCCTCTTTTAATTTCAAAGCAAAAACATGATGCTCTTCATTAATGGGAATGAGAGCGATTTGAGTGGGTGCGACAAAGAAAGGGAAATTCCCCCCAAAATGTTCGCTCAAAATCGCAATAAACCTTTCAAACGAGCCTAAAATCGCTCTGTGGATCATCACCGGCTGTTCAGCATGATTATATTCATTAGTGAAAGCGAGCTTGAAGCGTTCAGGCAAATTCATATCCACTTGAATCGTGCCGCACTGCCATTTACGCTTTAAAGCGTCAGTGATTTTAATGTCAATCTTAGGCCCATAGAAAGCCCCTCCCCCTTCATCAATCTTATAATCAATGCGGTGCTCTTTTAGGGCTTCTTTTAAAGCGTTAGTGGCCTTTTCCCAAACTTTATCACCGCCTATGGATTTAGCCGGTCTTGTGGATAATTCCATTTCATAGCTAAAATCAAACGCTTGCATGATTTTATGCGTAAAATCTAAAATCGCGCTCACTTCGCTTTGGATCTGTTCAAAAGAACAAAAAATGTGTGCATCGTCTTGGGTAAATTCCCTAACCCTTAAAAGCCCATGCAACACGCCACTTTTTTCATGCCGATGCACCACGCCGTATTCATAAAACCTTAAGGGCAAATCCCTGTAGCTGTGCAAAGCGCTTTGATAGACTTTAATATGCCCCACGCAATTCATAGGCTTTATGCCGTATTCTTGCTCATCAATCGTGGTGAAATACATGTTTTCTTTATAGTTGTCATAATGCCCGCTGATTTTCCACACATCGCTCTTTAAAATCTCAGGACCTTTAACCGGCTCATAGCCTCTTAAAAGTAACGCTTTACTCAATAAATCTTCAATGCGTTTTCTGAGTCTTGCCCCTTTAGGCAGCCATAAGGGTAAGCCCGCCCCTATCTCATCATCAAAACTGAAAAGCCCTAGCTCCACGCCTAGCTTTCTGTGATCTCGTTTTTTCGCTTCTTCTATTTGGAAAAGATAGTCTTTTAAGCCCTCTTTGGTGGCAAAAGCGATGCCATAGATTCTAATGAGCATTTCATTGTTTTCATCGCCACCCAAATAAGCCCCAGCCAGTTTAGTGAGCTTGAAATGGTTTAAAAAACGAGTGTTTGGAAGGTGCGGCCCCTTACACAAATCTTCAAACTCGCCTTGTTGATACACGCCAAATTTATCGCCACTGATTTTACTCATCACTGCATGCTTTAATTCATCGCCCTTAAAACGCTCCAAAGCTTGCTCTCTGGTTAAAACCTCTTTAGTGATAGCGAGCTTTGACTTCGCAAATTCTTTCATTTTCGCTTCAATTTTAGGCAAATCCTCTTCGCTGATTTTTGAAGCGGTTTTAAAATCGTAATAAAACCCCTCTTCTACCACAGGGCCTACAAAAAATTTCGCGTCCGGATAAAGGGCTTTCAAGCTTTGCGCGAGCAAATGCGCGCATGAATGCCTGATCACTTCTAAAGCCAAAGGCGAATCATCAAAATACACCGGCTCTGTCCCTTTTAACGCTTTAATCCCATCGCTCAGCCCTAAGACTTTCGCGCTCTCTAAATCTATTATTTGCTCGTCTTTATAAACAGCAATCAGTTCCGCACTCATTCTTTAAAACTTATGTTTCCTTTCTTATAAACCTTAAAATTTAACAATCTTTTGAGCCAAACCCGCATTGCACTTGCGAATCCACTTTCTCAGCTTTAGGGTCGCTCATAGGCTTTAAACACGCTTGTAAAAATACCATACAAAACAAATTCAACAATAACCGCCTATACAAAACCACCCTTTCTATTCAAAAATACCTAACTAACCGCCCATTATACAATAAAATCATAAACCAAAAAGAATACACCCCTTGAATACACTCTCTTATTAACAAAGCTTAGAATACAAACTAGCTAAAACTAAAGCTCTATCATGCTATCATTATTATATTTTTGTTTTAAGAGACTTAATGATCATTTTAAGGGAGTTTTGTGCGATATATCAAGTTTTTCAAAGAGTTGAACAATAAGAATGTGAATCTGGTTGGGGGCAAGAACGCTAGCATTGGTGAAATGTTTCAAGAATTAGTGCCTATTGGCATTAAAGTGCCTGATGGCTTTGCGATCACAAGCGAAGCGTATTGGTATCTTTTAGAGCAAGGGGGGGCTAAACAAAAAATCATAGAGCTTTTAGAAAATGTTGATGCCACCGAAATTGATGTGCTAAAAATCCGCTCCAAACAAATCAGAGAGCTTATTTTTGGCACGCCTTTTCCTAGCGATTTAAGAGATGAGATTTTTCAAGCTTATGAAATTTTAAGCCAGCAATACCACATGAAAGAAGCCGATGTGGCTGTAAGGAGCTCCGCTACCGCAGAAGATTTGCCGGACGCTTCTTTTGCTGGGCAGCAAGACACTTATTTAAACATTAAGGGTAAAACAGAATTGATCCACTATATCAAATCCTGTTTAGCGTCGCTCTTTACCGATAGAGCGATTAGCTATAGAGCGAGTCGTGGGTTTGATCATTTAAAAGTCGCGCTGAGTGTGGGGGTGCAAAAAATGGTGCGAGCGGATAAAGGCAGTGCGGGCGTGATGTTTTCTATTGACACCGAAACCGGTTTTAAAGACGCGGTGTTTATCACTTCAGCGTGGGGGTTAGGCGAAAATGTGGTGGGCGGCACGATAAACCCTGATGAATTTTATGTGTTTAAGCCCACTTTAGAGCAAAACAAACGCCCCATTATCAAACGCCAACTCGGCAATAAAACGCAAAAAATGGTCTATGCCCCAAGGGGTAGCGAACACCCCACCAAAAACATTAAAACCACCAAAAAAGAATGGCAGTCCTTTTCATTGAGCGATGAGGACGTGCTGATTTTAGCCAAATACGCCATTGAAATTGAAAAACATTACTCTAAAGAAGCCAAACAATACCGCCCCATGGATATAGAATGGGCTAAAGATGGCGAGAGCGGGGAAATCTTTATCGTTCAAGCGCGCCCAGAAACCGTTCAAAGCCAAAAAACCAAAGAAGAAAGTCAAGTCTTTGAAAAATTCAAATTCAAAAACCCTAACGAAAAAAAAGAAATTATTTTACAAGGCAGAGCGATTGGGAGTAAAATTGGCTCAGGGAAAGTGCGCATCATCAATGATTTGGAGCACATGAATTCTTTTAAAGAGGGTGAAATTTTAGTTACGGATAACACCGACCCAGACTGGGAGCCTTGCATGAAAAAAGCGAGCGCGGTTATCACTAATCGTGGGGGGCGCACTTGCCATGCGGCTATTGTGGCT
>NZ_AKHP02000006.1:0-1083 GCF_000296015.2 Helicobacter pylori FD535
ACAGCCGATATTGAATTAAAAACCGTTTTTGGGGTGCATGGACCTCAAAAAGTCGCTATCATTCTCTACTAAAGGATAAGAATGGAAAAATTAGAAGTGGGGCAATTAGCCCCTGATTTCAGGTTGAAAAACAGCGATGGCGTAGAAATTTCTTTAAAAGATTTGCTCCATAAAAAAGTGGTGCTGTATTTCTACCCTAAAGACAACACCCCCGGATGCACCCTAGAAGCCAAAGACTTTAGCGCTCTGTTTAGTGAATTTGAAAAGAAAAACGCCATTGTCGTAGGCGTAAGCCCTGATAACGCTCAATCGCATCAAAAATTTATCAGCCAATGCTCTTTGAATGTGATTTTGCTCTGCGATGAAGATAAAAAAGCCGCCAATCTTTACAAAGCTTACGGCAAACGCATGCTTTATGGGAAGGAGCATTTGGGGATTATCCGCTCCACTTTCATTATCAACACGCAAGGCGTTTTAGAAAAATGCTTCTACAATGTCAAAGCGAAAGGTCATGCTCAAAAGGTTTTAGAGAGTTTGTAGTTTAACCTTCAAGCTTTCACCCGTTTTAATTTTGGGCTTTTAGCCGTTCTCTTACTTTTAAAACTTGTTTTTTTAAATATTGTTTGATAATAAACTTCATAAGGGATAGGGAGTGTTTTGAAACCATTCCCCTTTAACAGCCCCTAAGATCGCTTTACAAAAGACGACCACCCACTAGCTTTTTTATTGCGTTTATTTTAAAAAATGCCTTTGAGTATTTTTACAATTTTTTATTTTTGCTCAGGTTGCCAAATGGTTTTTTCTGAAGGGGTGCTATCGGCCTCGTTTTGTAAAATTTGTTTTTTAGTTTCATGGCAAGCCACAAACAATAACGCTAAAATTACAGCTAAAAAAGAAATTCTCATTTCAAGCTCCTTCGAATATTAAAATGCTAACGATAATTATAAAGTAAAAGAGTTAAAAAAAGATTAATCTCTTTTTAACTAAGCACGCTGTTTTTTAAGCATGTCAGCGATTAAAAAAGCGAGTTCTAGGGCTTGGGTGGCGTTTAGTCTTGGATCGCATTGCGTATAGTAATGGCAG
>NZ_AKHP02000005.1:0-60635 GCF_000296015.2 Helicobacter pylori FD535
TTGTTTAGCCGCTATTACCCCTAAATCGCTGCTTTTTTCTTCATCGTTAGCGAAACGGCGTTCTTTGATACCAGTCCTTTTTTCTATCCATTCATCGCTGGTATCCAAAAATTGCTGAAACTCTGCATTTTTCACACGCTCGCTTGGAACATGCATCGCAATGGATTTAAGAGAGGCGTAAAATTCCATTCAATCCCCTTAACATAGTCATCTTTAAGCGTCTTGCTGATCACTTTGACACGCAGAAGTGCTAGGCTTCAAGCTCTCAAACGCCTTAGTGATTCTCAAACAAACCTGACTTTCAACAGCGCTAATAGCCTGATAAATCGCGCATTCAACCGCTCTAGCGTTGCTCTTGCCATGGCTGATGATCACGCTTTTATTCACGCCCAAAAGCGGCGCTCCCCCATATTCAGCGTAATCGGTTTTTTGCTTTAAAATATCAAATGCATTCTTAAGCATCAAAGCCCCCATTTTAGATTTAAAAGAGCTTTTAATTTCATCTTTAAAAATAGAACCTATCGCACTAGCGACCCCTTCTGTTGTCTTTAAGACCACATTCCCCATAAAGCCATCGCAAACCACCACATCCACAACCCCTTTGAAAATATCGCTCCCCTCCACATTGCCATAAAAGAAGTCATAAGCTTTCAGCATTTTATGCGTTTCTTTAACGAGCATGTTCCCTTTAATATCTTCTTCGCCATTACTCAAAAGACCCACCTTAGGGCTATCATAATGCAACACGCTTTTAGCGTATTCATACCCCATAAGAGCAAAATCAATCAAATATTCAGGCTTGCAATCCGTGTTCGCTCCTGCGTCTAATAGCACGCTGGGGCGTTTGCCAACGCTAGGCATTAAAGTGCAAATGGCAGGCCTTTCAACCCCCTTGATACGCCCTAAACGCAAGGTGGCTAAGCCCATAGCTGCTCCGCTATGCCCCGCTGAAATCAAAGCGTCAGCCCCGTTTTTCAAAATATCCATACCCAAGTAAATGGAAGATTCCTTACGCTTAATGGCCTCAGTGGCGGCTTCTTCCATTTTAATGTAATCTTGCGTGTGGATCATTTCCACTTTACTGGCTAACTCTTTAGAAATAAAAGGGGTCGCTTTGTCTTTATCCCCCACTAAAACCGCACTAAAACTCTTATTCTCTAAAGCCCTTGAGACTCCCTCAATAATGGGTAAAACCCCATGGTCAGCCCCCATTAAGTCTATTACAATTTTCATCATGCGTCCTTAAAAGGCTTGTTGCAATCCGTTGCAATCCTTTAAAATACTTTCTATCACTAAAGATAGCTTTTATATTAGTATTCTTTAGTAAATTTGTTAATATGGTGGGGAAGTTTCCAAGTGCCATCTTTAGCTTTTATGGGCTTAGCCAACTTAATGCTATAATGCGTGCGCCTTTTTGCCGCTCTTGTCTTACTCACTCTTCTATCAGGTACTGCCATAAATTCTCCTTAATTTCAATCTGCATAATGGTAGTCTAATTTAATAGACTCCACTTCAGAGCGTAAAATTTCGCTCAAATCAATAAAACCATTGAAAGATTCAATAACATCTAAATTATCAAAATCCAAACTTTGGCTTTGCGTATCCCACAACCCGTCTGAAATATGCAAAACCAACGACTCATCAAGGCTCTTTTTAAACTCCTTACCGCTTGCATCGCAAATAAGCATCAATTCACCCTTAAGGCACGCTTCTAAACGAAACAATTTCGCCCCCACCCGCACAACTTCGCCCTCTAAAACCACTCCCTCATGCTCTAAAGAAAACGCTTTAGGCGCATTAAAAGCGATTTTACGCATTTCAAATTGCATGCTTAACTTAAAACGCCCTTAAATCTTAAAGATCTCTAGCGGCAAAAAAGAAAGCGATTTCATTGTGTGCGTTTTCCAAGCTATCGCTCCCATGCACCGCATTAGCGTCAATGCTTTCAGCAAAATCCGCTCTGATAGTGCCTTTTTGGGCGAGTTTGGGATCAGTCGCTCCCATAAGATCTCTGTTTTTAGCCACCGCATCTTTGCCCTCTAAAACCATAACCACCACCGGACCACTGACCATAAATTCTATTAAATCTTTAAAAAAGGGTCTCTCTCTGTGGATCGCATAAAAGTTTTCAGCGTCTTTAACGCTCAAATGCAAGCGTTTCATAGCAACCACTTCCAAGCCGTTACTCTCAAAGCGATCAATGATTTTGCCTACCACTTTTTTCTTAAGCGCATCCGGTTTAATAATAGACAGCGTTCTTTGTTTCAATTTAAACTCCTTGTGAATTGTTGATTATACAAAAATTTTTTAAAATATTACCCTTAAAACATTTTTTTAACGCTTAAAGAACGCTTTAATTTCTTCGGCTTTGTTGGTTTTTTCCCAAGTGAATTCCTCTAATTCGCGCCCAAAATGCCCATAAGCTGAAGTGAGCGAATAAATGGGTCTTAACAAATCCAAGCTTTCAATAATGCCTTTTGGCGTGAGTTTGAAAACCGATTTCACGCATTTTTCCAACTCCGCGCTTGAATACTTGCTCGTGTTATGCGTGTTCACATAAACAGACACCGGCTCTACCACCCCAATCGCATAAGCAAGCTGCACGGTCGCTTTATCACAAACCCCACTCGCTACCAAATTTTTAGCCACATAGCGGGCCGCATAAGCCGCACTCCTATCCACTTTACTAGGGTCTTTCCCGCTAAACGCTCCCCCGCCATGCGGGCAACTCCCCCCATAAGTATCCACGATGATTTTTCTGCCCGTTAAGCCCGCATCGCCTTGCGGCCCACCGATAACGAATTTTCCTGTAGGATTGACAAAGAACTTGATATTGTCATGCAAATATTCTTTGGGTAAAACCTTATACACGATCTCTTCAATCACGGCTTCTTTTAAATGCTTTTGCGAAACTTCTGGGGAATGTTGGGTGGAAATGACAATCGTATCAATGCTTACAGGCTTGTTGTTTTCATAACGCACGCTCACTTGAGACTTGCCATCAGGCCTTAAAAAAGGCAGAGTGTTGTCTTTTCTTTTTTGAGCCAAAGCGAAAGTGAGCTGGTGCGCTAAATGAATGGGTAAGGGCATGAGCGTTTCAGTCTCCTTACACGCATAACCAAACATAAGCCCTTGATCCCCTGCCCCAATCTCGCCATCTTCTCTATCCACGCCTTGATTAATATCAGGGCTTTGCTCGCCAATGCCATTTAAAACCGCCGCACTTCTGTAATCAAAGCCATAAAGAGCGTCTGTATAACCAATCTTTTTAACCACTTCTCTTGCAATCTCTTGCATAGGGGCATAAACAGAAGTTTTTAACTCGCCAGTGATCATGCAAAACCCGTTAGAAACTAAAGTCTCGCATGCGACTTTGGCTTTTTGATCGCGTTCAATAATGTAATCTAAAACCGCATCGCTGATTTGATCAGCCATTTTATCAGGATGCCCCTCGGTTACTGATTCAGAAGTGAAAAGAAAACTATCCTTCATTGGTTGTCCTTATTAAAATAATCGTTCGTATTCCAAATGGGCTTATTATAGCTAATTTCATTCTTTAAGACTTGAAAAACCCTTTAGCTTTTTGCAACAAACTCGTTTTTTGCTGTTTTCTAAAATTCGTTCGTAAATGAGCCAGGAAATGGTGCCATTCATGGATTTCCATAGCAGGGATCGCCCCGGCAAAATTAGTGTTAGGGGGCAAGTCTTTACCCACCGCGCTTTTACCCCCAATTTGAGTGAATTCGCCCACATGCAAATGCCCCCCAATGCCCACTTGACCGCCAAAAACCACATTACGGCCAGTGGTTGTAGAGCCGCTCAAGCCCACTTGAGAGACGACAATGCTATGCTCGCCTAAAACGCAATTATGCCCAATTTGGACCAGGTTATCAATCTTAACGCCCTCTTTAATCAAAGTCTCGCCAAACACCGCCCTATCAATCGCTGTGTTAGCTCCAATTTCTACATTTTTTTGAATCCTAACAATCCCCACATGCTCAATTTTGACATGCTCTCCTAAAGCGGTGTGTGCATAACCAAAGCCATCGCCTCCGATCACACTGCCTGCATGGATAGTAACATTGTCTTCTAAAATCGTGTTTTGATACAAAACCACACGAGGATACAAAATACAATTTTTACCGATTTTGACCCCATCAGCGATCACCACGCCCGGATAAATCAAAGAATTTTCGCCAATTTCTACGCCCTCTCCAATCACAACATTAGGCATGATCGTTACTTTTTCAAAATGTTTAGGTTCATTCACGCTTTCTGGGTTCTTAAAAAAAGGGATTTTAAAGGCATGCGAAGCTTTAGCAAAGGCTAGATGCGGGTTATCCACGATTAAAGCTTGCATGCGTTTTGGCACTTTAGAAGATTCTTTTTTACGGATAAACACCGCTCCGGCTTTTGAATCTTTTAAAAGTTTAAGGTAACGCGCTTGGTCAATATAGCTAATATCATTAGGCGTGGCCTTATCCAATTCCGCTAAAGCATGCACTTCAAAATCGTTTGAAAATTCCGTTTCAATAGAATAGGCGCTTAACAATTCGCTTAATTTCATCAATACCCCTTATTGTTCTTTATGCAAATCCCACGATAGCGTAGCTTTATTGTCTTTTTCTTCCACAGCCCCCATGCCCATAACATGATAGCCAGCATCTACAAAATGCACTTCCCCGCTCACCCCACTAGACAAGCTAGAGAGCAAATACATCCCGGCATTGCCCACTTCTTCTAAACTCACATTCTTTCTTAAAGGGGCGTTGATTTCATTCCATTTTAAAATCATCCTAAAATCAGCGATCCCGCTAGAAGCGAGCGTCCTAATAGGCCCAGCCGATAGGGCATTCACCCTTATATGGTGTTTGCCTAAATCCACCGCTAAATAACGCACCGCGCTCTCTAGGGCCGCTTTAGCCAACCCCATCACGTTGTAATGCGCCATGTATTTGGTGCTACCCAAATAGCTTAGAGTCAAAACAGACGCTCCGTTATTCAATAAAGGTTTTAGGGTGTTTGTCAGCTCTATTAAAGAATAAACAGAAATTTCCATAGCGGTGTTAAACGCGCTTTTAGAAGTTTCTAACAAGCTCCCCTCTAAAGCCTCTTTAGGGGCAAAGGCCACGCTATGAACGATAAAATCCAATGAGCCTAAATCCTTTTTAACGCTATTGTATAGCGGCTTGAAATGCTCTTCTTTGCCCACATCTAATTCATACACATAGGGGCTATTCAATTCCTGCGCGATAGGCCTCACGCGCTTTTCTAAACTCTCATTCAAATAAGTGAAAGCTAAAGTAGCCCCTTGATTGAAACAAGATTGAGCGATCCCATAAGCGATGGATTTATTGTTTGCTACCCCTACAATAAGCCCCTTTTTACCTTTTAAAAATCCCATGATTTTCCTTTATAAAAATGAAATGATTGTTTTAAAATTTTCTAATTCCAAAGACGCGCTCCCAACCAACAAGCCATCCACGCTATCAATCCCTAAAATTTCTTTAGCGTTTTGCACATTCACGCTCCCCCCATACAACAAGGGCGTTTTTTGATTTAACATTTGCTTTAAAAAACCATGCGTGAGGTAAATATCTTCTAAAGAAGCGCTCTTTTTTGCGCCAATCGCCCAAATAGGCTCATACGCCACCACTAAATTAGGATAATTGAGATCAATATTTTCTAATTGCTCATTTAAAAATTCCTTTACAGCCTTAAAACCCTTTTCTCTGGTCGTTAATTCTTCGCCAATACAATAGACAATTTTAAAATTTTTACTTTTAAAAAAATCAAACTTTTCTTTCAAAAAGCTAGGGCTTTCTTTTAAAAGCGCTCGCCTCTCGCTATGCCCTATTAAAAGCGTGTGGATTTTCAATTCTTCTAAATGCTTTGAAGTGATTTCACCGGTAAAAGCCCCACAATCTTTAGGGTAAGCGTTTTGCACTCCTAAAGTGAAATGCAAAAACGCATTAGGCAATAACCCCAAAAAATCAGGGAATACAAACACCTTATCAAAATGCTGCGGTTTTAAAGTCTTTTCTAATTCTTTTAAATACGCATGGCTTTTAAAAATAGGCATAGCGGATTTAAAATTAGCCATGGCAATTTTTGTCATTGAACGATCCTTATTTTATAGGTGGTAACTATCCCTTATTATATCTAATAGCGTTTAAAAAATGTAAATTTTAAACAATAGCCCCCTTGAATTGAATTTTTTCTCAATTCAGGTTTTGTTTATAAGAAAAATTATTTCAAATGTAGTAAAATTAAGGCAGTGTTTTTGCGTCAAGCGATTTTAGGTTAATTTTGTTTAGGAGCAGTTTTTATGCAACAAGAAGAGATTATAGAGGGTTATTATGGCGCTAGCAAAGGGCTTAAAAAGAGCGGTATTTATGCCAAGCTAGATTTTTTACAGAGCGCTACAGGCTTGATTTTAGCGCTCTTTATGATAGCGCACATGTTTTTGGTCTCAAGTATCTTGATTAGCGATGAAGCTATGTATAAAGTGGCGAAATTTTTTGAAGGGAGCTTGTTTTTAAAAGCAGGCGAGCCGGCTATTGTGAGCGTGGTTGCAGCAGGGGTTATTCTTATTTTAGTCGCGCATGCTTTTTTAGCGTTAAGGAAATTCCCTATCAATTACAGGCAATACAAGGTTTTTAAAACCCATAAGCACTTGATGAAACATGGCGATACGAGTTTGTGGTTTATTCAAGCTCTCACCGGGTTTGCGATGTTTTTCTTAGCGAGTATCCACTTATTTGTCATGCTCACAGAGCCTGAAAGTATCGGGCCTCATGGCTCAAGCTATCGTTTTGTCACGCAAAACTTTTGGCTTTTGTATATTTTCTTATTGTTTGCCGTAGAATTGCATGGCTCTATTGGGTTGTATCGCTTAGCGGTTAAATGGGGGTGGTTTAAGGATGCGAGCATTCAAGGCTTGAGAAAAGTCAAATGGGCGATGAGCGTGTTTTTTATTGTTTTAGGGCTTTGCACCTATGGGGCTTACATTAAAAAAGGTTTAGAAAATAAGGACAATGGCATTAAAACCATGCAAGAAGCCATAGAAGCTGATGGGAAATTCCACAAAGAATAAGGGTAGAAAATGAAAATAACATATTGTGATGCGCTAATTATTGGAGGCGGATTGGCCGGGTTAAGGGCTAGTATCGCATGCAAACAAAAGGGTTTAAACACCATCGTTTTAAGCCTAGTGCCTGTCAGGCGTTCGCACTCTGCAGCCGCTCAAGGGGGCATGCAAGCGAGCCTTGCGAACGCTAAAAAAAGCGAGGGCGATAATGAAGATTTGCACTTTTTAGACACGGTTAAGGGGAGCGATTGGGGGTGCGATCAGCAAGTGGCTAGAATGTTTGTAACCACTGCTCCTAAAGCCATTAGGGAATTGGCCAGTTGGGGGGTACCTTGGACTAGGATTAAAAAGGGCGATAGGCCTGCGGTCGTCAATGGTGAGCATGTTACAATTACCGAAAGAGACGACAGGCATGGTTATATTCTAAGCCGTGATTTTGGCGGCACTAAAAAATGGCGCACATGCTTTACGGCTGATGCTACAGGGCATACCATGCTTTATGCGGTCGCTAATGAAGCCTTACACCACAAAGTGGATATTCAAGACAGAAAGGACATGCTCGCTTTCATCCATCATGATAATAAATGTTATGGGGCGGTGGTAAGGGATTTGATCACAGGCGAAATTTCAGCGTATGTTTCTAAAGGCACGCTTTTAGCCACCGGAGGTTATGGGCGCGTGTATAAACACACCACTAACGCCGTGATTTGCGATGGGGCCGGGGCGGCGAGCGCTTTAGAAACCGGCGTGGCTAAATTAGGCAACATGGAAGCGGTGCAATTCCACCCTACCGCTTTAGTGCCAAGCGGGATTTTAATGACCGAAGGTTGTAGGGGCGATGGCGGCGTTTTAAGAGACAAGTTTGGCAGACGCTTCATGCCCGCTTATGAGCCGGAGAAAAAAGAGCTTGCGAGCAGAGATGTGGTCTCAAGGCGGATTTTAGAGCATATCCAAAAAGGCTATGGAGCCAAATCGCCTTATGGGGATCATGTGTGGCTGGATATTGCTATTTTAGGGCGTAACCATGTGGAAAAAAACTTAAGGGATGTGCGCGATATTGCCATGACTTTTGCGGGCATTGATCCGGCTGATAGCGAAGAGCAAACCAAAGACAACATGCAAGGAGTGCCCGCAAATGAGCCTGAATACGGGCAAGCGGTGGCTAAGCAAAAAGGCTGGATCCCCATAAAACCCATGCAACACTATTCTATGGGGGGGGTTAGGACAAACCCTAAAGGTGAAACCCATTTAAAAGGCTTGTTTTGCGCGGGTGAAGCGGCTTGCTGGGATTTGCATGGGTTTAACCGCTTAGGGGGAAATTCTGTGAGTGAAGCGGTGGTCGCTGGCATGATTATAGGAGATTATTTCGCGTCGCATTGTTTAGAAGCACAAATTGAAATCAACACGCAAAAGGTTGAAGCCTTCATTAAAGAAAGCCAAGATTATATGTATTTTTTATTGCACAATGAAGGCAAGGAAGACGTGTATGAAATCAGAGAACGCATGAAAGAAGTCATGGATGAAAAAGTGGGCGTTTTTAGAGAAGGCAAAAGGCTAGAAGAAGCCCTTAAAGAATTGCAAGAGCTTTATGCGCGCTCCAAAAACATTTGCGTGAAAAACAAGGTTTTGCACAATAACCCTGAATTAGAAGACGCTTACCGCACCAAAAAAATGCTCAAACTCGCGCTTTGCATCACTCAAGGAGCGTTACTGCGCACTGAAAGCAGAGGGGCCCACACAAGGATTGACTACCCTAAAAGAGACGATGAAAAATGGCTTAATCGGACTTTAGCAAGCTGGCCTAACGCTGAGCAAGACATGCCCACGATTGAATACGAAGAATTAGATGTGATGAAAATGGAAATCAGCCCTGATTTTAGGGGCTATGGCAAAAAGGGCAATTTCATTCCCCACCCCAAAAAAGAAGAGCGCGACTCTGAGATTTTGAAAACGATTTTAGAATTAGAAAAGCTTGGAAAGGATAGGGTAGAAGTCCAACATGCGCTCATGCCTTTTGAATTGCAAGAAAAATACAAGGCTAGGAACATGCGTTTAGAAGATGAGGAAGTCAGGGCTAGGGGGGAACATTTGTATTCTTTCAATGTCCATGAGTTATTAGACAAACACAACGCTAACCTAAAAGGAGAACACCATGAGTGATAATGAACGAACGATTGTAATTAGAGTGCTAAAATTTGACCCTCAAAGCGCAGTGAGTAAGCCGCATTTTAAAGAGTATCAATTGAAAGAAACCCCATCCATGACGCTCTTTATCGCTTTAAACCTCATTAGAGAGCATCAAGATCCGGATTTAAGCTTTGATTTTGTGTGCCGCGCTGGGATTTGTGGCTCTTGCGCGATGATGGTTAATGGGAGACCGAGATTGGCTTGTAAAACCCTAACTTCTAGCTTTGAAAGCGGGGTGATTACGCTGATGCCCATGCCCAGTTTTACGCTCATTAAAGATTTGAGCGTGAATACGGGCGATTGGTTTGGCGATATGACTAAAAGGGTGGAAAGTTGGGCGCATTCTAAAGAAGAAGTGGATATTACTAAGCCAGAAAAAAGGATTGAGCCTGATGAAGCCCAAGAAGTCTTTGAACTAGACAGGTGTATTGAATGCGGGTGCTGTATCGCTTCTTGTGGGACTAAACTCATGCGCCCTAATTTCATTGGAGCTGCTGGCATGAACAGAGCCATGCGTTTTATGATTGACAGCCACGATGAAAGAAGCGATGACGATTTTTATGAGTTAGTGGGCGATGATGATGGCGTTTTTGGGTGCATGAGCTTGATTGCTTGCCATGACACTTGCCCTAAAGAATTACCCTTGCAAAGCAGTATCGCTACTTTGCGTAATAGGATGTTGAAAGTGGGTAAAAGCCGCTAATTTCTTTTTAGTGGGTTGTTTTTGAAAATCTTTTTAGTCCTTTTAAGCGTCTTTTTTTTTAACGGGTGTTTTGGGCTAGTCTATAAGACTCCCATTTCAAGCCCCCCTATCTCTTATGATCCCTACACTACCACCATTGGGAGTTTATACGCTAAAAATTTAAAAGAAAACCCTAACCATAGTGCGGCCATTCTTTTAGAAGACGGCTTTGACGCTCTGTTGCATAGAGTGGGCCTTATCAGAATGAGCCAAAAAAGCATTGACATGCAAACTTATATCTATAAGAACGATCTTTCCTCTCAAGTGATCGCTAAAGAACTTTTAAATGCGGCCAATCGTGGGGTAAAAGTGCGCATTCTTTTAGACGATAACGGATTGGATTCGGATTTTTCAGATATTATGCTTTTAAATTTCCATAAAAACATTGAAGTGAAAATTTTTAACCCCTACTATATCCGCAATAAAGGCTTGCGTTATTTTGAAATGCTTGCGGATTATGAGCGCATTAAAAAACGCATGCACAACAAGCTTTTCATCGTGGATAATTTCGCTGTCATTATAGGGGGGCGCAATATTGGGGACAATTATTTTGATAACGATTTAGACACGAATTTTTTAGATTTAGACGCTTTGTTTTTTGGAGGGGTTGCTTCAAAAGCCAAAGAAAGCTTTGAACGCTATTGGAGGTTCCACCGCTCTATCCCTGTTTCATTATTGAGAACCCATAAAAGACTCAAAAATAACGCTAAAGAAATCGCTAAACTCCATGAAAAAATCCCTATCAGCGTTGAAGACAAAAACCAGTTTGAAAAAAAAGTCAATGATTTTATAGAACGCTTCCAAAAATACCAATACCCCATTTATTATGGGAATGCCATTTTTTTAGCTGATTCACCCCAAAAAATTGACACGCCCTTGTATTCGCCTATCAAAATCGCTTTTGAGAAAGCCCTTAAAAACGCTAAGGACTCCGTTTTTATTGCTTCATCGTATTTTATTCCAGGCAAAAAGATGATGAAAATCTTTAAAAATCAAATTTCTAAGGGGATTGAATTGAGTATTCTTACCAATTCCCTTTCATCTACTGATGCGATAGTGGTCTATGGGGCGTGGGAAAGGTATCGCAACCAATTAGTGCGGATGGGTGCGAATGTCTATGAAATACGAAACGATTTTTTCAACCGCCAGATTAAAGGGCGCTTTAGCACCAAACATTCCTTACACGGCAAGACGATTGTTTTTGATGATAATTTAACGCTTCTAGGGAGTTTTAATGTTGATCCGCGCTCTGCATACATCAACACTGAAAGCGCGGTCTTGTTTGACAACCCGTCTTTTGCTAAAAGGGTGCGTTTGTCGCTTAAAGATCATGCCCAACAATCATGGCATTTGGTGGTGTATCGGCATAGGGTTATTTGGGAAGCGGTGGAAGAAGGGATTTTAATCCATGAAAAAACTTCGCCTGATACTTCCTTCTTTTTGCGCTTGATTAAAGAATGGTCTAAAGTCCTTCCTGAAAGAGAGCTTTAAAACTTTTAATGCCCTTTATTTTGCGAAAAAGCGATGTTATTGGTAACGGCGGCTAAAAGCGCTGAACACACAAACACCAAATGGATCACCACTTGCCAAAAAATGGGGTTATGCGATAGGGGCGTGTCCTTAGGAATACTGGATAAAACGTCTTCCAAACTCATGTAGCGTTTGAGCAAGAAAATCGCCGAAATCGCCACAATAGAGAGCGAAACCTTTAATTTTAAAGCGTTAAAATCCGTGTGCTTTAGCCAAGTGATTTCACTGGCATCCACCTTGTCTAATTTAGAAACAAAGCTTTCATAACTGGCGAGCAACACCATTAAAACAAGCCCGGCCATAAACAACAAATCCACTAATCCTAAGGCTGATAAAACCAAATCCGTTTCGCTGATCGTGTTTAAATGGCTTAGCATGTGCCACAACTCTTTCATGAACACATAGCCTAAAACCACCAACACTAACGACATGGCAATGCATAAAGGGGCTAGCAACCAACGAGTGGCAAACAACACTTTTTCAATCAATTTTTCCAACATCTCAACTCTTTTAATTATGGCTTTTGAAACCCTGATTATAGCTAATAAAACGCCCCGAGTGGCTAACAGAACGCCTTGATGGAGTGAAACCTCAAGCCATTCTTATGATATTTATGGTATAAATTTGACTACTGCATGCAACAAGGGAGAACTGAGTGAAAACCACTATAAAAGAGATCTTTCAAGAGGAAGGATACAGCATCCCCAACTATCAGAGGGATTACGCCTGGAAGGATAAGAATTTTAGGGATCTGTGGGAAGATCTAGAAGAAGCGATAGAATACAACAAAAAGGGTCAGGGGCATTTTATAGGCACCATGGTTGTCGCTAAGAATGAATACAACAAAAAATTGTATGACATCATTGACGGCCAGCAGCGAACGACTACCATCTTCATGCTCTTGCATGTCTTGACGAACAAACAAAATGAGAAAGACAAGCAAGAGACAAGAAAATATCTGTACCAAAAGGGGGAATTAAGATTAGAAGTCGCCCCTCAAAACCAAAGCTTCTTCAAAACGCTCTTGGAGCGGCAGAAAAGGGGAATGTCAGCCATTGCGAAAAAGATGCAGACACCGAGGGCAAGCAAAATCTTTTTGAGGTTTTGAAGGCCATCTGGGATAAGGTCAGCAAGTTGAGTGAAGAAGAAGCGAATGAGCGTTTGGAGACGCTGTTGGAAATGGTTTTGATGCGGCTTGAAGAGTCCGATCCTGGAAGAGCCATCAGAACCTTTCAAAGCGTGAATGACAGAGGCGTGCCTCTTCTCTTGCTGGACAAACTAAAATCCCTTCTCATCTATTACTCCAACACTTTTTGCGATGGGAAAAGGGGGCTAGACCAGTTCATCAACGATCATTTTGGAGAAATTTTTAAGATCTTTGCCAAGATCAAAAAGAGCAACCACATCTCCAGCGTTGGAGGCCCAAACTTTGATGAAGGCGACATCTTCCGCCACCACGCAGGGAGCCAAAAATTTGATGGGATCGAGTTTTTAGGGCACTACGAAGCAAGCACGGACAAAACCTACGAGAAACTCAAAGATGAACTAAGAAAAATCAAAAAAAGCAAATTGAAAAGTTTCATCCGATCCTATGTCAGCGATTTGAAAAATTTCTATCAGGCTTTCCTTGATCTATTGAGCGAGATTGACACTAACCCAACCACCCTTAAGGCCATGCTCATCAACAAGATCAACTCGTCTTTTTTCAATTCGCTCATCCGCCTGAAAATCAACAACGAACTAGACGATGAAACGCTGAAACTCTTTGCCAAAACCGATATTGTGTTTTTCAGATCTACTAGAAATAGGCCAGGAACGGCCTACAACCTGATTAATGCGTATCTTGAAAAGGGCAAAGAGAGATTGAAGAGCGAGATGATCGATCAATGCAGAAATGATATAGGGCTGGCTTCTTGGCAGTCTGTAAACAACGCATCCAACCCATCATCATGCTTCCACTATATCTTCTTTGAAAAGAACTGCCAGGAGATGGGTCTTGCCGATCTCAAAAAATTGATTCCTGGGAAGCAATTCTCCCAAGACAAAGAGCACATCATCCCCATCAATTTATTAGAATTGGATAATGAAATTGAGATCCAAAAATTTGGTTTTGAAGACAAAGAAGATCTTGAAGCTTATATTAACACATACGGCAACCTCATCTCCCTAGAAAGTCCGCTCAATCGTAAGGCAAGCGATAAGGATCTGTATGAAAAAGATGAAATCTACAAAAGTAGTGAGATCCCTTTCAACAGGCGCTTTAATGTAAAAGGTTTCAACAAAAAGGTTTTGATAGAAAGGAATAATGAAATGCGAGAATGGCTGATCAACACCTTTTTTAAGGATTTCGCCGCCCACTAAGCGTGAGATTAAAGAAGCGTGAGCGCACTTGTTCTCTTGGCTTCTAGCCCCACCATCGCACCCATAAGGCTAGTTCCAAGCCACTCTCTTCTTTGGAGGGTTAGAGGGGGATTAAACAGCAAACAATAACTTCATAAAATTTAAACGCTCCGTAGTTTTCAAACAACAAACAAATACTTTTAACGAATGAATGCTCTTTAAGGCTGAATTCAAACGCAAGAATTATCTGAATTTCTCAAAGACCAAATAGGTATATTGATCAAAAAAATCTGTTTATCTTCATTGTCTGTTAAAATTATCCGAACCGATGGAGTAAGCTAACCCATCGTTTTAGAGCTTGGGCGATCCACTAAAAACGCCCAAGAAAGAAATAAGAATTTTTAGCCAAAACCCCTACCGCGCTTCTATGACAACCGGTTTAGTCATCTTTTTGCTGACTTCATCAGCATGCATTAAGGCTTCTTGTTTGCTCTTATACGGGCCTATGAGATAGCGCTTCGTTGCTCCCCTATCTTCAATCTTATGAGGGAATTGGTTAAACGCTTGCAAAAAGGCTTTATTGGGCGTGTGTGCAAAAACCCCCACTTGCAAATAATGCCCTTTAGTAAGAGTGGTTTTAGAATTGGCTTTTTTAGGAACTTCTTTATGAGCTTCTTTTTTGACTTTTGGCTCTTTAGCCGCATGCTTATCTTTATGAGCTTCCTTATCTTTAGGGGTTGCTTTAGGCTTTTTATGGGGGGTTTCTTTTTTAGCCGTAGCTTGAGATTCTTTTTGAGCGCTAGTGTGCTCAACAGCTTTTAATTCTTTTTGAGCTTCTTGTTTTTCTTCTGTTGTTTTCATCTCCGTTTGAGCCTGATCGGTTTGAACGGGCATGTTAAACGCATCATTTTCTTGTTTTTTAACATTATCCGCCACTTTGTCTAGCTTGTCTTCTTGCTTGGAAGGATCTAAATTCAAGCTTTCAAACTCATCGTCTTTTTTCTCGTCTTTAGTGTTGCCTATTTTTTGCATGCCACTATCGGTTTGTAAAAAAGTCTCTTTAGGAGCGACTCTGGTGCTTTTCCAAAACACCATTAAAAGCACCGCTAAAATGATAATGGCTATAGCCACGATCAAAAACACCTTTTTAGTGCCGCCCCCATTATTTTCTTCTTCTAAGATCACTTCATTCAGTCTTTCTTTTTCTGACATCAAAAATCCTTTCAAAAATGGTTATAAATGCTTCGCCCAAGAGCTCCCTCGCTCTTTTGCAAACACTTCATAAGGTAAAGCTAAAATATTAAATTCCTTAGGCCATTCATTGCTAGGGAAAACCTTCCACTCTTTAGGCAACCCTTGCGCTAATTTCATAGACAAAGTTTTAACCAACCTTTCACCCTCACCTAATTCCGTATGCCCCTTATGCACATACAAATGCAAATGCCCTGGCGTCTTCGTGTTATAAGCGGTAAAATTCATAAAACCTTCCTCACGAAGCAATAACTGTGCCTTATGGTAAAAACGCTCCGGGTTTCTCCCGTTATAATCAAACACAATATTTTCCACCTTATCGTTACGCAAGATGAGGTTGTGCGCGATTTCTATTTCTTTTTTCAAATGCTTTTGAATGAGCGAGCTTGTGAGCATGGCATTCACTCTTTGGAATTTATTATAGTAGCAACGCCCCGCATAATCCACCCTCTCCCCCAAGCCTGGTTTTTTTTCAAAATAATGGCTTGTGTCTATCTTAATGAGCTTTAATTCCATTTCTGTCATCTTGACTTCCTTAAAAAATAGGTTGTTGATACACAGGGAATTGATTAGCCATGGCTTTCAATTCTTCTTTCACATGCAATTGCAAACTAACATTATTAATATCATTCAAAATATCTGATATTTTATTCCCTATGATTTCAAATTCCTTAGCTCCCATGCCCCTTGCGCTCAATGCCGCTGAGCCAATCCTTATCCCGCTCGTTACAAAAGGGCTGCGCGTTTCGCCAGGAATGGTGTTTTTATTCACGGTGATTCCGGCATTCCCTAAGGCAATATCAGCGTCTTTCCCGCTATAAGGCTTATCTAAGAAATCCATTAAAAGCAAATGGTTAGAAGTGCCATCGCTCACCAACTTATGGTTTTTTTCTTTTAATACTTTAGCCAAAACTTGCATGTTAGATTTCACTAATTTTGCGTAAGCTTTAAATTCTGGTTTTAAATTCTCTTTAAACCCCACCGCTTTAGCAGCAATCACATGCATCAAAGGCCCGCCTTGAGTTCCTGGAAAAACCGCTTTATCAATCTTAGCCGCTATCTCTTCATCATTGGTTAAAATAAGCCCCCCTCTAGGCCCTCTTAAGGTCTTATGAGTGGTGCTTGAAACCACATGGCAATGCGGGAAAGGATGGGCATGCTCATTAGCGACCACAAGCCCTGCCACATGGGCTATATCGCCTAATAGTAACGCTCCCACTTCATCAGCGATTTCTCTAAATTTCTTAAAATCAATTTCCCTTGGATAGGCTGAAAACCCACACACAATGATTTCTGGCTTAACGCTTTGAGCGATTTTTAGCGCTTCTTCATAATCAATATAACCATCTAAATTCACGCCATAAGAAAAGCTCTGATAATGCTTGCCGGTTAAACTCACTTTAGCGCCATGCGTTAAATGCCCTCCACAGCTTAAATCCATGCCTAAAATCTTGTCATAAGGTTTTAAAAGAGCGTGATAGACAGCGTTATTGGCTTGTGAGCCTGAATGCGCTTGCACGTTAGCGAACTGGCAATTAAAAAGCTTTTTAGCCCTTTCTATGGCCAAGCTTTCTATTTTATCCACCACTTCACAGCCTCCATAATAGCGCTTGTTAGGATAGCCTTCAGCGTATTTATTCGTTAAAACACTCCCCATAGCCTCCATAACGCTTGCAAAAGTGTAATTCTCGCTCGCTATCATTTCTAAATGCTCATTTTGCCGCCTATATTCTTCAAAGATAAGCTCAAAAATTTCACTATCCGTTTGTTCTAAAAAATACGCCATTATTCTTCACTCTCCACATTAAAATCGTTTTTAACAGGACGCATCGCTGGGAATAAAATCACATCTTTAATGCTTTTAGCTCCAGTGAGTAGCATCACCAATCGGTCAATGCCTATGCCTTGCCCTGCAGTGGGGGGCATTCCATGGGCTAGGGCCCACACGTAATCTTCATCCATGTATTGGGCTTCTTCATCGCCTTTTTCTTTCTCAGCCACTTGATTTTTAAAGCGTTCTAATTGATCTAAAGGATCGTTCAACTCGCTAAAGCCGTTAGCGATTTCTTTTCCTGCAATAAACAATTCAAACCTGTCAGCAATATTAGGGTTACTATCGTTGCGTCTGGCTAAGGGGCTAATCTCAATGGGGTATTGGGTTACAAAAGTGGGGTTAATGAGTTGGTGCTCTACAAAATGATCAAACGCTTCAGCGAGCAATTTACCATAAGTGAGATTTGGCTCTACCTTGACGCCTTGCTCTAACAAATAAGCCAAAAGCCTGTCTTCTTTTTCTAAAATATCCTTACTGATGCCCCCTATTGTTTCTAAAGCGTCCAAATAGGAAATCACGCTCGTTTGGTTGAAATCCACTTCCATATCGTTATAAATGATTTTTGAATCCAAATTTAAAGTCTTTAGCAAGTAGTCAAACAGTCTCTTACTGAGTTCAATCAAATCTTCATAAGTGTGATACGCCCAATAAAACTCAATCATCGTGAATTCGGGGTTATGGCTGTGATCCATGCCCTCATTCCTGAAATTACGATTGATTTCAAACACCGCTTCAAAACCCCCCACAATCAAGCGTTTGAGGTATAATTCTGGAGCGATTCTCAAATACCTTTCAACTTCTAAAGCGTTATGATAAGTGATAAAAGGCCTTGCGTTCGCCCCACCAGGAATGGGGTGCATCATGGGGGTTTCCACTTCTAAAAACCCTTCCATTTCAAAGAATTTCCGCACGCTAGAAACAATCAAACTGCGTTTTTTAAACACATCTTTAACGCTAGGATTGACTATCAAATCCAAGTAGCGTTGGCGGTAACGCAATTCTATATCGCTTAATCCGTGAAACTTTTCAGGCAAAGGCACAATGGTTTTGCTTAAAATATGAAATTCTAGGGCATGAATGCTTAATTCACCGGTTTTGGTAGCAAAAGGGAAACCTTTCACCAACACAATATCGCCCACTTCTAAATGCTTTTTCAGGCTTTTAAATTCATCGTTCAATTCATTTTGCGAAATATAAGCTTGCAAAATCGCGCTTTCATCTTCAATTTTAATAAAACATGCCTTACCCATTAAACGCAAAAGCTTGACCCTCCCTACAACACTCTCGCATTTTTCTTTGTCTTTAGGCTCTTCTAAATCCTTAACATAAGCGTATTTTTCTAAAAAAGCGGCGTTTGTAAGGCTTCGTTTCAAGCCATTTTTATAAGGGTTTTTCCCTTCTTCTCTCAAGCTATTGGCTTTATGGATGCGTTGTTGGATGTATTGGTTAGAAAACATGTTATGCCTTTATAGGGGTTCTTTATGAGATGGGATGGGGTTTGGTGGGGTTTGGTTAGCTTTTGGATCCAGCATGTTTTTAGGCAAGTCCTTAGCCTTTTCTTTTAAAGTTTCCACGCCCTTATCCATCGCTTTATCAAAAGATTGTTTATTTTTATTAAAAGATTCTTTATTTTTGACTTCATCGCTCATTTCTTCAAGGTTGTCTTTAAAGTTTTTGTCCACATGTTTGACGCCATCAAGGCGCATGATCTTACTGGCAACGCTTTTCATGGTAGAAAAAAAAGCGCTTTTTTCTTGCAAGTAGGCGTTAGCGTCTTTCATCACTTCCATTTTAGAGAGCGCATAAAGGATGAAAGAAAGCACTAAAAAAGTCTTCAAGCATGAAAAAATAAACCCTAACGCTTTGTCTATAATGCCTAACCCGCTAAAGACTAACACCTTGTCTAGCAACACTCCAAAAGCTAAAAAAAACACCCAAATAGACGCTAACACTAGCAAGAAACCAACAAGATTCATCATGGTCTCATTCTTTAGATCATACAAATGTTGTGAAAATAAATGCCCAACAGCCACAGAATAGCGAGACGCCAAATAAACGCCAAGCACAATCCCTAAAATCCCCGCCACTTCACTCACGAAGCCATGATAAAATCCCCTAATCCCAAAGGCTACCACCACCACAAGTAACGCCAAATCAATATAATTCAAACCCTAAACCCAAACCTTTCTCTCATATATCTCGCATAAAGATAGTGAGTGCTCAAAAACGCCCCAAAAAAAAGCCCATGACTTTTAGTGCTATCAATCCACGCTCACTTGAAATTTGAAAATAATAACACAACTTAAAAAAAACTACCCTTAAAAAATCAATCTAAAATTCTTAAATTAAAATATAGCTATAATACACTAAAACAATCTCAAGGTTTCAAAATTTAGCCATGCGTCTTATTTTATTCAATCAAAACGCTTTTTTATTAGCGTGTGCGTTTGTTTCAAGCGTGTATGTGAACGCCGTTTTAGACGCTTATGCGATTAAAAACCCCTATATTCCTATCACACTCACAAGCCTATTAGCCCCTTTAAGCATGCTAGCGTTTTTAAAAACCCCTAGAAATAGCGCTTTTGCTTTGGGGTTTTTTGTGGGAGCGTTATTGTTTTATTGGTGCGCTTTAAGCTTTCGCTACTCGGATTTCACTTATTTATTGCCCTTAATCATTGTTTTAATAGCGTTAGTTTATGGGGTTTTATTTTATTTGTTGCTCTATTTTGAAAACCCCTATTTTAGGCTTTTGAGTTTTTTAGGCTCTAGCTTTATCCACCCTTTTGGGTTTGATTGGTTGGTCCCGGATAGCTTTTTTTCTTATAGCGTGTTTAGGGTGGATAAATTATCGCTAGGGCTTGTTTTTTTGGCTTGCATTTTTTTGAGCGCTAAACCATTGAAAAAATACAGGATCATAGCGGTTTTATTGTTACTTGGCACGTTGGATTTTAATGGTTTTAAAACAAGCGATTTAAAAAAGGTTGGAAATATTGAATTAGTCTCTACAAAAACGCCTCAAGATTTGAAATTTGACTCAACCTACCTCAACGATATTGAAAACAACATTCTTGAAGAAATCAAGCTCGCTCAAAGCAAGCAAAAAACCTTGATTGTTTTTCCAGAGACCGCCTACCCCATCACTTTAGAAAACTCCCCCTTTAAAGCCAAGCTAGAAGATTTAAGCGGTAATATTGCTATTTTAATAGGGACACTGCGCACTCAAGGCTATAGCCTTTATAACAGCTCGTTTTTATTTTCTAAAGAAAGCGTTCAGATCGCTGATAAAGTGATCTTAGCCCCCTTTGGCGAGACCATGCCTTTACCCAAGTTTCTTCAAAAACCCCTTGAAAAGCTCTTTTTTGGCGAGAGCGCTTATTTATACCGCAACGCTTCCAATTTCAGCGATTTCATATTAGACGATTTTACTTTTCGCCCCCTGATTTGCTATGAAGGCACTTCCAAACCCGCTTATTCAAACAGCCCTTCAAAAATTTTTATCGTGATGAGCAATAACGCATGGTTTAGTCCAAGCATTGAACCCACCTTACAAAAAACGCTTTTAAAATACTATGCGAGGCGTTATGATAAAATCATCTTGCACAGCGCGAACTTTTCAACTTCTTACATTCTAAGCCCTAGTTTATTAGGCGATATTCTTTTTAGGAAACGATAATGATTGAAGCGATTAATATTTCTCATGCTTTTGAAAAGCCCCTTTATAAGGGCGTGGATTTGCGCATTAAACCCAAAGAAAGCCTAGCGATTTTAGGCGTGAGCGGGAGCGGTAAAAGCACGCTTTTAAGCCATTTAGCCACCATGCTAAAACCGGATAGCGGAATAGTTAGTTTGTTAGAACACCAAGACATTTATGCCTTAAACTCTAAAAAGCTTTTGGAACTACGGCGCTTAAAAGTGGGCATAGTTTTCCAATCGCATTACCTTTTTAAGGGTTTTAGCGCTTTAGAAAATTTGCAAGTCGCTTCCATCCTAGCCAAGCAAGAAATAAATCATTCCCTTTTAGAACAATTAGGCATAGCCCACACCCTAAAACAAGGCGTGGGTGAATTGAGCGGCGGCCAGCAACAACGCTTAAGCATCGCCAGAGTGCTTTCTAAAAAACCTAAAATCATTATCGCTGATGAACCCACCGGGAATTTAGACACCACTAGCGCTAATCAAGTCATCAGCATGCTGCAAAATTACATTACAGAAAAAGAAGGAGCGTTGGTTTTAGCCACGCATGATGAGCATTTGGCTTTCACTTGCTCTCAAGTCTATCGCTTAGAAAAAGAAGTTTTGATTAAGGAAAAATAAAATGTTACAACGCCCTAAAATTGTCGCTGAATTGAGTGCTAATCATAGCCAGGATTTAAACCTAGCCAAAGAAAGCCTCCATGCCATTAAGGAAAGCGGCGCGGATTTTGTCAAGCTCCAAACCTACACGCCAAGCTGCATGACTTTAAACTCTAAAGAAGATCCTTTCATCATTCAAGGCACTTTATGGGATAAAGAAAATTTGTATGAATTGTATCAAAAGGCTTCCACCCCCCTAGAGTGGCATGCGGAATTGTTTGAATTGGCTAAAAAGCTTGATTTAGGCATTTTTAGTTCGCCTTTTAGTTCAAAAGCTTTAGAGCTTTTAGAGAGCTTAGATTGCCCCATGTATAAAATCGCTAGTTTTGAAATCGTTGATTTAGATTTGATTGAAAAGGCCGCTCGCACAAAAAAGCCCATTATCCTTTCTAGCGGTATCGCTACAAGCGTTGAATTGCAAGACGCTATCTCATTGTGCAAAGGAGTGGATAATTTTGACATCACCCTTTTAAAATGCGTGAGCGCTTATCCCAGTAAAATAGAAGACGCTAATTTATTGAACATGGTTAAATTAGGCGAAACGTTTGGCGTTAAATTTGGCTTGAGCGATCACACGATTGGCTCTCTTTGCCCCATTCTAGCCACCACTTTAGGAGCGAGCATGATAGAAAAGCATTTCATTTTAAACAAATCCTTACAAACCCCAGACAGCGCTTTTAGCATGGATTTTAACGGATTTAAAAGCATGGTTGAAGCGATCCAACAAAGCGTGTTAGCCTTGGGCGAAGAAGAGCCCAAAATCAATCCAAAGACTTTAGAGGAGCGGAGATTCTTTATGCGCTCTTTATTTGTCATTAAGGACATTCAAAAAGGCGAAGCATTGACTGAAAACAATATCAAAGCCTTACGCCCCAACCTTGGCTTACACCCTAAATTTTATAAAGAAATTTTAGGCCAAAAGGCATCAAAATTCTTAAAAGCCAACACCCCTTTAAGCGCTGATGGTATAGAACGCCCATTGTAGGTTTGTTTTGATTAAAAAATGGGGGTTTTAAATTTTGTTTTGTGGTTTTATATTTGATTTTTGATTAAAATTTTTAAAAATTATATTTTAGTTTCTTCCACATTTTTTGCCAGTAACTTTAAAAGATTATTGGATTTCTTATTATAATTTTGCATTAAAAATTTAGTGTCCATTAAAATTCCTTGTATATTTTCATATTGTCTTAAATTGTCTCTCCACTCATTTTAAAACAAGCCGAGCCTAACCAAAGTTAGCACATTGTTTTGTATTCTATACACGAGCAAAACATCAGGTTTAATATGGCATTCTCTACAGCCTTAGTATTCTCCAACCAAAGCGTGGTCTTTAAACTTCTCATCTAGTGGGATTTGATTTCTTAAATTTTCAATCACTAAATCAAAAATTTCTAACTCAATTTTTTGATTTAAAATGTGTTTTTTTAAATCCTTAGTGAATTTCTTTTTTAACTCAATTTCTAACATTTAAGCTCCTAAGAATTAAGAGCGAATTGCCAAATTCCATTAGCATTTTTAGGTTTAAAGTTTTCAGTCGTATTAGGATTATCAATATCTAATAAATCTTTTTTTAGCTCATCATTAGGAATATATTTACTAGCTAAATTCTCCTCTTTCTTAGCTTGTGAGTATTGCTTTTTAATCTCTCTTATCTGTGTTTTAATTTCTAAAACTTTACTTTGATACTTATCTAATTGTTTTTCTAATTTGCCAAGCTCCTTATAAAACTTAACTCCTATTTCTACATCTCTTAACATTGTAGCTCCTTATATCAAACGACATTATGAACCCATTATATCTAAAACCTTAATCAATCTATGCTAAACTGCAATTAAAGGGGGCGAGTATATATTTTGTAATACAAAATAGCTCGCAATGGGGCAATCCCCCTTGACCCCCCAAAAATCAAAGTAAGGGAATAAGTGAGTATCCAAACAAACAAACAAGTCATTAAAAGTCTTAGGTTATCCAAAGAACAATGGCAAGCTATCCAAACTCAAATGCAAGAAAAAAATTTAAACTTTTCTCAATTGATTTTAAACTCTCTTTTAATTCAAAACTCACAAGCTCCTATAAATTTTAAGAGTTTCATTATTCCAAGAGCCATTTATCAATTCATCAGTTTTTTGAATATCAAATGCGATAACTCTCTTTTTTGCCTCATATTCACTGATTTTAAAGCGTTTGATTAAAGCGTTTCTCAGTGTAGTAACCATAGGTTTTTCCCACTCAATGTGGGCTAAAATATCAAATCTATTCATATTCGCAAAACCCAACGACAAACCGCCAGCCCCACTAAATAAATCTATGCAATTATATTGGTTCATTCAAGTTCTTAATGCCATTTGTAGCGTTGTAAAGCCTGTTTGATCATTTATTTCTTGTTTCATTTTACCCACCAACCATCTTCTGCTTTAAAAGTGGTTGCAACGAAAAAAGCTCAAGATAAATCAAGCGTATTTTTTCGTATCCCTTTCAATAAAACTTGGTGCGAGTTCTTCTTATACCTAAAACTCACGCTCTTTCAAATGGGGTAAAATTCCCTCCCTTTTATCCCCCTAACCCCCAAAGACAGCTTTTTAAGAGATTATCCGCTCGGTTAAATCAAGATCTTATATTTAATCTTAAACAATGCCTTTGGATATTTTTATTGGCACTCAATGAAAAAAGTCAATCCATTCTAAATAATTTTTAATCACAGATTCCACACACGCTTTAAATAAAGCCCAAAAAAAGGGCTGATAACACCCCTTATGACAAAAAATCTGTGTCTAAAGCACTAACTCAATCAAAAAATAATCTCATTTCACCTTTTCAAGATACTCTTCTGTTTCCGTATTGACTTTAATGACCTCACCCTCTAAAACATGGAAAGGCACTTGCACGACCGCACCGGTTTCTAAAGTCGCTGGTTTTTTGCTCGCGCTTGAAGTATCGCCCTTAAAATTAGGGGCTGTTTCTACAATCTTTAGAGCCACAACTTGCGGCACATCCACTGAAATCGCCTTGTCATTATGCAATAAAACCTGCACTTGCATGCCGTCTAGCATCCATTTAGAAGCCTCACCCACTTGAGAGTCGTTCAAAGCGATTTGTTCATAGCTCTCTATGTCCATGAATTGGTATGTATCGCCATCATGATAAAGGTATTGCATCGTTTTTTCAACCAAATTAGGCTCTTCACACTTATCCCCTGCATGGAAAGTCTTCTCAATCACCTTGCCGTCCAAAAACGATTTGATTTTCGCGCGCACAAAAGCCGCACCCTTGCCGGGCTTGACATGCTGGTATTCTACGATCCTATAAGGCACACCGCCCAATTCAATTTTCAAGCCCTTTTTGAGCTCACTCATCCCAATTGCCATGTTACATTCTTTCCTTGTTGGTTAAATTTTATTAGCGCTGCCCAAAAGTTTCATGCGTTCTTTGACCACATTTTTAAGTGCTAATTGGGCCGGAGAAAAAAACTTTCTCAAATCAAATTGGCTCTTATCTTCATTAGCCACCTTGCGCACTTCTGCGATGAAAGCGATCCTTAAATCCGTGTCGGTATTGACTTTATTGATCCCTCCTTTCACGGATTCTTGTAAAAATTCAAAAGGCACACCTTTAGAGCCTTTCAAATCGCCTCCAGCGTCCAAATAAGATTTCCTCACATTATCTGGTATCGCGCTCGCTCCATGCAAGACTAAAGGGATATTAGTGAGCCTTTTGACTTCTTGCAAGCGTTCAAAATCCAATTTTGGCTCGCCCTTAAACTTAAACGCTCCATGGCTTGTGCCAATGGCTGGGGCTAAGTAATCCACTTGAGATTCTTTGACAAACTGCTCCGCTTCTTTAGGATTCACCAACACCGCATCTTTTTCATCTACTGAAATATTGTCTTCAATCCCCATTAAACGCCCCAACTCCGCTTCCACGCTCACTCCAGCACTATGCGCCATTTTGACCACTTTAGAAGTCAATTCCAAATTTTCTTCAAAAGCATGGTGAGACGCATCAATCATCACAGAAGTGAAACCCGCTTTCACGGCTTTTTCGCAGCTTTCAAAAGTCGTGCCATGATCTAGGTGTAAGGCTACAGGAATGTGCGGGTAGCGTTCGCACATGATTTTCACCATGCCCACCGCCATGTCAATCCCCATGTATTTGATCGCTCCTTCACTCGCTTGAATGAAAAGCGGGGAATTTTCCTCATTTCCTGCTTCAAAAATAGCGTTTAGCATTTCAAAATTCACGAAATTAAACGCCCCTACCCCATAACCTTCTTTATGGGCTTTCAACAAGATTTCATTGCCTTTAACTAACATGATAACACCTCATCCATTACTTGTTGATAACAATTTTAGCGTGCTTTCTTAGTTCTTCAATGCGTTGATTCATGCGTTCTTGGAAAAGCTTTTCTTGTAACATCCCCTTAATGGTGGGTTTAGCCTGCTCATAGGTATAAGTTACAGGGCTATCTTTAGAAATCAAATAGATAATGTGATAACCAAACTCCGTTTTAACAGGGGTTTTAGTGTAATTCCCAGGAGTTAAAGCGAAAGCGGCTTTAGAAAAATCCGGAGCCATTTGGTTTTTTTGGAATTTCCCTAAATCACCGCCATTTTGCGCGTTCTTGCTGTTAGGATCAATCGTATCCCGATTGGCTAACTCAATGAATTTGGCTTCTTTTTTAGTCTTTGGCTGTTTGTCAATCTCAGAAATAATCCGTTTAGCCTCATCTTCGGTTTTCACTAAAATATGCCTAGCATGGGCTTCTTGCTTGACAAAAAGCTGATCTTTATTAGCGTTGTAAAAATCTTGCATTTCTTTTTCTGGGATTTGGACTTTTTTCACTTCTTCAGCCTGTTTTTTAGCCCAAAATTCCACTAAAGCCTGTTTTTTAACCGCTTCCATCATCGCTTTAAATTCTGGAGTGCTGTCCAATTTCTCGGTTTTAGCTTCATTTTCTACAAGGGCGGTGCGAATAGCTTGATCAATCAAGGCTTCTTTTTCTTTCTCTTTAAGCTTGTCAAAATCAAAATTAGGGTTGCGCTGTTTGATCATGTCAAAATCGCTTTTAGTGATAGGTCTGCCATCCACTGTAGCTAACACGCCTGCTGAAGAATCAGTCGTTTTTTTCGTGTTATGCGTAGCGTTATTTGCGTTATGAGCCGGCTTGGCCATCAAAAACGATGCGCTCAACGCGCCCACTAACGCTAAATTTAAGATATTTTTTTTCATTGTGTGTTCTCCACTCTAAACTAATTTTCATAATTAAATTTACATTATAGCAAAATTAAAACAAAATCAGCTACCATGATTACAGAAAACTCACATTAAGGGGTAAGAAACGCTTAAAGTTATCCACTCCATTAAAAGCGGGTAAAATGTTTGCCGCAGATGTTGTAATAATATTTATTGTATTTATTGGTGTTAGTTATATTTTTTTTGGAAAGAAAAAGGATGTTAAAGAAGATCCGAAATTTCATAAGACAATAATGAATATTGTATTTGCCATTGCTGTTGTAATCATTTTGTGTCCTTGGATACTGATAATATTGTTTTACCCCATAATGTATTTATTATTATATGTTATTCCATATTAAATAACTTCTATCATTCTTGTAGTCAATCTCATTTATAAGCTTACTATGTAAGATTAAGGGACTTTGCGCTTAAATACCCTCAACAAAGTGAGTCAAGAAGGATTTCAGGTTATGGTTTTGTCTTTATCTATCCTTAAAAAAAGCTTTAATGATTTTTTAAGCGCTAGAATGCTTTTAATCAATCTTGGCCCTATCCTTTTGAGTCTGGCGTTTTTTGGAGCTGTTTTTTACTACAATGGCGGGAGTATTGTGGGTTATTGCCAAACTTTATTACCGCAATCTTTGAATGATTATTCCCATTCTCAAGGCTTTTTTGCTGGTGTGTTTGCATGGGTTTTTAAAGCGTTAGTGTATTTTCTTATTGTTTGGATCGTGATTCTTTTGAGTTTAGTCATCAATATTTTTGCGTCTATTTTTTACACCCCTTTAGTGGTCTCTTATTTACACCAAAAATATTATCCCCATGTCGTTTTAGAAGAATTTGGCTCAATCCTTTTTTCTATTAAATATTTTTTAAAATCGCTCGCTTTGATGCTTTTATTACTAGCGGTTTTAACGCCCTTTTATTTCATTCCCTTTATGGGGGTCTTTGGGGTCTTTTTTTCCATAATTCCGCATTTTCTTTTTTTCAAAAACACCATGAGTTTGGATATAGCCAGCATGATTTTTAATCACCAAAGCTATCAAAATTTACTCAAACAGCACCGGTTAAAGCATTATCGTTTTTCGTTTTTTTGCTATCTTTTTTCCTTAATCCCTTTTTTTAATTTTTTTGCCACCTTATTGCAAACCCTAATGCTAGCGCACTACTTTTTTATCCTTAAAGAAAAAGAATGCTAGATTTTATTCAAGAGCTTAGCACCCCCCATGTCAGGGATTTTTTCTTGTTGTTTTTAAGGGTTAGCGGCGTGCTGTCTCTTTTCCCTTTTTTTGAAAACCATTTAGTGCCTTTGTCGGTGCGTGGGGCTTTGAGCTTGTATGTGAGCGTGATTTTTTACCCCACTTTAGAGTTTTCAAACGCCGCTTACACGCCAGAGGGTTTTATCATTGCATGCTTATGCGAATTGTTTTTAGGGGTGTGCGCGTCTGTCTTTTTACAAATCGTCTTTGCAAGCTTAGTGTTTGCAACCGATAGCATCAGCTTTTCTATGGGGCTTACAATGGCGAGCGCGTATGATCCTATTTCAGGATCGCAAAAACCCATTGTGGGGCAAGCCCTTTTATTGTTAGCGATTTTAATTTTATTGGATTTATCGTTCCACCATCAAATCATTTTGTTTGTGGATCACAGCTTAAAAGCCGTCCCTTTAGGGCAATTTGTCTTTGAGCCAGCGCTAGCTAAAAACATTGTCAAAGCCTTTTCGCACTTGTTTGTCATAGGGTTTTCTATGGCGTTCCCTATTTTATGCTTGGTGTTATTGAGCGATATTATTTTTGGCATGATCATGAAAACCCACCCCCAGTTCAACCTGCTCGCTATCGGATTTCCGGTTAAAATTGCGATCGGGTTTGTGGGCATTATTTTAATCGCTTCGGCTATCATGGGGCGTTTTAAAGAAGAAATCAGCCTGGCCTTTAGCGCCATTAGCAAAATCTTTTAAAGGATTAATAATGATTAGTTTTAAAGAAGCTCTAAAAATCCATTCTAGCATTCCCCTAAAACCCTTAGAAATAGAGGTTATCTCTTTGTTTGAAAGCGTAGGGCGCATTTTGGCAGAGGATATTATTTGCACTCACGCCCTGCCTAAATTCAATCAAAGCGCAATGGATGGCTATGGGTTTAAAATGCAGGATTTAGGCAAAAAAACTCAAGTCATTCAGCGCATTTTTGCCGGAGATGATGTGAGCGCTTTAGAAATTAAAGAAAATGAATGCGTTAAAATCATGACTGGAGCGATGGTGCCAAAGGGAATAGAAACGATTATCCCTATAGAATGCATGCTAGAAAGCCATAAAAATTCCGCCCTAGCTCCCAAAGATTTTAAAATAAACGCCAATATCCGTCAAAAGGGCGAAAACGCTTCTTTAAACAGCGTGTTAGTCCCTAAAAATACCCGTTTGAATTATGGGCATATCGCACTCATTGCCTCTCAAGGGCTAAAAGAAATCAAAGCGTTTAGAAAATTAAAAATCGCTTTATTTAGCAGCGGCGATGAATTAGCGCCTTTAGGGCAAAACGCCCTAGAATGCCAAGTTTATGATGTTAATTCAGTGGGTATTTTTAACATGCTTAAAAACTACAACACGCATTTTCTAGGGGTTTTAAAAGACGATAAAAATTTACAGCTTAAACCACTTGAATCACAAGACTATGATGTCATCCTTTCAAGCGCAGGGGTGAGTGTGGGGGATAAAGACTTTTTTAAAGACGCTTTGAAAGAAAAAAACGCCCTTTTTTATTATGAAAAAGTCAATCTCAAGCCTGGAAAACCGGTAACTTTAGCCCAACTCAATCAAAGTATCATTATAGGCTTACCGGGCAATCCTTTAAGCTGCTTATTGGTTTTACGGGTTTTGATTCTACCCTTGCTGGAACGCTTATCCTTAAACAAAGATTTTAAACTAAAACCCTTTAAGGCTCAAATCAATGCCCCTTTAAAGCTTGAAGGCAAACGCACGCATTTAATTTTAGGCAACTATTCAAACCACCAATTCATTCCTTACAACAACAACCGCTATGAATCAGGAGCGATTCAAGCCCTTGCGCAAGTGGATTCTATCGCTTTAATTGATGAAGGAGTGGGATTGGTTCAGGGCGAAATTGAAATTTTAAGGTTTGAAAATTGAAATGGCTTTTAACAATGCTATAATGGCAAGTTTAAAACCCCACTCATAAAGGTTCTGTTTGTGGATAACTACACCTATAGCGAATTGTTAAAAAGCTTGCAAAACAAATGCGATAATATCGCTTTAATCATCAAGCCTGAAAAGATCAAACAAGAATTAGAACGCATTGAAAAAGAACAAGAAGACCCTAATTTTTGGCAAGATGTCTTAAAAGCCAGAGACACCAATAAAGAAAAAGTGCGCCTGAACCGCTTGCTAGAAACCTATCAAAAAACCAAAAATGCTTTAGATGAAAGCGTGGAATTGTTTGAACTCGCTCAAAACGATAACGATGAGGTTACTTTATCCTTACTCTATGAAGAGGCTCCTGTTTTAGAACACAGCGTCCAAAAAGTAGAAATTGAAATCATGTTAAGCGGTGAAAACGACGCCTCAAACGCTATTATCACCATTCAGCCTGGAGCGGGGGGGACGGAAAGCCAGGATTGGGCGAGTATTTTGTATCGCATGTATTTGAGATGGGCGGAAAGAAGGGGCTTTAAAAGCGAGATTTTAGATTATCAAGATGGCGAAGAAGCGGGCATTAAAGGGGTCGCCTTTATCATTAAGGGCGAAAATGCTTATGGCTATTTGAAAAATGAAAGCGGGGTGCATAGGCTTGTAAGGATTTCGCCCTTTGATGCGAACGCCAAACGGCACACGAGTTTTGCGAGCGTGCAAATTAGCCCTGAATTAGACGATGACATTGATATAGAAATTGATGAAAAAGATGTCCGTTATGATTATTATAGAGCCAGTGGGGCAGGCGGTCAGCATGTCAATAAAACAGAAAGCGCGGTTAGGATCACGCATTTCCCTACCGGTATTGTGGTGCAATGCCAAAACGACAGGAGCCAGCATAAAAACAAAGCGAGCGCGTTAAAAATGCTTAAATCCAAGCTTTATGAATTGGAATTAGAAAAGCAGCAAAGCAGCACCAAAAATGAAGAAAAAAGCGAGATCGGCTGGGGGCATCAAATAAGAAGTTATGTCCTAGCCCCCTACCAGCAAGTCAAAGACGCGCGCTCCAACACCGCTTATAGCAATGTGGAAGCGATACTAGACGGCGATATTGATGCGATTTTAGAGGGCGTTTTGATTGCTAAAGCTTAAGTGCGCTAAAATGACAGCTAAGAATTATGGTTAAAAACGCTTTTTAAAACCAATTGGCAAGGAACAACAATGACACAAGAAGAATTAGACGCTTTGATGAATGGTGGCGATTTAGAAAATTTGGAAGCCCTAGAAACTAAAGAAGAGATTAAAGAGGAAGCTAAAGAGGAGGTTAAAGAGAAAGAAGAGGCTAAAGAATCCAAAGAAAGCTCTAGCCAAAAAATGACCGTCAAAAAAGAAGACGCTGAAAAATACGGCAAGATTAGCCCTAATGAATGGCCTCCCCCTCCCCCCACTGAAGAGCATAAAGTCGTGCATCAATTAGATGATGTTACAAGAGATTCTGAAGTGAAAGCCACGCAAATTTTTGATCAATTGGATTTGATCGGGGCTAGCGCTGAAAAGATCGCTAAAATGGTTAAAAAAATCCAAGAACCTTTGCAAAAACACCAAGAAATTTTTGACAATTTGCATGGCCATTTCCCCCATGTTGAATCTTTTAAAACCGCACTCAACGAACAACAAGAAATCCTAAACGCCCTTAAAAGCATTGAAGAAGAAGCCACTAATTGCTCTGATAGCTCCATGCAAGCGATGGATATTATGCAGTTTCAAGACATTCACCGCCAAAAAATTGAACGAGTGGTCAATGTCATGCGAGCGCTCAGCCAATACATGAATTCGCTTTTTGAAGGCAAAATTGATGATTCTAAGCGCGTGAGTTCAGCGACTTATATCACCGGCGATGACGATAAGGATTTAGCCAGCGCTGATGATATTGAAGCCTTGATCGCTTCTTTTGGAGCCAAGTAGTTTTGAACCAAGTTGAATTACTCTCTCCCGCTGGTAATTTAAAAAAACTTAAAATCGCTCTCAACTATGGGGCTGATGCAGTTTATGGGGGGGTGAGCCATTTTTCTTTACGCAATCGTGCAGGCAAGGAATTCACTCTAGAAACCTTTAAAGAAGGGATTGACTACGCCCATGCGCTGGATAAAAAAGTCTATGCGACCATCAATGGTTTCCCTTTCAATTCACAACTCAAACTTTTAGAAGAACATATTAATAAAATGGCAGAATTAGAGCCAGACGCTTTTATTATCGCTGCGCCTGGGGTGGTGAAACTCGCTTCAAAAATCGCCCCGCATGTTCCTATCCATTTATCCACGCAAGCGAATGTCTTAAATTTATTAGATGCGCAAGTGTTTTATGATTTAGGGGTTAAACGCATTGTGTGCGCTAGGGAATTGAGCCTGAATGATGCGATTGAGATTAAAAAAGCCTTACCCGATTTAGAATTAGAAATCTTTGTGCATGGGAGCATGTGCTTTGCCTTTTCAGGGCGCTGCTTGATTTCGGCCTTACAAAAGGGGCGCGTGCCTAATAGAGGGAGTTGCGCGAATGATTGCCGGTTTGATTATGAATATTATGTGAAAAACCCTGATAATGGCGTGATGATGAGGTTGGTTGAAGAAGAGGGCGTAGGCACGCATATTTTTAACGCTAAAGATTTGAACCTTTCTGGCCATATCGCTGAAATTTTGAGTTCAAACGCCATTAGCGCGCTCAAGATTGAAGGGCGCACCAAGTCCAGTTACTACGCCGCGCAAACCACGCGCATCTATCGTTTAGCGGTTGATGATTTTTACCATAACACCTTAAAGCCGAGTTTTTATGCTAGCGAATTGAACACGCTTAAAAACAGGGGTTTTACGGACGGCTATTTGATGCGAAGGCCTTTTGAAAGGCTAGACACTCAAAACTACCAAACAGCCATTAGCGAAGGGGATTTTCAAGTCAATGGCGAAATAACCGAAGACGGGCGGTTTTTTGCATGCAAATTCACCACTACCACTAACATTGCTTATGAAATCATCGCTCCCAAAAATGCGGCTATCACGCCCATAGTCAATGAAATTGGCAAGATTTACACCTTTGAAAAACGCTCTTATTTAGTGCTGTATAAAATCCTTTTAGAAAATAACACCGAGTTAGAAACTATCCATAGCGGGAATGTGAATTTAGTGCGATTGCCCGCACCTTTACCGGCTTTTAGTTTTTTACGCACCCAAGTCAGAGTCTAAAAATGGCGTTTAGAGATTAGGGATTAAAAACGATTAAGAGAAACGCATGCCATTAGAAACGATCACACTCGCTCGTATTTATGAAGAACAAGGGTTTTTTGAAGAAGCGTTGCAAATTTATACTAATATTTTAGAAAAAACTCCTAACCATACAGAGGCGTTAAAACAAATGAAGCGTTTGGAAAAAATCCAAAAAAATTGCGCTCCTTTCAAACACGATGCGACACTAGAGCGGCACTATTTAAATTTTATCAAAGGGGATCGTTTGAGCGTTGAAAATTTAGAAAAATGGCTGGTAGAATGGAATTGAAAAACATTATTTCAGAAACCCTTAATGAAATTGAAAAAATGGCTCAAACCATTGATGATGGTGTGGCACAAAAAACGCCCTCTTTTTTCAAAACGCCCTCCAATTTGCAAAACACCACAAACCCTAAAAACGCTAACACCCCTTTAGAGCCAAAAAACGCTGCCAAAATAGAAACGCAAGAAAAAATCACAGAAGAGAATACAGAAGAAAAAGAAGAAGAGGCGCTAGAAATCATTACAGAAGAAACCGTGCAAGAAAACCCCACGCAAGCGCCAATTCCAAACGAGCGGGTTTTTTTAAAAAATTTACTAGAGAGAACCTTAGTGTTGTTTAAAGGCATGCAAGCTCTAGAAGAAAAAGAAGCGTTAAAGCGTTTGGATTTAGTGGCACGTTTCTTGCAATACCAATTGAGCGCGCTTGAAAAACGATTAGAATCTTTGGAACGAGAAAGCGCAGAGTGAAAAATGAGCAAAGGAATTTTTTAAAAACATTAAAAAATAAGACTTTAATTTTCAATATTCCATGAAAACAAAGCCTTAAATCCCGTTAATAACTATGATAATGTTTTGAATTTTTATTTTTAAAATATTTTCAAGGTATCTTTAATAATAAAATGCTAGAATTAGTTCCCTAAAACATTAACAAAGTTAATCGTTTTTAAAGTTGTAGAAATCATTGAAGGAGTTAATTGAAGTATGATAGAAGTTTTAATGATAGAAGATGATATAGAATTAGCCGAGTTTTTGAGCGAGTTTTTGCTCCAACATGGCATTCATGTAACCAATTACGATGAGCCATATACCGGCATTAGTGCGGCTAACACACAAAATTATGATTTGTTGTTGTTGGATTTGACTTTGCCTAATTTAGACGGGCTTGAAGTGTGTAGGCGCATCTCCAAACAAAAACATATCCCTATTATTATTTCTTCAGCAAGAAGCGATGTGGAAGATAAGATTAAAGCGCTAGATTATGGGGCTGATGATTACCTCCCTAAACCCTATGACCCTAAAGAATTACTAGCTCGTATCCAGTCCTTACTCAGGCGTTCTCATAAAAAAGAAGAAGTGAGTGAGCCAAGCGATGCGAATATCTTTAGGGTGGATAAGGATAGCCGAGAAGTGTATATGCATGAAAAAAAGCTAGACTTAACTAGGGCTGAATATGAAATCCTTTCGCTTCTCATTAGCAAAAAAGGCTATGTGTTTAGCCGTGAAAGCATTGCAATTGAGAGCGAGAGCATCAACCCTGAAAGCTCTAATAAAAGCATTGATGTGATCATTGGCCGTTTGCGATCTAAGATTGAAAAAAATCCTAAACAACCGCAATATATCATCTCTGTTAGAGGGATTGGTTATAAATTAGAATACTGATATTCTAATAAGGAGTTAAGGGGTTTTGCGTTTCTCTATCTTTTTTAAAGTTGTCGCTTTGTTTATGATAACGCTCTTTAGTTTTGGAGCGTTCGCTTACTATTTCGTGTCTTCTCAAATCACTCACGAAAAATATCAAAACGAAATGCGCCATTATCAGTTTGTTACTACTATCAATGAAATTTTAAATAACTACTCTGATTACAGAGCCATAGAAGATTACCTCTATAAAATTGGTTTTAGAGAAATCACGATAGAAAATTTAGAAAAGGTTTTAGCCAAAAGACGCCACCAGTTGCACCACAGAAATATTGGGTATGCTGAAGTGTTTAAATTCAGCGATATGGTTTTTATCCTTTTAAAAAAGGATGAGCATTTTGTGCTTTATAAAGATTTGCATTCGGTTTCTTATAGGAATTATTTCTTAGCTATTACGGTGGGTTTATTATTGATTTTATTCCTCTTTTTATTCGTTTTACAGAGTTTATTGCCCTTAAGAGAGTTGAGATCTCAAGTGAAACGCTTCACTCAAGGGGATAAAAGCGTGAGTTGCAAAAGCAAGCAAAAAGATGAAATAGGGGATCTGGCTAACGAATTTGACAATTGCATCCAAAAAATGAATGCGATGAATGAATCTCGGGTTTTATTTTTGCGCTCTATCATGCATGAATTACGCACCCCTATCACTAAGGGCAAGATACTAAGCTCTATGCTCAAAGAAGAGCTGTCTTACAAACGCTTTTCATCTATATTTGATCACTTGAACATGCTGATTGAGCAATTTGCCCGCATTGAGCAGCTCGCTTCCAAAAATTACGGGAGCAATAAAGAAAAATTTTTAATGAGCGATTTGATAGACAAGATTGAAAAAATGCTTTTAATTGATGAGGATAAAAAAAGCCCTATCCATGTATCCTCTTCAAATTACATTATTGAAGCGGATTTTGAATTGTTTTCTATAGCGTTAAAAAACATGGTAGATAATGCGATTAAATACAGCGATGACAAACAGGTGTTTTTGGATTTCATAGGAAATAATTTAGTGGTGTCCAATAAAAGCAAACCTTTAAAAGAAGATTTTGAAAAATATTTGCAACCCTACTTTAAATCTTCTAACCCCAGCCAAGCCCATGGTTTTGGGTTAGGCATGTATATCATTAAAAACGCTTTAGAGGCTATGGGGTTGAATTTGAGTTATCATTATAGTAATGGGAGAATTTGTTTCACTATCCATGATTGCGTTTTTAATAGTTTTTACGATTTAGAAGAGGATAATGAAGAGCTACCCCCCCCGAAAATTTGAGAGAAATGAATGGGATGAAAAGAACAGAAGAAGCCAATTGTGGGGTTAAAGAAAAACAATAAAGAGAGAACATGTTCAAACGATTGAGAAGATTACGAAGCAGCGAAAACTTAAGAGCGATGGTAAGAGAAACCCATCTAAATATTGATGATTTCATCGCTCCCTTGTTCGTCACAGAAAGCGGTAGTTGTATTAAAAATGAAATCAGCTCCATGCCTGGCGTTTATCAAATGAGCATGGAGCCTCTTTTAAAAGAATGCGAAGAATTAGTGGGTTTAGGCATCAAAGCCGTTTTATTGTTTGGCATTCCTAAACATAAGGACGCTACAGGAAGCCATGCGTTAAATAAGGATCATATTGTTGCAAAAGCCATTAAAGAGGTTAAAAAACGATTTAAAGATTTGATCGTTATAGCGGATTTGTGTTTTTGTGAATACACCGACCATGGGCATTGCGGGATTTTAGAAAACGCTTCTGTGTCTAACGATAAAACGCTAGAGATTTTAAATCTTCAAGGGCTTATTTTAGCTGAAAGCGGTGTGGATATTCTAGCTCCAAGCAACATGATGGATGGGAATGTTTTCAGCTTGAGAAAAGCGCTCAATAACGCCGGCTATACCCACACGCCCATCATGAGCTATTCCACTAAATTTGCGAGCAGTTACTATGGGCCTTTTAGAGATGCGGCAAACTCTGTGCCGAGTTTTGGCGATCGCAAAAGCTATCAAATGGATTACGCCAATAAAAAAGAAGCACTTTTAGAAAGTTTAGAAGATGAAAAACAGGGCGCGGATATTTTAATGGTGAAACCGGCTTTGGCGTATTTGGATATTGTTAAAGAAATTAGAGATCACACTTTGCTCCCTTTAGCGCTCTATAATGTGAGCGGGGAATACGCCATGCTCAAACTCGCGCAACAACACAACCTGATCAATTATGAAAGCGTTTTATTAGAAACGATGACTTGTTTTAAAAGAGCGGGAGCGGATATGATTATCAGCTATCATGCTAAAGAAGTGGCTAACTTATTACAAAGGAATTGAATGGGACGAGCGTTTGAATACAGAAGAGCGGCTAAAGAAAAACGATGGGATAAGATGAGCAAGGTTTTCCCCAAGCTCGCCAAAGCGATCACTCTAGCGGCAAAAGATGGCGGGAGCGAGCCGGACACGAACGCCAAACTACGGACAGCGATTTTAAACGCTAAAGCGCAAAACATGCCTAAAGACAATATTGACGCAGCGATTAAAAGAGCGAGCAGTAAAGAAGGGAATTTGAGTGAAATCACTTATGAGGGTAAGGCGAATTTTGGCGTGCTAATCATTATAGAATGCATGACTGATAACCCCACCAGAACCATTGCCAACCTTAAAAGCTATTTCAATAAAACGCAAGGGGCAAGCATCGTGCCTAATGGCTCTTTAGAGTTTATGTTTAACCGAAAAAGCGTGTTTGAATGCTTGAAAAATGAAGTGGAAAATTTAAAGCTCAGCCTAGAGGATTTAGAATTCGCTCTCATTGATTATGGTTTGGAAGAATTAGAAGAAGTGGAAGACAAGATTGTTATTAGAGGGGATTACAACAGCTTCAAGCTCTTAAATGAGGGATTTGAAAGCTTGAGATTGCCCATTTTAAAAGCGGGTTTGCAACGCATCGCCACAACGCCCATTGAATTGAATGACGAACAAATGGAGCTTACCGAAAAATTACTGGACAGGATTGAAGACGATGATGATGTGGTTGCGCTTTATACGAATATTGAGTGAAATGCAAAAAGGATCAAAGCATTTTTTAACGATGAAAACCAACAAAAAGTTTTGTTGCTGTAAGCTTGTAAAATCCTATAAAGAGTTATAAAACTCCTTTTTGATTGGATTTTTAACCTTATTTTGATTGAATAAAGGTTTTTGTTTTTATCAAATGTGAATAGTCAATATTCTTTTTTCAAAAACTTGTTTTTAAGCTTTTTGATAGTTAATTTTTATTTTGTGGTATTTTTTAAAGCGGATAGGGGGATTTTGAGATAACACCCCCTTTAACCCCATTAAACCCCCTAAGAAGCGCTTTAAAAAATTACCGCTTGTGTCTGTGTAAGCTCTTTTATATTTGTTTTAAAATGCCTTTGAGTGTTTTATTACCAACATGAAAATAAATCCAAACCCTAGATTTAATAGATTTTTAATCTCAATACCCACCAATAGAGACGCTCAATCCCTATTTGAAGCAAGAGATATAGAAAGATTTCTATAAGATGAGTTTTTAATCATTAGCTCCTAAGCTTTAAGCTTATTGCGTGTCATCTTGCGTGTCGTTTTGCGCATCATCTTGCAAATCATCAGACTTCTTGCCAATCACTTCTTCTAACACCTTACAACTACCGCTAAAGCCTAAAGTGCAACCTTTCTTATAATACGAAGTAGCTTTATCTAAATCCTTTGAAGCGCCCTTACCCGTGTAATACATCACCGCCACATTATGGCAACCGCTCCCTTCTTTTAAATGACAACCCTTTTTATAAAGATTCAAGGCTTGCTCTTCATTTTGTCTGACATACATGCCGACTTCATACATGTATCCCAAGCTCACACAGCTCGCTCCGTCTTTTAAATGGCACCCTCTTTTAAAATTCGTAAGGGCTTTTTTCAAATCCTTCTGTACGCCTTTTGCGTTCCTATACATATACCCCGCAAAGTTACAACTAATGCCGTAATTCAAACTGCAAGCGTATTTAGAAAGAGAAAGGGCTTTGGTATAATTTTGCTTCACGCCCGTGCCGTTAAAATACATAAAACCTAAACTCCCGCAGCTCACCCCACCCTTTAAATGGCACCCTCTCCTGTAATAATAGACAGCCTTTGGAAGATCTTTTTGCACGCTATCGCCATCTTCATACATAGAGCCTAGACTCGCGCAAGCGAGATGATTCCTTAAATTACACCCTCTTTTGTAATAAAAAACGGCTTTTGGAATATTCTGATCCACGCTATCGCCATCTTCATACATAGAGCCCAAACTCGTGCAACCAACCCCCACCCTTAAATTACAGCTCCTCTTATAAAAAGCCACCGCTCTATGGTAATCCCCTCTCTTAAAGGCTTGAGTAGCCATTTTAAAATATGCCTCACCGGTTGTAGCCACCAAATAACTGAAACAACTTGCCGTTAAAAATAAAATCAAAAACCACTTTTTAGTCCAACTCTTTATCATCTCATTCCTTACAAAACTAAACCAAAGCTCACACAAAAAAAATCAGTAAAACCCCAATCTAATTGGTTATTATAGTATAATATTCAAAAAAATAAATTCAACTTTGGATTAAATTTAATTAAAAACCTATTTTAGGAAAACCACTTAAAATGAGTATTATTATTCCTATTGTCATCGCTTTTGACAATCATTATGCCATTCCAGCTGGCGTGAGCTTGTATTCCATGCTAGCTTGCGCTAAAACAGAATACCATGATAAAAAACTTTTTTATAAAATCCACTGCCTGGTGGATAACTTAAGCCTTGAAAACCAGCGCAAACTAAAAGAGACTCTAGCCCCCTTTAGCGCTTTTGCGAGCGTGGATTTTTTAGACATTTCAACCCCTAATCTTTGCACCACTTCAATAAAACCCTCTGCGATTGATAAGATCCATGAAGCTTTTTTGCAACTCAATATTTACGCCAAGACTCGCTTTTCTAAAATGGTCATGTGCCGCTTGTTTTTGGCTTCTTTATTCCCGCAATACGACAAAATTATCATGTTTGATGCGGACACTTTGTTTTTAAATGATGTGAGCGAGAGTTTTTTTATCCCGCTAGATGGTTATTATTTTGGAGCGGCTAAAGATTTTTCTTCTCCTAAAAGCCCTAAACATTTTCAAAAGGAAAGAGAAAGAGAGCCTCGTCGAGCCTTTTCTCTTTATGAGCATTACCTTAAAGAAAAAGACATGAAAATCATTCATGAAAGCAATTATAACGCCGGGTTTTTGATCGTGAATTTAAAGCTATGGCGTGCTGATCATTTAGAAGAGCGCTTACTCAATTTAACCCGTCAAAAAGGCCAGTGCGTGTTTTACCCTGAACAGGATCTTTTAACGCTCGCATGCTATCAAAAAGTTTTAATCTTGCCTTATATTTATAACACCCACCCTTTCATGGCCAGTCAAAAACGCTTCATTCCTAACCAACAAGAAATCGTCATGCTGCATTTTTATTTTGTAGGGAAACCTTGGGTTTTACCCACTGCTTTATATTCTAAAGAATGGCATGAGACTCTTTTAAAAACCCCTTTTTATGCCGAATATTCCGTGAAATTCCTTAAACAAATGACAGAATTTTTAAGCCTTAAAGACAAACAAAAAACCTTTGAATTTCTTGCCCCCCTACTCAATCCAAAAACCCTTTTAGAATATGTCTTTTTTAGATTGAATAGGATTTTCAAACGCTTAAAAGAAAAATTTTTTAACTCTTAGCGTTCTCGTTTGGGCAACACGCTATAAGCGAATTTAACATAGATCGCCAAACTGATCAAAAGCACCGCCACGCCAATAGCCAAATACACCGCATAAGTGATTTTATCCGGTTCGCTCACGCTGAATTTAAACACTAGCATTAACGCTTCAATGGCCAATGCGATAATGATAGAGCCTAAAAACCTGATCATCGTGCGGTGGATCGCATGGTGGTTGTCCCCGCTATTTTTACCCAAAACTTCCTCTTCAAAAATCGCCTTGACCAGATCAAAGGTGGCTAAGGCTAGGGTTAAAAGCACAATGGGGTGGAACACTTCTTTAATGTCAAAACTGCTAAAATTGACAATCGCTGTCCAAAAGCTAGAAATGCATTTCACAAATAAAAGCAACGACACTAAAGTGAGCATGATAGAAATCATAAAATACATGACCATGCTCCCTTCGCTAAAGGTTCTGAAATACTTTGAAGGCGAGCTGATTTCAATCGCCACCCTCAAAGGGATTTGCAAGCACACCACAAACGCTAGATCATTGTTTTGATCATACACCGGGTAAGATGCGCTCACTACCAAATGGTTTCCTTTTTTAGAAGGGTAGGGATCGGTTAAAATGCAACGCTTTTCACTCACGGCTTGATAAAAATAATATTTATCGCTAAAGTTGGCATGCGATTCTAATTCAATCCCTTCTGTTAAATCATGCTCTAATATCCCCTCCTTATGCCCCTGCTCTTTAAGTTGGCTTGGCTTAAGAATGAGCATGCCCTTAGCGTCTAACACAAAAAAACTTTTTGCCATTTTGATTTCAGCGTGCATTTTTCTGATCTGTTTGTTTAAATAATCCAAAGTGATTTCAGGGAGGTGGTTGCGGATATTGTGCGAAAACAAATAGGTAAGATAAGCGTATAGCTCGGTGCGGATCTTGGAATACTGGACAATGTCTCTACTTAACATCAAAAGGCCTTTAAAAAAAATTTATGCGATGAATTGTAGCACTTGTTTTAAAGAATTATTTAAACCACCCCTTGCATCAATGATAAAGGAGGCGTTTTTTTCATAGAGGGCTTGGCGTTTTTCAAAAAGCTCTTTGGCTTGAGTGAGATTATTTAAAAGGGGGCGTTTTTCCCTTTCTTTTTGATTCAAACGCTTAATCAAGGTCTCAAAATCAATTTTGAGATAAAAAGTTGCACCTAAACCCTTAAGGTTATCATGCACCACAATGCCCCCACCGGTAGAAATAACATGGGGGGTTTTGAGCGTTTTTAATTCATCAATCAGATTTTTTTCAAACATCCTGAAATTGTCTTCGCCAAGCTCTTCAAAAATCCCTCTCACGCTCAAACCCACCCTCTCGCTAATGATCATATCCGTATCCAACACTTCTAATTTCAAAGCAAGCCCCAATTCTTGCGCTAAAGAGCTTTTACCGCTCCCCATAAAACCGATTAAGACTAAATGCTGCATGCTTTTATTTCAATTTTAATTCATACGCCCCGTTTTTTTCTTCCAAAAGATAGCGGTATTTCCCGTCTAAAATGAGCGTGATGCGGTAATAATCTTTGTGCGTGCCGACTTTAATTTGAGAAAAAAATTTCTGGTTTAAATCCCTATTTTGATAAATATCCAAAGGGCCTTTTTGCGTGTCTAACACGATTCTATAAGGATTGACTAGCACAAAAGAGCGCAAAATTTTATAAGGGGAACGCAAAATCATCGTGTTGTTTGCCATGGAAAAATCAAAATCTTGGATCTGGTAGCGTTTTTCAAAAGCGGCTTGATCAAGGGTGTGTTGGGAGAGCTTTAAGGGGTAATGCCAATCAATGCTTTTATCAATGCCCACGACTTTAGAATGGATAGAGCCATCAATATCCTGGTAAGTGAGCGTGATTTGTTTTAAAATCCTAGCGCTCGTGGGCAAATCCACATGGATTTCTTTAAAATAACTATCATAGATCCCATTAAAGCCCCCTTGCAAATTCTTGGAATTGATTTCAGGCTCAAAAGGGTTGTCTCTAGCCAATAAAACGCTTAAAACCACCACCACACCTATCATCTTTTTTAACACTACCATTTTCCTTAAATCTAATCTCTAGGCCGTAATTCCTTCAACTCAAACAAACGCTTTTGCAAGCGTACATTCTTGCTTTGCAATTCGGTGATTTCTTGTTGCAATCGTTCATGCTTGTCTCTTAAATCCAAATAGACTTCCAAAGAAGAACCCCCAAAAAGCAACTTCCCTAAATAATACCCAAATCCAAGCAGTAAAAGGAAAAAGACAATAAGGGAGCTATGGCTATAGAAAAAATCTCGCGCTTTGTTGTCTTTGATTTCATCGTTTTCAAAAAGGCCATTAGCCATGCTTAAACAACTCTTTGCCGATATAAACCCCCCCTTTTAATTCATGCTCAATCTCTAAAAGGCGGTTGTATTTAGCGATCCTTTCGCTCCTTGCGGTGGATCCGGTTTTGATTTCTCCCGTATTGAGCGCGACTGCAAAATCAGCGATAAAGCTGTCCTCACTCTCCCCGCTTCTATGGCTCATCACGCATTGATAGGCATGGTGTTTGGCTAATCTTATGGTCTCTAAAGTCTCACTAATGGTGCCGATTTGATTGGGTTTGATTAAAATGGCGTTCGCAATGTTTTTTTCAATGCCTTTTTGCAAGAGACTGGCGTTCGTTACAAACAAATCATCGCCCACTAACTGGATTTGACGCCCTAATTCCTTGCTTAAAAACGCCCAACCCTCCCAATCGTCTTCGCTCAAACCATCTTCAATGGACACAATCGGATATTTTGCCACCAATTCTTTATAATAAGCCACTAATTCATGCGAATCTAGAATCTTATTTTCACCCTTTAAATGGTAATTGAAATTTTCATCCACCAATTCGCTGCTCGCTACATCTAAAGCGAGCGCTATTTCTTCGCCTAACTTATAGCCGGCTTTTTCAATGGCTTGAGAAATGGCTTCAAGGGGTTCTACATTGTTGTTAAAATTAGGCGCAAAGCCCCCCTCATCGCCCACGCTTGTGAGCTGATTCTTTCCATCTAAAAGTTTTTTAAGCGTGTGATAGACTTCTGCGCTCGCTCTTAAGGCTTCTTTAAAACTTTCAAACCCTAAAGGCATGATCATGTATTCTTGAAAGTCTATGGAATTATTCGCATGCGTTCCGCCGTTGATGATATTGAGCATCGGCACAGGCAAAGTCAGAGCGTTAGCCCCCCCTAAATAGCGGTATAATGGCAGATTTAAAGCCTTCGCGCTAGCCCTTGCTAACGCCATAGAAACGCCCAAAACAGCATTCGCCCCTAAATTAGCGTAATTAGGCGTGCCATCTAAAGCCTTTAACCTCTCATCTACAAAGGCTTGATTGATCGCTTCAAGCCCTATTAAATGGTGTTTGATCACGCTATTGACATTTTCGCATGCCCTCAAAACCCCTTTACCCAAAAAACGGGTTTTGTCATTATCCCTTAATTCTAACGCTTCTCTTTTACCGGTGCTCGCCCCGCTAGGCACAATCGCACTCGCCTTAGTGTTATCGCTTAAAATCACGCTGGCTTGAATGGTAGGATTGCCCCTACTATCCATCACTTCTAAAGCATGAATGTCTTTAATGGTTAGCATCAAAATCCTTTCTATTCCATTTCTTCTAAAGGCTCATCCGGTAAGGGCATGATCTCTTCATTAGAGCCAATACTCTCTTTAATCTTAAGAGTGATTTCATTCGCTAGGGCTTTATCTTCTTTGAGTAAGGCTTTAGCGTTTTCTCTGCCTTGCCCTAGCTTTTTATCCTGGTAGCTAAGCCATGCCCCACTCTTATCCACAATGTCTAATTTCACGCCGTAATCAATGATTTCGCCCTCTTTAGAAATCCCCTCCCCAAACATGATGTCAAATTCCGCTTCTCTAAAAGGCGGAGCGACTTTATTTTTAACCACTTTGGCTTTAGCCCTGTTGCCAATATGCTGTTCGTTTTGTTTTAAAGCCGCAATTCTTCTAATATCAATCCTAACGCTCGCATAGAATTTTAAGGCATTACCCCCAGTTGTGGTCTCTGGACTCCCATAACCCATCATGCCAATCTTCATTCTGATTTGATTGATAAAAATGAGAGTAGTGTTCATCTTGTGCAAGACACCGGTGATTTTTCTTAACGCATGGCTCATAAGCCTTGCTTGCAAGCCCACATGCTGATCGCCCATATCCCCATCAATCTCCGCTTTAGGCGTAAGAGCCGCTACGGAATCCACCACCACTAAATCAATCCCTCCGCTTCTGGTGATCGTTTCTAAAATCTCTAAAGCTTGCTCGCCTGTATCAGGTTGGGAAACGAGTAAATTTTCCGTATCCACGCCCAATCTCTTAGCATAATGCACATCTAAGGCATGCTCAGCGTCAATAAACGCGCACACGCCGCCATTTTTTTGGCATTCTGCAATAATATGCAAGCTTAAAGTGGTCTTCCCGCTTGACTCTGGCCCATAAATTTCAATGATCCTACCTTTTGGAACGCCCCCAATCCCTAAAGCCAGATCCAACCCTAACGAGCCTGTAGAAATAGCGTCAATCTTTTCTACTTGCTTATCCCCAAGGCGCACCAACGCCCCCTTGCCAAAAACCTTATCAATTTGTTTGATCGCTAAAGAAATCGCTTTTTGTTTGTCTTCATCTATTGCCATTAAATTACCTTATTGAATTTGATTTGTTTATTCTATCAAATCCTAGCCTAAAATCTATTATAATAAAAGGACTTACCCCATCACAAAAGGATTTTACTTTGATTAGTGTCGCTCATAGCCCTGATGCTGATGATATTTTCATGTATTATGCGATTAAGTTTGGCTGGATAGATTGCCCCATTAAGAATAAAACATTCCACAACATTGCCCTTGATATTGAAACCCTAAACCAAGAAGCCCTAAAAAACACTTATGATGTGAGCGCAATCAGCTTTGGGCTATACCCTAAAATTGCGAACGATTACGCCTTGCTCCCCACAGCGACAAGCTTTGGGAATGGTTATGGGCCTAAATTAGTGAAAAAAAAGGGCGTGAAATTGAAAAAAGATTTTAGAGTCGCATTAAGCGGGGAGCACACCACCAACGCCCTCTTGTTTAAGATCTATTACAAACATGCGCGCATCGCTTACATGAATTTTTTAGACATTGAAAAAGCGGTTTTGGAAGAAAAAGTGCATGCAGGCGTGCTCATCCATGAAAGTATCTTGGATTTCCATAATGAATTAGAAGTGGAAAAAGAATTGTGGGATGTTTGGCAAGAACTCATTAAAGTTGACGATTTACCCCTGCCTTTAGGGGGCATGGCGATTAGGCGCTCTATCCCCTTGTATCGTGCGATTTTGATTAAAAAGGCTTTGATTAAAGCGGTTGAAGTCGCTTTAAAACACCAAAATCTGCTCTCTGGCATGCTGTTAGAGCGCTCGCTCATTCGTGTCAATAAAGAGCAGCTACAAACTTATTTAAGCTTGTATGCGAATGAAACTTCAACGCGCTTAAACGAGATTCAAATTCTCGCCATAGACAAGCTTTTTGAATTAGGCTATCAGCATGGGTTTTATGCCAGTTTGTTAAAGACTAAAGATTGCTTGCTCACTGATGAATATTTGCAATACCGCTTTTCTTAATCTAGTTCTAATTTATGCGTGAGCAAGTAACGAATCATTCCATACAATAAAAGGATTTTTAAAAAATCCACCCCCCATAAAAGGTAGTATTTGTTTTCTTGTAATTCTTGTTGTTGCAAGAAATAATAAAACCCCTCATTGATGCTTAAACTGGAACTCATTAAGGGCAGTAGCGAATTAAACGCTAATTCCAAAACAACCCCCACAAGAATGAATAACAGCCCCCCTAGTAAAAAACGCGCTTTTTTGATCCTAATAGCGTTTAAAACGCTCAAAACAAACAAAAATTTCATTAAAACAAGCCCTAAAAACAGCGCGATACCTAGGGTTTTAGTGGGTTTTAACACAAAGGTTTTTAAAGCGGTGTGCAAGATAAACAGCACGCTGGATTGCGCGTTAAAAAGATAATAGCCCAAACGCACGCTCGCCACAAACCAGAACAAACTGAAAATAAAAAACACCATAGGGAGCAAGATTTTAGGGAGCAATAAAGACTCTAAACTAATAGGTAAAGAAAAGCTTAAAACCCCCCTTTTAGAAAAAAGCGCGTTGAGATTTTTAATCGCTCCCACACTGATTGCAATCAGTAAAAACGCCCCCAAGACAAAAAAGAGCGTGTAGCTTAGGGTGAGCATGGTCGTTTCTTCAGCACCTTGAGAGGAAAAACAAACCGCTAAAATAGTGAGCGTTATTAAAAAATTCCCCACAACAACATTCCCTAATTGCCCCAAAGCATCATGTTTAAAAACTTTTAAAAAACCCATAGCCTTATTATATCCTTTGGATAGAAAATTCAGGCTTTTTTAATGATTGAGTGCCAATAAAAAACGCTAAAGGCATTTTTTAAACGCACTACTTTAAAAAAGCCAGTTGCTCCAAAATCAATTCTTCTTGATTTTTAAAAACAAATTTAAAAAGGATCTTATAACGCCCCATTTTGTCGCTCTTTAACAAATCAAATTTTAAAGGCTCGCATGCGCTTCTACAATCAAGCGTTCCTAACCATCTGGGCTGTGATTTGCTGGGATAAAACGCTAAATACACTTGAATATTTGGCGGATCTAAAGCGGGTTTGAGCGGTTGCAATTGCGCATAAAGCGTGTTGGATTTTTCCAAAATCAAAGCGTTTTTTAAAAGGTTTTCTTGGAGTTTTTTATCCCCATGCGTGCCTTTAGAAAAATAGGGTAAAATGGGGGTTTTAGGGCTTTTAGTAAGGGGCTTTAAACCCACTAAAAAACGATAATTGGATTTAAAGTTTTCATAAGTTTTAAGCATGTCGTTAAAGTTTAAATCCACTTCGTTATGCCCTTTGAAATACACTAAATCGTTTTTAGGCGAATTTTTTAGGGCAAACACCACCAAAAACACCACGATCCCAAGCCCAAGAATAAGCACGCTCATGATCCCTAAAGGCCAAAAGTTTTTTTCTTTCATTGGTTTCTCTCTTAAGATTTTTTAAAAAAATAAAGCCCCAAAAACGCGCCTAAAAGCGTCAATAATAAAATATAAATAACCACCTTTACAAAAGTGACTCCCTTAGGAGCGTTAAAATTTTGCGTGATATTCACACGATATTTTTGTGCTAAAGCATCTACTGCGACCGAATAGCCGTTAATGAGCATGGCTGAAATCCTTTGGGGCGTGTATTCTTTAGGGTTTGTAGGGAGTAAGGGAGCGATTTTTTCAAAAAAGATTTTATCAGTGTCTAACAAATCCTTAGGGTTAGCCACTAATTCTATTTTTTGAGCGTCATGGTAAAAAAAGAATACCACAAAAGGGGGTTTGAGCTGCTTTAAAAAGCCCTCTTGATAATTTTGGCGTTCCTTTTTAGACGCCAAAGCGATAGGGTTTTTTTCAAAATCCGTCATATCAATCACAAAACGCACGCCTGTTTTAAGATAAAGCTCTTTAGAAACGCCCTCCACAAACGCAACGCTTTTTTCTACCAAACGCCCCTTAGAATTATTAAAAACATAATCATCAGCCCCCAAACAACAAACAAAGGCTATTACAAGCCATAAGATTCTCATGTGCTAAACAAAAACAAGTTTGGCACAAAAGAAATAACAATCGTCATTAAAATGGTCGCTACTACCATTAAGGCTAAGATTTTTTCTAAAGTCGTGAATTTCATTTTTTACTCCCTTGATTGACCAATTCATAATTAGCCCGGTTTTGGGTGTTTTTTGTTTCTAAAGCGTTAATATCCTTATAGCGGTAATAATTGGTGGCTTGCTCTTTTTGGATATGGATCGCTTTGAGCGTAAAAAAAACGGCCACACACAATAAGATAACCACAATCAGTAAATTCCCTGCTAATCCGTTTAAAAATTTCATCTCTTTTCCTTTAATCTTCTAAGGGTTTTAGCGATTGGATAAATTCAGCTAACGCTTTAACTTGCAAATCGCTAAAGTTTTTATACTTGAATGATGGCATATGCCCTATATTGCCCTTTTTGCCATGCGTTAAGATATTTCTCAAAAAATTCTCTGTGCCGTAAGCGGTCAAATCGGCCGCAAATACTTGATTTTCTTGCAAACCCTTACCATCATTGCCATGACAGCCTGTGCAACCCATGCTTTCAAACAGCTCCTTGCCTTTATCAATGAGTTGAGGGTTTTTGGTTTTTTTAACGCCAGAAATTTCTGCCATCACATAGCTCGCAATCGCTTTAGCGTCTTTTTCGTCTAATTCCATAGCGGGCATTTCCCCAGCGAGATAATCCATGCCTTTAGAGCCATGCTTAATGGTGTCCATAATGCCCTCTTCTTTACCCCAACGCACCAGATTTTGAGCGCTCCCATGCAAGCCCTCAGCGGTGATGCCATGGCATTGCGAACAATGGACTAAAAAGATGCCTTGACCCATATCCACCAATTCCTTTTGACCCAAATGCTTCCATTTGGCTTCAAATTTTTGGTTGTGCGCTTTAACCTCTTCATTGTATTGCCCGATTTGAGAAAAGCTATTCAGCGGATACCCAAAGAAAAAATACCAAAAAGCCCACACAATCGTGCACATAAAGCTTGCGATCCAGCCTACTGGCACATTATTAGCAAACTCCCCTATCCCATCAATCAAATGCCCGTTTCCTATAAGCTCACCTTGAGATTTGCTGTCGCGCATTTCTTTAATGAGCGAGCTGGATTCATAGATGGTTAAAACTAAAATCACAAGTGCTGCAATCAAGCCAAAAACATTTATATGGTCGTTTAAAAAATCCATTTCAACTTTCCTTTATGCCATTATCATGAACTTTTTTATGGCGTGGTTCAATCAACTCATCTTCTAAAGCGTCATTTAACGCTAAGTATCCGTACCGCTCATAATCCACGACGCCCTTTTTTTGCTTTCTATACATGCTAAAAATATAGGCATACAAAAAGAGCGTGAAAAGAATGGTAAAAAACGCATACGCAAAACCTCTCAAACTTTCTAAATCCATCATTCACCCCTTATTTAGCGTTTTGACTAGCGTTGATCCTGGAATTACCCAAGCTGTTGAGATAAGCGATCAAAGCCACAATTTCTAACACTTCACCTCTCTCAATCGCTTCTAGCACCCTCTTGTCTTTCATGTCGGCTGTGATTTTTTTAGCTTCTTCTAAATAAGCTTTTTTCGCTTCTTCCACATTCCCTAATTTCACGCCGTTTTCTGTGTCATAAGGCACGCCAAAAACCTTTTTTTGTGTCAAAGCTTCTGCATAAGCGGTGTCAAAGTCGCTCTTTTTGATGAATAAATGCTTATAGGCGGGCATGATGCTGTGCGGCACAACGCTTTTAGGATCAAACATGTGCTTTTCATGCCAATCGGTTGTGCGATAATCCCCCACCCTGTGCAAATCAGGGCCAATCCTTTTAGAACCCCATAAAAATGGCCTATCATACGCATATTCCCCGCTCAAACTATACGCGCCATATCGATCCACCTCAGCTTGGAAAGGGCGGATAAGCTGGGAATGGCAATGATAGCAACCTTCTTGGATATAAATTTGCCTCCCCGCTGTCTCTAAAACCGTATAAGGCCGTAAGCCTTCAATCGGGCGAGCGGATTTGAAGAAGTTGGGCAAAATCTCCACCAAGCCCGCAATCGCAAACACAAAAATAAACGCAAGAGTGAAAAAGAACGGGTTTTTCTCTAAAAAACTAAACATTTCCAACCTCCCCTATCTGGCCATAGGCGTGGCGTAATTGGGCTCACGCTCTAATTTTTTGCCTGCTGTGATGGTCATAAAAATATTGTAAGCAAAAATAATAAATCCGGTAAAATACATAAGACCCCCAACGCCTCTAATGTTGTAATAAGGGATTAGCACCTTAACCGTGTCAATGAACTGGTAAGTGAGATTCCCATACTGATCCACATCCCTCCACATCATCCCTTGCGTGATCCCTGCAATCCACATGGACGAAAAGTAAAGCACAATCCCTAAAGTCATGATCCAAAATTGGAAATCCACAAGCCTTCCTGAATAAATCTCTCTTTTGAAAAGCCTAGGCGTCATGTGATACATGCTCGCAATCAAAGTGAAGCCTACCCACCCAAGCACGCCGTCATGCACATGCCCTATAATCCAATCGGTGAAATGCGCTAAGGCGTTCACGCTCTTAATGGCTTGAATAGAACCTTCTAAAGTGGAAAGCATGTAGAAAGTTGAAGCTAAAACTAAGAATTTGATCAAAGGGCTTTCTTTGAGCTGGTGCCATTGGCCCCTCATCGTTAAAAGCATGTTAATAGCTGTCCCCCACGAAGGCAAGATCAACACCACGGAAAACACGCTAGAAAGGGTTTGCACCCAATCAGGCACGGTGGAATAAATCAAATGGTGCCCGCCTGCCCAAATATAAACAAACATCAAGCTCCAGAAAGAAAACAAAGTGAGTTTGTAAGAAAAGATAGGCTGGCCGCTCTCTTTAGGCAAGAAATAATAAATCGTGCCAATCACCCCACTCGTAAAGACAAAAGCGACCGCATTATGCCCCCACCACCATTGAATGAGTGCATCATTACTGCCTGAATACATAGAAATTGAATGCCAAACACTCCCCATATCAGCGACAAAATAGGTGGGGACAGAAAGGTTATTGAAGATATACATCACCGCTATACCCACATAAGTAGCGATGTAATACCATAAAGACACATAAATGGTATTTTCTCTCCTAACGCTCATGCTCCCAAACATATTAACCCCCCATAGCACCCATGCCACAACCACAATAATATCTAAAGGCCACATCAATTCAGCGTATTCTTTAGATTGAGTAAGACCAGCAAACAAGCTAATAACCCCTAGAATTAAAAGAAGAATCCAGAGCCAAAAATGCAATAACCCTACGATTTTCAAAAAGGGGTGTTGGTGGTAAGTGATTTTAAGCACCCTTTGACCGATGTAATACCAACTCGCCCAAACCCCCCCAAGAGTGAAACCATAGATCACCGCATTCGTGTGTAAAGGGCGTAAGCGGCCAAAAATACCATACTCCCCTGCAATGTAATTCAAGTTAGGGAAAGATAATTCAAAGGCTAACACGATCCCTATTAACATGCCTATTATCCCAAAGGCAATCATCGCATAAAGAAACAATTTGCTAATGGAATAATCATAACTCAAAGGCACATTTTCTTGCATGCAATACTCCTATTTGTAGTAAATTCAACAAAGATAAACACAATTATAAAATTTTATCTTTTTCAAAAAGCTTAATTTTTAATCTTTTTCTGTAACATTGTAATAACTTAATCCCATTTGAATGGCATTTTTAAGCCAAATTGCTACTATCTTTGGCTAAAGGTTAAACATGACTAAACAAACTCTCATCATTCTTGCCCCTTTCTTTATCGCAACGCTATTGTATTTTTTGGGCGCACCGGATGGGTTAAACCCTAACGCATGGCTTTATTTTTGTATTTTCATGGGCATGATTATAGGGTTGATTTTAGAGCCAGTGCCATCAGGTTTGATAGCGTTGAGCGCGTTAGTGCTGTGCGTAGCGTTAAAAATTGGAGCGAGCGATGGAGTAGCGAGCGCTAATAAGGCTATTTCATGGGGTTTGAGCGGGTATGCGAATAAAACGGTGTGGCTTGTGTTTGTCGCTTTTATTTTGGGTTTAGGGTATGAAAAAAGCTTGTTAGGGAAACGGATCGCTCTTTTGCTCATTAGGTTTTTAGGGCAAACCCCTTTAGGTTTAGGCTATGCGATTGGTTTGAGCGAATTGTGTCTAGCCCCCTTTATCCCTAGCAATTCCGCTAGAAGTGGGGGCATACTCTATCCAATCGTTTCTTCTATCCCGCCTTTAATGGGATCCACTCCAAATAATAACCCTGACAAAATCGGTGCGTATTTGATGTGGGTCGCTTTGGCTTCAACTTGTATCACTTCGTCCATGTTTTTAACCGCGCTCGCTCCTAACCCCCTAGCAATGGAAATCGCTACCAAAATGGGGGTGAATGAAATCTCATGGTTTTCGTGGTTTTTAGCGTTCTTGCCTTGTGGGGTGGTTTTGATCTTGCTTGCGCCTTTATTGGCATATAAAACCTGCAAACCCACCTTAAAAGGCTCAAAGGAAGTGAGTTTGTGGGCCAAAAAAGAATTAGAAAGCATGGGGAGGTTTTCTTTAAAAGAAATTTTAATGCTCAGCCTCACTTTATTGGCTTTATTGGGTTGGATTTTTGGCAAACCTTTAGGCTTGCATGCGAGCGCGACGGCTTTGATTGTCATGGTTTTAATGGCGTTTTGTAAGATTGTAAACTATGAAGACATCATTAAAAACAAGAGCGCGTTCAATATTTTTTTATTGCTTGGATCGCTGCTCACGATGGCTGGCGGGCTTAAAAATGTAGGGTTTTTAAATTTTATCGGCAATGCGGCTAAAAATTTTTTAGAGCATGCTAACTTGGATCCGTTAATAGCGGTATTGTTTATTGTAGCCCTCTTTTATCTATCGCATTATTTTTTCGCAAGCATCACCGCTCATGTGAGCGCGTTATTTGCACTTTTTGTGGGGATTGGTTCGCGCATTCAAGGGGTCAATTTGCAAGAATTGAGCTTGTTTTTAATGCTTTCTTTAGGGATTATGGGGATTTTAACCCCCTATGGCACAGGCCCATCCACCATTTATTACGGGAGCGGTTATATTCCAAGCAAGGATTTTTGGAAATGGGGGTTTATTTTTGGTATGGTGTATTTGATCGTGTTTTTAAGCGTGTGCGTGCCTTGGGTCAAACTCATCGCTTACAGGTGGTTGTAGCTGGAAACTTTACACAACGCCCTTTTAAAATGGTATGAAGAATTCGGGAGAAAGGATTTACCTTTCAGGAATTTAAAGGGCATTAACGCTCCTTATGAAGTCTATATCAGCGAAGTGATGAGCCAACAAACCCAAATCAACACGGTGGTTGAGCGTTTTTACTCCCCTTTTTTAAAGGCTTTCCCCACTTTAAAAGACTTAGCGAACGCTCAATTAGAGGAGATTTTATTGCTTTGGAGAGGGCTTGGTTATTATTCAAGGGCTAAAAATTTAAAAAAAAGCGCTGAAATTTGCGTTAAAGAACATAACTCACAATTACCCAATGACTATCAAAGCCTATTGAAACTCCCCGGTATTGGCACATACACGGCTAATGCGATTTTATGTTTTGGCTTTAGAGAAAAGAGCGCATGCGTGGATGCCAATATCAAACGAGTGCTTTTAAGGCTTTTTGGTTTGGATCCTAATATCCAAGCTAAAGACTTACAAATTAAAGCGAATGACTTTCTCAATCTTAATGAAAGCTTTAATCATAACCAAGCCCTAATTGATCTAGGGGCTTTAATCTGCTCCCCTAAACCCAAATGCGCGATTTGCCCTTTAAATCCTTATTGTTTGGGTAAAAACAACCCAGAAAAACACACGCTTAAGAAAAAACAAGAAACCATTCAAGAAGAGCGTTACTTGGGCGTTGTGATCCAAAATAACCAAATCGCTTTAGAAAAAATAGAGCAAAAACTCTATTTTGGGATGCACCATTTCCCTAATCTCAAAGAAAATTCAGAATGCAAACTCCCCTTTTTAGGCGCAATCAAACACAGCCACACTAAATTCAAGCTCAATTTAAACCTCTATTCAGCTGCGATAAAAGATTTAAAAAACCCTGTTCGTTTTTACAGCCTTAAAGACTTAGAAACCTTACCCATAAGCTCTATGACGCTTAAAATTTTGAATTTTTTAAAACAAAAAAATTTATTTGGAGGTTAAAGTTTGCCAAATCTAAAATGGCTCTACTTTACCATAGGCACCACTTCAGGGATCCAATACGCAATCGCGCTAATCACGACTCCCATGATCGCCACAAAAATAAGGGAGTATTTGACCGTGAATTTGAACAAATCGCTCTCTTTCCCGGCTAACCCCACTGCCGCGCAAGCGATAGCGATGCTTTGAGGGCTTATCATCTTGCCCAAAGTGCCACCCACGGTATTAGCCGTTAGGGTTAAAATCTCAGGGAGGTGCAATCGTTGGGCGGTGAGTTGCTGTAAAGAGCCAAATAAAAGATTAGAACTCGTATCGCTCCCGGTCAAAAACACGCCCACCCACCCGATCAAGGGCGAGAAAAAGGTGAAAGCCAATCCCGTATGGGTGAGTGCTAAAGCTAGAGTGGAAGAAATCCCGCTGTAATTAGACACATAGGCAAAGCTTAAGACTAAACCAATGGTAAGAATGGGATAGCGCATTTCTTTTAAAGTCTCGCCAAAGACGCTCATCGCATCGCTCACTCGCACCCTTAAAACGAGCATGCTAATGAGAGCGGCCAAAAAAATGGAAGTGCCAACCGTGTTGATTAAGAAAAATTTAAACACCACCGGAAAACTCACGCTTTGATTGGCTTCTACAAAAGGCGGGCTTTTAAAGATGTGGTTACTGATGTTATTGAATTCAAAATAAAAATTAGAAAAAGCTAACAAGCCGTCTTTTTCAAATAAAGCCTTAAAAAAAGGCTGTATCCATAGCACAATCACTAAAACCAAAATCACAAAAGGAGACCAAGCGACATAAACCTTACAGATATGATGGTTGCTCTTAGTGAATGAAGCCGCTTTGCCATCGCTTCTAAAAATCGCTTTAGGCTGCCAAAATTTCAAAAAGAGCGCCGTTGCAACGAGTGAAACAAGGGCTGAAATAATACCGGGCAATTCTGGCCCCAAATAATTAGAGCTTAAAAATTGCGCGCCAGCGAAAGAAAAAGCCGCGATAAAAACGGCCGGAAAAGTTTCTTTAATCCCCTTAAAACCATCCATTAAAAACACAATGAAAAACGGCACTAACAAGCTCACAAAAAAGAGGATTTTACCCGTCATGGCTGAAATTAGAATCGCTGGCACCCCTACCGCGCTCGCCATGGCGCTTATAGGGATACCCACCGCGCCAAAGGCTACAGGAGCGGTGTTAGCGATTAGGCACAATCCGGCAGAATATAAGGGGCTTAACCCTAAGCCCACTAAAATCGCCGCTGTTATAGCAATAGGCCCTCCAAAGCCGATCGCCCCTTCTAAAAACGAGCCAAAACAAAAGCCAATCAAAATCACTAAAATCCTATGATCTAAAGTGATGGACTGAACACTTTCTTTTAAAATTTCAAAATAGCCGGATTTAACGCTGAGTTTGTATAAAAAAATCGCCGCAATAATGATCCAAGCGATCGGCCATAAGCCATAGAGGAAGCCATAAAGAAAACTTGAACCCACCATGCTAACAGGCATTTTATACACTAAAACCGCAATAATGGCTGACAGAGCCACGCTCAAAAAGGCCGCTGTATAACCTTTGAGTTTAAAAACCATTAAAGATAAGAAAAATAACAAAATCGGCAATAAGGCTACAAGAGCGCTCAACCAAATATTACCCAAAGGGTCATAAACTTGATGAAATTCTAGCACTAAAAAATCCCTTTTTAAAAATATTCTCTTAGCACTAGTTCTCTTTAAAAACCCCCTTATTTAGGAATGATGGGGATAATAAAGGGGAAGACATAAGCAATAAGAGTGAAGACAATCCCCATAATGATTGCCAAAGCGATAGAGTATTTTACTGTAAATCTGAACAATTCGCTCTCTTTCCCCACTAACCCCACCGCTGCGCAAGCGATAGCGATGCTTTGAGGGCTTATCATTTTACCCACAACACCCCCTGAAGTGTTGGCTGCTAAGAAAAGCACTTCAGGCAAGCCAAGCTGTGTAGCGATGAGCATTTGCAAAGAGCCAAATAAAAGATTAGAACTCGTATCGCTTCCGGTTAAAAACACCCCAAGCCAGCCTACAACAGGCGAAAAGAAAGTGAAAACATGCCCAGTATCCGCTAACGCTAAAGCGAGCGTGGCACTCATGCCGCTATAATTAGCCACATACGCAAACGCTAAAACCACGCCAATGGTTAAAATCGGCAAACGCATTTCTTTTAAAGTGGCCCCAAACACCCCTATCGCATCGCTGATTTTCACGCGCAATAAAAACACGCTTAAAAGAGCGGCTAAAAAAATGGAAGTGCCTGTCGTTAGGATCAAAGGGAATTTGAACACGACAGGGAAATTGGTCGCTTCAGTAACAATGGGAACGGTTTTAAAAACCTTTTGACTGATAGAATTAAATTCAAACGCAAAGCTAGAAAACGCCAAAGCCCCGCCTTCTTTAAAGAGCGCTTTAAACCAGGGTTGCGTCCATATGATAATCGTAAGAGTGAGCAACACAAAAGGCATCCACGCCACAACCACCTTACAAATATGGTGTTTTTCTGTGCTGATTGCGGGCTCTTTGCCATTGCTGGTGAAAATGCGCTTGGGTTGCCAGAATTTTAAAAACAAAGTGGTAGCGATCAATGACACTAAAGCTGAAATAATATCCGGGAGTTGCGGCCCTAGATAATTAGAGCTTAAAAATTGCGCGATAGCGAAACTAAACCCGGTAACAGCCACTGCAGGAAAAGTCTCTCTAATCCCTCTAAAACCATCCATTAAAAACACGATGAAAAAAGGAATGCCAATGGAAAAAATGGGTAACACCCTGCCCACCATTTGAGAAATCTCTAATTCAGGGATACCCACCACGCTAGCCATTGCCGTAATAGGAATGCCCACCGCGCCAAAAGCTACAGGAGCGGTGTTAGCGATCAGGCACAATCCAGCAGCGTATAAGGGGTTTAGCCCAAGGCCGACTAAAATCGCCGCTGTGATCGCTACCGGGCCTCCAAAGCCGATCGCTCCTTCTAAAAACGAGCCAAAACAAAAGCCAATCAAAATCACTAAAATGCGGTGATCCGGCGTTAGGGTTAAAATGCTTTCTTTTAAAATCTCAAAATACCCGGATTTCACTGAAAGGTTGTAAAGAAAAATCGCAGCGATCACAATCCAAGCGATCGGCCACAAGCCATAAAGAAAGCCATAGAAAAAACTCGCGCTCACCATTTGAGCAGGCATTTTATACACAAATAACGCAATAATGATTGAAAGCACTAAGCTTAAAAACCCAGCGCTATACCCTTTAAGTTTAAAGACAATAAGAGAAATAAAAAAGAGCGCAATAGGCGATAGCGCCACTAAAGCACTCAGCCAAATATGGCCTAATGGATCATAGACTTGATAAAATTCCATAAATTTTCCTTGAATAATTAAAAGTATTTTTTTATCTTACTTAAAAGAAAAAACTAATTTTAAGTAGCATTTAATATTAAGTCAAATTTAATGGGTTTGTGGTTTATTTTAGTAACAATGTTTGAATGAGTGGGTTTATAAACTTGTGGTTACAATCTTACTAATTTTGAGTATTATATTGTTTGCGTTTGAAACTCTTAATTTGGAATTTTAAGGAGCCTTCTTTGAAAGTCAATTTCTTTGCTACTTGTCTAGGAGCAGCCATATACAGCAACGCATCGCTTAACGCTATCAAATTACTCCGTAAGGAAAATGTGGAAGTGGTTTTCAAAAAAGACCAGACATGTTGCGGCCAGCCAAGCTATAACTCAGGGTATTATGAAGAGACAAAAAAAGTCGTTTTATACAATATCAAACTTTATTCCAATAACGACTACCCTATTATTCTGCCTAGCGGTTCATGCACAGGGATGATGCGGCATGATTATTTGGAATTGTTTGAAGGGCATGCGGAATTTAACATGGTTAAAGATTTTTGCTCTAGGGTGTATGAATTGAGCGAATTTTTGGATAAAAAATTGCAAGTCAAATATGAAGATAAGGGCGAACCCCTTAAAATCACATGGCATTCTAATTGCCATGCCTTAAGGGTGGCTAAAGTGATTGACTCGGCGAAAAACCTCATCAGACAGCTTAAAAATGTGGAACTCATTGAATTGGAAAAAGAAGAAGAATGCTGCGGGTTTGGGGGGACTTTTTCAGTCAAAGAGCCTGAAATTTCAGCGGTTATGGTCAAAGAAAAGATTAAAGACATAGAAAGCCGTCAAGTGGATGCGATTGTTTCAGCGGATGCTGGGTGTTTGATGAATATCAGCACCGCTATGCAAAAAATGGGCTCACCCACAAAACCCATGCATTTTTACGACTTTTTAGCCTCAAGGCTTGGGCTTTAACATTAAAGAATTATTTTAAGGAATGATCATGGAAAAATATCATAGCGACCAAGAATACGAAGAAATCATCACCGATCAGTTAGGCGATATGCAATTAAGGGAAAATTTGCGTTCTGCAATGGATACCTTAAGGGCTAATCGTAAGAATCTGATTAAAAATCGTTACAGCGAGTGGGAAAATTTAAGGGAATTAGGCAAAGAAGTCAAGCTCAAAATTTTATCCAGGCTTGATGAATATTTGGAATTGTTTGAAAAAAACGCCACTCAAAACGGCTTTAAAATCCATTACGCTAAAGACGGCGGTGAAGCTAATGAAATCATTTACAACCTCGCTAAAGAAAAGAATATCCAGCGCATTTTAAAGCAAAAATCCATGGCGAGCGAAGAAATCGGCTTGAACCATTACTTGAAAGAAAAGGGCATTCAAGTGCAAGAAACGGATTTGGGCGAATTGATTATCCAGCTCATTAATGAACACCCTGTGCATATTGTCGTGCCGGCTATCCATAAAAACCGCAAGCAAATCGGTAAGATTTTTGAAGAAAAACTCAACGCCGCTTATGAAGAAGAGCCTGAAAAGCTTAACGCGATCGCTAGAAAACACATGCGCAAAGAATTTGAAAGCTTTAAAATGGGGATCAGTGGGGTGAATTTCGCTATCGCTAATGAGGGAGCGATTTGGTTAGTGGAAAATGAAGGCAATGGCCGCATGAGCACAACCGCATGCGATGTGCATGTCGCAATTTGTGGGATTGAAAAATTAGTAGAAAGCTTTGATGATGCGGCGATTTTAAACAATCTGCTCGCTCCAAGCGCTGTGGGTGTGCCTATCACATGTTATCAAAACATTATCACAGGCCCCAGAAAAGAGGGCGATTTAGACGGCCCTAAAGAAGTCCACATCATTTTATTAGACAACAACCGCTCTAATATTTTGGCTGATGAAAAGTATTATCGCGCTCTTTCATGCATCCGTTGCGGGACTTGTTTGAACCACTGCCCTGTGTATGATAAAATCGGTGGGCATGCCTATCTTTCTACTTATCCTGGCCCTATAGGCGTGGTGGTATCCCCCCAACTCTTTGGCCTGAATAATTACGGGCATATCCCTAATTTGTGCAGTCTTTGTGGGCGTTGCACTGAAGTTTGCCCTGTAGAAATCCCTTTAGCCGAGCTCATTAGAGATTTACGATCGGATAAAGTGGGCGAGGGCAGGGGCGTGGTTAAGGGGGCTAAAAGCGCCCAGCACAGCGGGATGGAAAAATTTTCTATGAAAATGTTTGCCAAAATGGCAAGCGATGGGGCTAAGTGGCGTTTCCAATTGAAAATGGCTCAATTTTTCTCGCCTTTAGGCAAGCTTTTAGCTCCCATACTGCCTCTAGTCAAAGAGTGGGCGAGTGTTAGGACCTTACCCAATATGGACACAAGCTTGCATGCAAAAGTCCAGCACTTAGAGGGGGTGATTTATGAGTAAAGAGCTTATTTTAAAGCGCATTAAAGAAGCCAAAGCCAAGCATGCCATTCAGGGAGCAAACCCTATTTACAGGAATATCATTAAAGTGGAGTTTGAAGACTTGGTGGAAGAATACAAGCATTTCCAAGTGTTGAATAAAGCTGAAGTCATTGAAAGCGCTAAAGAAAATTTAGAGCAAGCGGTTTTAAAGGCTTTAGAAAATTTTAAAAGCCAAAAAGTCTTACACTCTACAGATTTAAATTTGAATTTTGAAGCGTTTAAGGGTTTTACTTTACAGCCTTATGATAAAGAAATTGAAGCGATGCGTGAAGAGTTGTTTGAGATTGATACGGCTTTATTGCATGGGGTTTGTGGGATTTCAAGCTTGGGCATGATTGGGGCGGTTTCTTCGCATGCAAGCCCAAGGTTGCTTTCGCTCATCACCCTTAATTGCATCATCTTATTGAAAAAAGAATCCATTGTGCGCAATTTGAGTGAAGGCGTGCAAGCTTTAAAAAACCAGAGCCAAAACGGCGTATTACCCACAAACATGCTCCTTATTGGCGGG
>NZ_AKHP02000004.1:0-48682 GCF_000296015.2 Helicobacter pylori FD535
CACATCGGTAGCCACCAACACATCAGCGTCATTTTTTTTAAACGCCATGATAGAAGCGCGCCGATCCCTTTGATCCATATCCCCATGCAAAGCGGTGCTTTTGTAATTTTTAGAAGCAAGGAATTGGTGCAATTCATCGGCTTCTTTTTTGGTGCGCGTGAAAACAATGCTCTTTTCAGGCGCTTGGGTGTCTAAAAGGCGCATGATCGCTTCGGCCCTCTCATGCTCATTGATCACATAAAAGCGTTGGGTGATGTCGGTGTTAGTGATATTAGAAGGAGCGATATGGATTTTAATGGGGTTTTCTAAAATCTTATCCGCTAGTCTTTTAATCGGCTCTGGCATCGTGGCTGAAAAAAGCAAAATCTGCACTTCGCTAGGGAGGTAGTCAAAAATCTCTTCAATATCGTCTAAAAACCCCATATCCAGCATTTCATCGCTTTCATCTAAAACGACCACTTTAGGCACGAATTTATGGATGCGTTCGTTTTTTAAATAATCCAACAACCTTCCTGGTGTAGCGATCATCACTTGGGGGTTTTTCTTAATGAATTCGCATTGTTTTTTAACGCTCTGGCCTCCATACACGCACACGGTCTTAGTCCTAGTGTGTTTGCCCAGTTTGAAAATCTCATCGCTAATTTGCATGGCTAATTCTCTGGTGGGCGTGATCACTAAGGCCTCTATGGTGTGGTTGTTTTTAAGGTTGTTGATAATGGGCAGAGCGAAAGCGGCGGTTTTTCCTGTGCCTGTTTGGGCTTGCGCGATGACATCTCGACCTTGCAAAACAGCCGGAATGGCCTTTTCTTGAATGGGGCTTGGGGAAGTGAAACCGGCTTCATAAACGGATTTTAAAACCGATTCTTTTAAGCCCAAATCATTAAAACTAGGCTTATGATAAGCGTCATCATCAATTTCTGTAGGGAGTGGTGGTTGATTAAATTCCATGGGAGATTCATACCTCAATTCAATTTGAAACTTTATAAAAAGCTAATAAAAGGCTAAAATTAAAATCTTTGATTTAAAGTTTATAGGATTTTTGAGTATAGCATAAAAATGCGCTCAATTAGGTTTAAAGTTTTTATAAAAGGCTTATGCTAAAATAATTAGAATTTAAGGAATAAGAAAGGGTTTGATTGAAACGGGTGTTTTTATGGCTTATTTTTGTATTAGCCTTCCACAAGCTTTTGGCCGAAAAAATAGGCGATATAGCGAGCATGGTGGGCGTAAGGGATAACCAGCTGATTGGTTATGGGCTTGTGATTGGCTTGAATGGCACAGGGGATAAATCCGGCTCAAAATTCACCATGCAATCCATTTCTAACATGCTAGAGAGCGTGAACGTCAAAATCTCCGCAGATGATATTAAGTCTAAAAATGTCGCTGCAGTGATGATTACAGCCTCCTTACCCCCCTTTGCAAGACAGGGCGATAAAATTGATGTTCAAATTTCTTCTATTGGGGATGCAAAATCCATTCAAGGAGGGACTTTGGTGATGACCCCTTTAAATGCGGTAGATGGGAATATTTACGCTCTCGCTCAAGGGGCTATCACTTCGGGTAATTCCAATAACTTGCTCTCAGCCCATATCATCAATGGGGCGACTATTGAAAGGGAAGTTTCGTATGATTTATTCCATAAAAACGCCATGGTTTTAAGCCTAAAAAGCCCTAATTTTAAAAACGCTATCCAAGTGCAAAACACTTTAAATAAGGTATTTGGCAATAAAGTAGCCATAGCGTTAGATCCAAAAACCATTCAAATCACTCGCCCAGAGCGTCTTTCTATGGTGGAGTTTTTAGCCTTAGTGCAAGAAATCCCTATTAATTACAGCGCGAAAAATAAGATCATTGTAGATGAAAAATCAGGCACGATCGTTTCAGGAGTGGATATAATAGTGCATCCTATAGTGGTTACAAGCCAAGACATCACGCTTAAAATCACTAAAGAGCCTTTAAGTGATTCTAAAAACACGCAGGATTTAGACAATAGCATGTCCTTAGACACCGCTCATAACACGCTGAGTTCTAACGGGAAAAACATCACCATTGCCGGGGTGGTAAAAGCCTTACAAAAAATTGGCGTGAGCGCTAAGGGGATGGTTTCCATCTTGCAAGCCCTAAAAAAAAGCGGCGCGATTAGCGCTGAAATGGAGATACTATGATAAACAACAATAAAGCCATGTTAGAGCAATACAATGTTTCTAAATTAGCGAGCGAAGAGAAATTAAAAGCACTAGCCCGCAATAAAAACGACAAGCTCCTCAAAGAACAAACCGATTCTTTTGAAGCGTTGCTTTTAAAATTCATGCTGGATAGCGCCATGAAAATGGATAACCCTTTATATCCTAAAGCCCCGGGCGATGAGATTTACACATCCATGTATAAGGACACCCTTTCTAAAGAATTGAGCGGGAATTTTGGCTATAGCGAAATGCTGTTTAATTTCTTAAAAGAGCGAGAAAAACAAAAACCATGAAAAAATCCAAGCGCTTGAAACGCCCTTATTTAAAGCGTCCCTATTTGAAACACTCCCATAAGGCTTCTTCTTTGAAGGGGTTGTTAAAAAAAGAGGATAATGTGATTTCATTAGAAAATTTCAAACCCAAAGAGAGCGAAGATTTATTAGAAAATTTTTCCAATAAAAAAGACATGCAAGAATTGCTAGGGCTTTTAAACCAATTCATTTTACAAAGCTACAAGGTAGAAAAGGAATTTAAGGATTATAAAGCCCTTTATGAATGGGTCATAGAGATTTTACCGCAAGCCATTTGGGTGATGAATGAAAACGGGAGCTTTTTTTATAAAAATTCTTTAGCCAATCAAAGCCATGAGGTGTTCAATAAGGCTAAATTAGAAAATTTTAACACTGAAATTGAACATGAAAATAAAAGCTATTTAGTCCAGCAAAACAGCATTCAAGGCAAGCAAATCATCACCGCAACCGATATTAGCGCTCAAAAACGCCAAGAGCGGCTCGCTTCTATGGGGAAAATCTCAGCGCATTTAGCCCATGAGATCAGAAACCCTGTAGGATCTATCTCTCTTTTAGCTTCGGTGTTATTAAAGCATGCGAACGAAAAAACTAAGCCCATTGTTGTAGAATTGCAAAAAGCTTTATGGCGCGTAGAAAGAATCATTAAAGCCACCTTGCTTTTTTCTAAAGGCATTCAAGCCAACCGCACCAAGCAAAGTTTAAAAACGCTAGAGAGCGATCTCAAAGAAGCCCTAAATTGCTACACTTACTCTAAAGACATTGATTTTCTTTTTAATTTTAGCGACGAAGAAGGGTTTTTTGACTTTGATTTGATGGGGATTGTGTTACAAAACTTCTTGTATAACGCTATTGATGCGATTGAAGCCTTAGAAGAGAGCGAACAGGGGCAAGTGAAGATTGAAGCGTTCATTCAAAACGAATTTATTGTCTTCACCATTATTGATAATGGCAAGGAAGTGGAAAACAAAAGCACTTTATTTGAGCCTTTTGAAACCACTAAATTAAAGGGTAATGGCTTAGGGTTAGCTTTGTCTTTACAAGTGGTTAAAGCCCATGAAGGGAGCATTGCGCTATTAGAAAATCAAGAAAAAACCTTTGAAATTAAGATTCTTAACGCTTCTTGATTTGGATAACTATCCCCCTTAAAAATGAGTTTTACTATAAAACAAAATTTTAAAAAGATTAAATAATATTAAATTGAATAGGGTTTATCAATATTTGACAAAAATAAGATCAAAAAAATTTTTTATTAACTCTTTTGGTGTAGGATAGCGTTCAAGGTTTTTATGAAAATAAAAGCCTAAAACAATTTTAAAAAAAGGACTTTTGATGAAAACATTTGAAATTTTAAAACATTTGCAAGCGGATGCGATCGTGTTATTTATGAAAGTGCATAACTTCCATTGGAATGTGAAAGGCACCGATTTTTTCAATGTGCATAAAGCCACTGAAGAAATTTATGAAGAGTTTGCGGACATGTTTGATGATCTCGCTGAAAGGATCGTTCAATTAGGACACCACCCCTTAGTCACTTTATCCGAAGCGATCAAACTCACTCGTGTTAAAGAAGAAACTAAAACGAGCTTCCACTCTAAAGACATCTTTAAAGAAATTCTAGAAGACTACAAACACCTGGAAAAAGAATTTAAAGAGCTCTCTAACACCGCTGAAAAAGAAGGCGATAAAGTCACCGTAACTTATGCGGACGATCAATTAGCCAAGTTGCAAAAATCCATTTGGATGCTGCAAGCCCATTTGGCTTAAGCTCCCAAAAAGAAGCCAGCATGAGAGATTACAGCGAGCTTGAAATTTTTGAGGGAAACCCCTTAGACAAGTGGAATGACATTATTTTTCATGCGAGCAAAAAGCTTTCTAAAAAGGAGCTAGAAAGGCTTTTAGAACTTTTGGCTCTTTTAGAAACTTTTATAGAAAAAGAAGACTTGGAAGAAAAGTTTGAATCTTTCGCTAGAGCTTTAAAAATTGATGAAGAGTTGCAACAAAAAATAGAGAGCAGGAAAACAGACATTGTGATCCAATCCATGGCGAATATTCTCAGTGGGAATGAATGAGCTTATCCGCTATGGCTTGATATTCCTCTTTTTTTTAAAGGCGTTTGGGCTTGATTATGGGATAGATAAAACGCTAGAATTAAAAAAAGATGAAGTGTTTAAAGCGATCATCAAAGACACTTCAAATGAACAAACCAAAGAAATCACGCTCTATTGGACGCTATATGCAAATAAAGGTTTAGTCATCAACATGCGTTTTAACCATTTCCCTTACCAGTTTATTTTATACACCGATCATGCGAGAAACACCTATAACCTCAAGGTTTTTGAAGAAAAATTTTCTTCTAACAGCACTCTGTCGCTCGTGTTTAAAGATTTTAAAGAAGATAAAGCCGCTTTAAGGCTTTTAGCCCTTATGCCCCTTGTTTTTTCTCCTAAAGAGCCTTAAGGAATTTGCATGCAAGAAAAACAACTTAAAGACATTCAAAATAAGATCGCTTCTTGGATCAAAGAAATAGAAAGCGGCTTTATAGACGAATTATTTTCTAAGATCGGCCCTTCAAAAATGCTGCGCTCCAAACTCATGCTCGCTTTGTTAGACGAAAAAACAGACGCTATTTTATTGGATAAAGCATTCAATTTGTGCGCGATTGTAGAAATGATACAGACCGCTTCCTTATTGCATGACGATGTGATTGACAAGGCGGCCATGCGCCGAAAACTCCCCAGCATTAACGCTCTTTTTGGTAATTTTAACGCCGTGATGCTTGGGGATGTGTTTTATTCTAAAGCCTTTTTTGAACTCTCTAAAATGGGTGAATCCATCGCCAAAGCCCTCTCTAATGCGGTTTTAAGGCTCTCTAGAGGCGAGATTGAAGATGTGTTTGTGGGGGGAAGTTTTAATAGCGACAAGCAAAAATACTGGCGCATTTTAGAAGACAAGACCGCTCATTTCATAGAAGCGAGCTTAAAGAGCATGGCGGTTCTTTTGGATAAAGACGCAAAAATGTATGCGGATTTTGGATTGAATTTTGGCATGGCGTTTCAAATCATTGATGATTTATTGGACATCACTCAAGACGCCAAAACTTTAGGCAAGCCCAATTTCAGCGATTTTAAAGAAGGCAAGACCACTTTACCCTACTTGCTTTTATATGAAAAATTAAATCAGCATGAACAAGGGCTTTTAATTTCTTATTTTAAACAAGATAGTCATGAAATCATAGAATGGACTAAGGAAAAATTCAAGCAATATGGTATCATAGAAGAAACCCTTAAAACCGCTCAAGTTTATTCTAAGAAGGCCCTTGAAGCCATTAAAGGGGAAAACAATTTGATTTTAGAAAAGCTAGCGCAAGATGTCATTTATAGGACTTTTTAATGGAGTTAGAAACTCATTTGTCAAAATATTTCACCCTAGCCTTTACGCATAAAAGCATGAGCTTGGAAATGCGAGAAAAACTCGCTATCAATTCGCCCGCAATGCTTAGAGAATTTTTACAAACCATTAAAAACCATTGCCCTAATATCAAAGAGTGCATGGTGTTATCCACATGTAACCGCTTTGAAATCTATGCGAGCCTAAGGCATGGCGCTCACGCTAACGAACAAAAAAGCGCGTTATTGAAAATTTTGGCTCAAAATAAAAAAATGAGCGTGTCTGATTTAGAAAAATGCGTTTTAATGAGCACTGATGAAAGTGCAGTCCATCATGTCTTTAGCGTGTGCAGCAGTCTAGATAGCCTAGTAGTGGGGGAAACTCAAATCACAGGGCAGATGAAAAACGCCTATAAATTCGCTTTTGAAGAGAAATTTTGCTCCAAAGATTTAACCCGATTGCTCCATTTTGCTTTCAAATGCGCCGCTAAAGTGCGCAATTTAACCGGCATTTCCAAACAAGGGGTCTCCATCTCTTCAGTGGCGGTCAAAGAAGCACTTAATATTTTTGAAAAAGAAAGGATTAAGGATAAAAAAGCCCTTGTGATAGGGCTTGGCGAGATGGCTCAATTGGTCATCAAGCACCTTTTAAACAAGCAATTTGAAGCGCTCATCTTAGGGCGTAATGCGGCTAAATTTGAAGATTTCATCAAAGAATTAGAAGAGCCAAAAAAAGTGAGCTTTCAAAATATAGAAAATTTAAACGCTTATATCAATGAATACGAACTGCTTTTTTGCGCCACTTCTTCGCCGAACTTTATCGTGCAAAATGGCATGTTAAAAGAAACGATTTTCAGGCGTTTTTGGTTTGATTTAGCCGTGCCACGAAACATTGAAAAGCCGGTATTGGATAATATTTTCTTATACAGCGTTGATGATTTAGAGCCTATGGTGAGAGAAAATGTGGAAAACAGGCAAGAGAGCAGAATTAAAGCTTATGAGATTGTAGGGCTTGCCACAATGGAGTTTTACCAGTGGATCCAAAGTTTAGAAGTAGAGCCTGTGATTAAGGATTTAAGGGAATTAGCCAGGATTTCAGCCCAGAAGGAATTGCAAAAAGCGCTTAAAAAACGCTATGTGCCTAAAGAATACGAAAACAACATTGAAAAGATCTTGCACAACGCTTTCAATACTTTTTTACACCACCCCACCATCGCCTTGAAGAAGAATGCTCAAAAAGAAGAATCCGATGTGCTTGTGGGTGCGATTAAAAACTTGTTTAATTTGGACAAATCTAACGCTAATCATGCCCAGAATTTGAATCTCTATAAATGCGAATATTACGAGGAATAATGCATGCTGTTTTCAAAACTCTTTGCCCCCACTCTCAAAGAACCCCCTAAAGATGCCGTGTTAAAAAGCCATAAACACTTAGCTCAAGCAGGATACATTTATCAAGTAGGCAGCGGGATTTATAATTTTTTGCCTTTAGCTAAAAAAGTGCTAGACAAGATAGAAAACATCACGCACAAACGCATGCAAGAGCATGGGGCGCAAAATATTTTAATGAGTTTTGTGGTTTTGGCGAGTTTGTGGGAAAAATCAGGTCGTTTGGATAAATACGGCAAGGAATTATTGGTTTTTAAAGACCGAAAAGACAATGATTTTGTTTTAAGCCCCACTTTAGAAGAAAATATCACCGAAATTGCCGCTAATTTCATTAAAAGCTACAAGCAATTACCCGTCCATCTCTATCAAATCCACACGAAATTCCGTGATGAAATCCGCCCACGATTTGGGCTGGTGAGAGCGAGGGAATTTATCATGAAAGATGGTTATAGCTTTCATGAAGACGCTGAGAGCTTGGATAAGGAATTTTTAAACACGCAAAGCGCTTATAAAGAGATTTTGAGCGATTTGGGTTTGGATTTTCGCATTGTGGAAGCGGATAGCGGGGCGATTGGGGGGAGTAAGAGCAGGGAATTTGTCGTTTTAACAGAATGCGGGGAAGACACGATCGTGGTGTGTAAAAATTGCGATTATGCCGCCAACATTGAAATCGCTAAACGCTCTAAAAGGCTTGAGCCTTTAAATGTCCCAAAAGCGCAATTAGCGAAATTCCCTACCCCTAATACCACTAGCGCGCAAAGCGTGGCGGAGTTTTTTAAAACAGAGCCTTATTTTGTTTTAAAAGCACTTGTGAGAAAGGTGATCCATAAAGATAAAGAAACCCTAGCGTGCTTTTTTGTTAGGGGCGATGACAATTTGGAGGAAGTTAAAGCCCTAAACGCCTTGAACATTATAGGAGCGAACGCTTTAGAATTGAGAGAGGCGAGTCAAAAAGATTTGGATAATGCGGGGTTAATAGCGGGTTTTATAGGGCCTTATGGCTTGAAAAAGCATGTTTCTTACATTGTTTTTGATGGTGATTTAAAAGAGAGTGATTGCTTGATCGCTGGGGCTAATGAAAAGGATTTTCATGCGGTGGGCGTGGATTTAAAAGGGTTTGAAAATCTTGTTTATGCGGATATTGTCCAGGTTAAAGAGAGCGATCATTGCCCTAATTGTCAAGGAACGTTGAAATACCATAAGAGTTTGGAAGTGGGGCATATTTTCAAACTCGGGCAAGGCTACGCTAAAAGCTTGAAAGCTAGTTTCTTGGATAAGAATGGTAAGGAGCGGTTTTTTGAAATGGGGTGCTATGGGATAGGCATTAGCCGATTGCTCAGCGCGATTTTAGAGCAAAAAAGCGATGATCTAGGCTGTGTATGGACGAAAAATACCGCTCCTTTTGATGTGGTGATCGTGGTTTCTAATTGGAAAGATGAAGCGCAAAAAAAACTCGCTTTTGAAGTGTATGAAAGGCTGCTTCAAAAGGGTGTTGATGCGCTACTAGATGACAGAGACGCGCGTTTTGGGGCGAAGATGAGGGATTTTGAATTGATTGGGGAACGATTGGCGCTCATTATTGGGAAGCAAACTTTAGAGAATAAAGAATTTGAATGCATCAAACGCGCTAATTTAGAAAAACAAACGCTTAAAGACGCAGAATTAGAAGAAAAAATTTTAGAAATGTTAGCGAGCGAATAAGGGGGAGAGAGTGGGAAATTTAGTGATTGGCTCTAGGGGGAGCGAATTAGCCTTATGGCAAGCGAATCACATTAAAGAGCGCCTGAAAAAAGAATGCTTGATAGAAAGCGAGATTCAAATCGTTAAGACTAAGGGCGATAAAATCTTAGACACCCCTTTAAATAAGATTGGCGGTAAGGGGCTATTCACTAAGGAATTAGAAGAATTGCTTTTAAAAGGCGAAATTGATTTGGCGGTGCATTCTTTAAAAGACGTGCCGGTCGTGTTTGAAAAGGGGTTAGACTTGGCATGCATCACCAAAAGGGCTGATGTGAGGGACACTTTTTTGAGCGTGAAATTCCCTGATTTGATGAGTTTGCCTAAAGGGGCCAAGGTTGGCACGACCTCTTTAAGGCGCTCCATGCAGCTCAAACTGAAACGCCAGGATCTAGACACAGAAAGCTTAAGGGGGAATGTCCAAACCCGTTTGAAAAAGCTTGAATGCGGAGAATTTGACGCTATCATTTTAGCTGAAGCCGGGTTATGCCGCCTAGAAATTCAAGGCGCGAAATACCGCAAGGCTTTTAGCGTGGAAGAAATGATTCCCAGCATGGGTCAGGGGGCTTTAGGGGTAGAAATGCTCAAAAACCACAAGCATTTTGCCACGCTCCAAAAACTCAACGATGAAGAAAGCGCGTTTTGTTGCCATTTAGAAAGGGAGTTTATTAAGGGGCTTAATGGGGGGTGTCAGATCCCTATAGGCGTGCATGCGAGTTTAGTGGGCGATAGGGTTAAAATCCAGGCGGTTTTAGGCTTGCCTAACGGGAAAGAAGTCATTACTAAAGAAAAGCAAGGGGATAAAACTAAGGCGTTTGATTTAATTCAAGAGCTTTTAGAGGCGTTTTTACAAAGTGGGGCTAAAGAGATTTTAGAAAAGGCGCAGTTGTTTTAATGCGTTTGTTTATCGCGCTGGTTTTGTTTGGGTGGTGGTTAAATTTGAACGCTAAAGAAGCGGATTTCATCTCTGATTTGGAATACGGGATGGCTCTTTATAAAAACCCTAGGGGTGTTGCGTGCGCGAAATGCCATGGCATTAAAGGCGAAAAGCAAGAAATCACTTTTTATTACGAAAAAGGCGAAAAAAAAATCCTCTACGCCCCTAAAATCAACCATTTAGATTTTAAAACCTTTAAAGACGCCTTGAGTTTAGGCAAAGGCATGATGCCTAAATACAATCTCAATTTAGAAGAAATCCAAGCGATTTACCTTTATATCACCTCTTTAGAGCATAAAGGAGAGCGTAAGGATCCTCTTAAGCCTTAATCAAAGCGCTTGATTTATGTTAAAATGGAGCGTTGCATTTTTTGTTTTGATTGAAGAGGGTTCTAAAAATCAGAATTTAAAAGAAGGTAGAAATGAGTGTCAAAATTTTAAAAATATTAGTTTGTGGGTTATTTTTTTGGAGCTTGAATGCCCATTTATGGGGGAAACAAGACAATAGTTTTTTGGGGATTGCTGAAAGAGCCTATAAAAGCGGGAATTATTCTAAAGCGGCATCTTATTTTAAAAAAGCATGCAACGATGGGGTGAGTGAAGGTTGCACGCAATTAGGAATCATTTATGAAAACGGGCAAGGCACTAGAATAGATTATAAAAAAGCCCTAGAATATTATAAAACCGCATGCCAAGCTGATGATAGGGAAGGGTGTTTTGGTTTAGGGGGGCTTTATGATGAGGGGTTAGGCACGGCTCAAAATTATCAAGAGGCCATTGACGCTTACGCTAAGGCGTGCGTTTTAAAACACCCTGAGAGTTGCTACAATTTAGGCATTATTTATGACCGAAAAATCAAAGGCAATGCCGCTCAAGCGGTTACCTACTACCAAAAAAGCTGTAATTTTGATATGGCTAAGGGGTGTTATGTTTTGGGCGTGGCTTATGAAAAAGGCTTTTTAGAAGTCAAACAAAGCAACCATAAAGCCGTCATCTATTATTTGAAAGCATGCCGATTAGATGATGGGCAGGCTTGCCGTGCGTTAGGGAGTTTGTTTGAAAATGGCGATGCAGGACTTGATGAAGATTTTGAAGTGGCGTTTGATTATTTGCAAAAAGCCTGCGGGTTAAACAATTCTGGTGGTTGCGCGAGTTTGGGCTCTATGTATATGCTAGGCAGGTATGTCAAAAAAGATCCCCAAAAGGCTTTTAATTATTTCAAACAAGCATGCGATATGGGGAGCGCGGTGAGTTGCTCCAGGATGGGCTTTATGTATTCCCAAGGGGATGCTGTTCCAAAAGACTTGAGGAAAGCCCTTGATAATTATGAAAGGGGTTGCGATATGGGCGATGAAGTGGGTTGCTTCGCTCTAGCGGGCATGTATTACAACATGAAAGACAAAGAAAACGCCATAACGATTTATGACAAGGGCTGTAAGCTAGGCATGAAACAAGCATGCGAAAACCTCACTAAACTTAGGGGGTATTGAAAAATTCAATCAATCCCCTAAATTATCATCGTGTTTGACTCAAAACTTTTCAAAGATTTGGCTCTGTTTTAAGAACCAAAGCAGAAACCCACCCTATTAATTTTTAATCTTTAGTGTTTGTAATGCTGCTAATCTATAACATTGCGTTCGTATCTAGGGTAAAGGAGTTACGCTTTTAAAGACATGATGCACAAAAAGAGCGGATGCGTTAGAGATCAAAATCTGTAAAATCCCTATTATAGGGATACAGAGTGAAACCCAAACTCTCGCATCAGTCTAGGGAAAATCTCAAATACCCTTAGCGTTGCTCCACTATGAATAAGCTTTAATTTTTTAAAAAACGGGATTTTTAAAACTCATAAGGGGATAGGGGGTATTTTGAAAAACTCTCCCCAAAACTAAATCCCCCTAACCCTATAAGAGCGTGTTATGAGAAACTACCGCTCGCTTAGCTCTTTTATTTTGATTATAAAAAAATACTTTTAGTGTTTTTAAACCCTACAAAGACCAATAGATCGCTCCAAAGAACACCACACTCCCTATCAAAACGCTTATAAACATGCGTTTAGTGTCCTTAAAAGCCACCATTAAAAACGCGCTCAAATAAAACAACAATAAAAACACGCAAAAAATCCCCAAAAGCGCCTTAAACACAACGCCCACCTTAGCCTTATGCAGCATGATGAGCGCGCCTAAAAAGCCCCTTTCAATGGTTTTGATTTTTGTTTGAGTGCCTTTAGTTTCAAGGTTGATTTCATACAAAGGCGTGCCAATAACCAACGCTCCCCTATACTCTCTAGGCTCTATCTTTTTAGGCATAGCGACATGGTTTTCTTTCAGAAAGTCTTTCAAAAAATCCAATCGTTCTTCTTTTTTTAAGGATTTTTCTAAAACCCACTCTTTGATCGTAGCGCCAGTGTCTTGGCGCACCCCAAAGAGCAATGAAAGCCCGCTAACCGCAAAAAGAAGCGCCAAAGGGAAGAAAAAAGTGGTCGCATAGATGTGAAAATAACGCATCGTTGCGGTCATTATTGCAACCTGTGGCTCACGAATTTTGAAAAATTATCCAAGATCAACCCCCCTTTTCTAAACCCTAGCGCGCAAGATTCATAAGCGAAAAACACATTAGGCTGATAATACAACCCGTTATGCGAATTGAGCTCGTAAAACTCTTGATAAACGGGTTTGTGGTTAGAATAAACGCCGTCCGTTTTCAAAAGCGATTGCATGGAAGCTTCAAAGATTTCACTATTCGCCCCTTCCCTACCAAAAGCCACTTTTTTGATTTGCTTTTTATTGGCTAAAGGTTCATAGCTCGTTTCTAACAATAAGGGGTGGTTGGGGTATCTGTCCCATAAAAGTTTTAAAAAACGCTTGGATTGGAAAAGGATCGTGTAAGCGGGGTTTAAAAAAATCGTGTTTTTATTTTCCATCATGCCTTGCATCAAAAGGGCTAATTCTGGCTCATCAATAGCGATATTTTCCCATGGGATTAGTTTGAATAAAAACTCATAATTCAAGCCGTTTTTAAACACGCCCTCTTCTATATTAAATTCCACCTCATCAATGTAAGAAAAATCCGTTTCAAACCCCACGCTCTGAGCAGCGTCTTGTAAAAAATGCATGGTGCGTTCTTCTTCAATATTCCCCCTAACGCTTGAAAAAAGGATTTTCCACCCCTCATACATTTCCTCAAAACGGCTCGTGTCTTCGCCTAAAGTGACCATGCGTTTAAAATTCTCGCCAAGCGCTTCATAAAGGTTATTGAATTGCTTGTTTTCATCATAGCCATTCGCTTTGAGTAACGCCCATTGAATCACCGCAGTTTCATAGAGCATGGTGGGGGTATCAGCGTTAAATTCCAGTAATTTAATAGGCTTGCCATCAAGCCCCCCGGCTAAATCAAAACGCCCGTAAATATGCCAATGCACTTCTTCTTCAAAACTCTGTTTGATCATAGGAATGAGCGCGTTAGGAATATCCAATTCAAAAAAGCGATCGTTTTTAATGGTCTCTTCAGCCGTCTCTACAAACATGTCATAAAGCTCATTACAAGCGTCATAATAAGCGTCCGCTTCTTTTTGAGAAACAACCACCATTTCATCAGCGATATAAGACGACATGTCGTCATTAGTGTGCCAATCTAAGCCGATTTCTTCTAAGGTCTTATTGTCTAAAGGTTTTAAAGGAATCACTTGCATTTTTTAGCCTTGAATAGATTAAATTATGAGTTAAAGCCCCTTGTCCCAGAGCTTACCGCAGGCGAACTGGTAGGCCTACTAGAGCCAAAAAACCCACTCTGTCCCTTACTCGCTCCGCCCATGCTTGAAGCACTGGGCACGCTTTTAGAAAAGGAATTTTGAGAGCGTTGGTAAGCTTGTGGGGATTTGTAGGTCCGTTGGGCGTTTTGCTGATAATTAGGGTTATTGAAAAGCTTATTGCCAATATAACTCCCTAAAATCGCCCCCGCCGCACTCCCTAAAATCGCGCTCCCCAAGCCAAAGCCTGAGCTTTCATTACTCCCTCCACTCCCTCCATTATTAGGTTGGATAAGCTTGCTCGTGCCGTTATCAATTTTGGCTTCTTCTTCTTTGATGAGCTTTTGAATCTCTTCATTGCTTAACACTCGTTCATTGCCTTGCAAATCGCGCACTATAATGTGGGTTCTTGAACTGGGGTATTCTTCAACAACCTTGTAAGATTTATCCTTTTGCTCTTCTAAAATCACAAACGCGCCTTTTTGAACGCTTTGACTTAAAGAGCTTTGCTCTTTTGGTTTGTCATCGGCATTGCTCTTACACCCCACAATGCTCACCATCACTAACGCGCTCAAACCACCCACGATCGCATAATCAGAAATCTTTCTGTAGGGTTTTTTCATGAGAGTAACCTTATATCATGCCTTATAATGGTATAAGAAAGGCACGCCTTTAATCATACCGGATTCAAAAATCTTTTTAGTGGTATTTTCCACTTTAGTACGCAAATCTTCAGGCTCTTTTTGAGCGTTAATATCGTATTGGGTGGAATAAATCTTTTCAAGAATAGAGATTTTATCTTCCACGCTCGCTCCCCTAGCCCTAGCTTTCGCCATTTCTTCTTGGATCAAAGCCGCTTTTTTAGCTGAATTGACTCCAAGCCACCCCACTACAACCATTCTCACGGTGTTTTCTTTTAAGTGATCCCTGAGTTTAGTGAGCTCTTTTTGGCAATGCGGGCACATGGGATCAGAAACAATATAAAGGATTTTATCCTTATTTTTAGCGTTAGTAGAGGGCAACTCTATCGCATAATCAGCCGGTATTTCATTAAAAATAGCGTTCAATTTCGCGCTATTTTGCTGGGTAGCGTTAAGGGCTTGGATTTTTTGATTGGTTTCTGCGACTAATTGCACATCTTCGCTTTTATTGCTAAAAAAGATATTGCTAAGCCCTATGATTAAATTACCATCCTTACTCACTACAAGCGGAATATTGTATTTAGTGTCCGGATCTTCAATAACGACCATTTTTAAATCCTGGCTGGATTTTAAAGGTTTGATTTCTAAAATACGCACCTTTTTATTGGTCTGTTTTTCAATCACGCTCACTAAATTATCCTGCATCCGTTTGTCATTAGCTGAAACTGAATGTTTAGGGGCTGCCCCTAAGCCTACAAGAAGTAACGCGCTCAACACACTCGCTCTTAATATCATTAAAACTCCTAAAGTTCAATAGCCTAAATCCCTAATAATAAAAGGAATAAGCTTTTAATGGGTATAATACCATAAAAATCCCCTATTTTCATAAGGCTTAAAAAGGTTTAAAGATGATTATCATTCCTGCCAGATTAAAATCCAGTCGTTTTGAAAATAAAGTGCTAGAAGATATTTTTGGCTTGCCTATGGTAGTCCGTTGCGCTAAAAATGCGAATCTAGTAGATGAATGCGTAGTCGCTTGCGATGATGAAAGCATCATGCAAACATGCCAAAAATTCCGCATTAAAGCGGTGCTAACCTCCAAACACCATAATAGCGGCACGGAACGCTGTTTGGAAGCGGCGCGAATTTTAGGGTTAAAAAACGATGAAAGGGTTTTAAACCTGCAAGGCGATGAGCCTTTTTTAGAAAAAGAAGTCATTTTAGCCTTATTAGAAGCCACCAAAAACGCCCCTTTCATGGCAACTTGCGCTAAAGTCATTGATGAAAGGCAAGCCAAAAGCCCCAATTTAGTCAAGGTGGTTTTAGATCATCAAAATAACGCCTTGTATTTTTCGCGCTCCCTTATCCCCTTTTTACGAGACGCTGATATGAAACGCCAAACCCCCCTTTTAGGGCATATCGGTATTTATGGCTTCCACAATAAAGAAATCTTAGAAGAATTATGTGCTTTAAAAGCTTGCGTTTTAGAGGAACTAGAAAAATTAGAGCAATTAAGGGCTTTGTATTACCAAAAAAAGATTGCAGTGAAAATCGTTCAAAGCGAAAGCGTGGGCATTGACACCAAAGAAGATTTGCAAAACGCTTTGAAAATTTTTAACCCCAATCTCCTTTGAGCGCTAAATTTTAAAAAGCACTCAAAGCATTTTCCACCATCAAAAACCTCTTTTTAAATCCAAAAAAAAGCAAAATTTCTTAATTTTTGCTTAATTTTATTAAAAATTCAATAAATTTATGGCATAATTTAAACGCATTGTAAATAAAGTTTCAATTTGATACGATTTTACAAATAAAACATTACTTTAAGGAACATTTTATGAAAAAAACGATTTTACTTTCTCTTATGGTTTCACCGCTCCTGGCTGAAAATGACGGCGTTTTTATGAGCGTGGGCTATCAAATCGGCGAAGCGGTTCAACAAGTGAAAAACACCGGCGAAATCCAAAAAGTCTCCAACGCTTACGAAAATTTAAACAATCTTTTAACCCGCTATAACGAACTCAAACAAACGGCCTCTAGCGCTGATTCAAGCACCGCTCAAGCGATTGACAATCTAAAAGAGAGCGCTAGCAGATTGAAAACGACCCCTAATACCGCTAAAGAAGCCGTATCCTCAGCGCTCAGCTCTGCGGTGGGCATGTGGCAAGTGATAGCCTCTAATTTAGCCAATAACTCGCTATCCACTAGTGAATACAACAAAATCAATGCGATTTCTCAATTGCTCCAAAATACTCTAGAAAATAAAAATACAGCCAACAATAATACCACGATTGAAAATGACTACGAACATCTTTTAGGGCAAGCTAGCACCATTATTAGCACCCTTCAAAGCCAATGTCCAGGAATAGACGGAGGCAATGGCAAACCATGGGGCATTAATGCAAGCGGGAACGCATGCGCTATTTTTGGCAGCACCTTTAACGCCATAAACAGCATGATAAATAGCGCTAAAGAAGCCGCCGCGCAATCCCGAAGAACCGACCCAGAAAATCCAAACCAACCAAGCGCGTTTACCAACGCTGATTTCAATAAAAACCTTAATCAAGTATCAAGCGTTATTAATGACACGATCTCTTACCTCAAAGGAGACAATTTAGCAACCATCTATAACACCCTTCAAAAAACGCCCGGTTCTAAAGGGTTTCAAAGTTTGGTGAGCCGATCTAGCTATAGTTATTCTCTCAACGAAACCCAATATTCCCAATTCCAAACTACCACCAAAGAGTTTGGCCATAACCCTTTTAGAAGCGTGGGATTGATTAACTCTCAAAGCAATAACGGGGCGATGAACGGCGTGGGCGTGCAATTAGGCTATAAGCAATTCTTTGGGAAAAATAAATTTTTTGGGATCCGTTATTATGCCTTTTTTGATTACAACCATGCCTATATCAAATCCAACTTTTTTAACTCCGCTTCCAACGTTTTCACTTATGGCGCCGGCAGCGATCTTTTATTGAATTTCATCAATGGCGGATCCGATAAAAACCGCAAAGTCTCTTTTGGTATTTTTGGAGGCATCGCTCTAGCAGGCACGACATGGCTCAATTCCCAATTTATGAATTTAAAAACCACCACTAGCATCTACAGTGCTAAAATCAACAACACCAATTTCCAATTCTTATTCAATACCGGTTTAAGGCTTCAAGGGATTCACCATGGCGTTGAATTAGGCGTGAAAATCCCCACCATCAACACGAATTACTATTCTTTCATGGGCGCTAAATTAGCATACCGAAGACTTTATAGCGTGTATTTCAATTATGTTTTGGCTTATTGATATGGAATCGGTTCTCATTACTAATGAGGACAAAGCCAACTTTTTGGCTCTCAATGAATAATGGCATCATTTTACTTGACTTTTTACAAAAAACACACTAAAATTTCTCTTTATTTTTTGAGCGAAATTCCAGATTAGCTCAGCGGTAGAGTAGGCGGCTGTTAACCGCTTGGTCGTAGGTTCGAATCCTACATCTGGAGCCATACTTTTAACTCATCTTTTTTTATAGCAAAAATTCACGCAATCCCTTTAGATTTGATCCATAACGCATTGACTAAAACCCCCACCACAACCCCTATCGCTAAATTATGCGTGTATAAAACCACCGCCACGACTAAGAGCATGTTGAACATGTCATAGAGCTTGATTTTTTTAATGTTGATAATGGATTGGAAATTAAAAGTGGTGAAAGAAATCATCACCATCACCGCCACAACTGCCACAATGGGGATCTTAACCACATATTCATTAAACACTAATATTAGCACCATTAAAGAAAAGCCGGCAAAAAAAGTAGAAAGCCTTGTTTTGGCCCCGGATTTTGCGTTGATGATAGACTGCCCCACTAAAGCGCACCCTGTCATTCCCCCCAAAAGCCCTGAAATGATATTCCCCAAGCCTTGCGCTTTAGTTTCTTTATTTTTATCGCTCACGCCGTCTTTTAAAATCACATCTAAAGTTTTAGCGGTCAATAAACTTTCTATCGTGCCTACTAGTGCTAAAGAAAGAGCATAAGGCAACAATCCTATCATTATTTTAAAATCCAAATTTTTGGGGATAATGATGAAATGAAAGCCTGAAACCCCTTGCTCAATGCTCCCCAAATTCGGCGCATGCACATCAAAAATTAAAGCGATCGCGCTGATTGCAAGGATACAAACCAGATTAGAGGGGATTTTTTTAGTGATTAAGGGGAAGAGATAAATGATCAATATCCCAATAACAAGCAAGATAAACACCCCTAAATTTTGGTTTTGAAGGAATTTGAATTGCTCCATTAACAGCAAAATGCCTAGCGCGTTCACAAAGCCATACATCACTGATTGAGGGATAAACCTCAAAAGATTCCCTATTTTCAAATAGCCTAAAAGAATTTGCAACACCCCTGCCATAAGAGTCGCCACGCCCGCGTATTCAAGCCCATACTTTTTAACCACGCCCACTAAAATGAGCGCCACTGAACCGGCCGCTGCGCTAATCATCGCCTTTCTAGCCCCAAAAAGAGACAAAACAAAAGCCATGTAAAAGGTCGTATAAAACGCCACGCCCACATCTAAACCCACCATGATCGCAAAGCCGGCCGTCTCTGGGATCACAGAAAGCCCCACCACAAAACCAGACAACAAATCTTTTTGAATGTTGCTCAACCATTCTTTTTGTATCTTTTCCAACATGCCTTTCTTTCTCATTAGAATGGCTTGATTATAAGATTTAAAAACCAATTTCAAACCAATAAAATTTTTCTTAGCGTTAAGCTTTTTTAAATATTTTATTGTAAAAAATACTTAAAATCGTTTTTTTTTTTTTNTTTTTTTTTTTTTCAAAATATAAATTTTAAGTTAAGAATAAGCATTTTATGGTAAAATGGTGGAATTTCATAAACATGCACTATCATGGGAATGTCATGGGAATGTGAAACCAAGAAAATCTATTAAAAGGAGAAACCATGAAAATCAAAAAATCTCTCTTTGCTCTCTCTTTCTCTCTCATAGCTTCATTATCAAGGGCTGAAGATGACGGGTTTTATATGAGTGTGGGCTATCAGATCGGTGAAGCGGTCCAAAAAGTGAAAAACACTGGAGCATTGCAAAATCTTGCGGACAGATACGATAATTTAAACAACCTTTTAAACCAATACAATTACTTAAATTCCTTAGTCAATCTAGCCAGCACGCCAAGCGCGATCACCGGCGCGATTGATAATTTAAGCTCAAGTGCGATTAACCTCACTAGCACTACCACCACTTCCCCCGCCTATCAAGCTGTGGCTTTAGCGCTCAATGCCGCTGTGGGCATGTGGCAAGTCATAGCCCTTTTTATTGGCTGCGGTCCTGGCCCTACCAACAATCAAAGCTATCGATCGTTTGGTAACACACCAGCCCTTAATAGGACAACCACCACTTGTAATCAAGCGTATGGGACAGGCCCCAATGGTATTCTATCCATTGAAAAATACCAAGAGCTCAACCAAGCTTATCAAATTATCCAAACCGCTTTAAACCAAAATCAAGGGGGCGGGATGCCTGCCTTGAACGACACCACCAAAACAGGGGTAGTCAACATACAACAAACCAATTATAAGACCACTACACAAAACAATATCATAGAGCATTATTATACAGAGAATGGGAAAGAGATCCCAACCTCTTATTCAGGCGGATCATCATTCTCGCCCACAATACAATTGACATACCACAATAACGCTGAATACCTTTTGCAACAAGCCGCTACTATCATGCAAGTCCTTATTACTCAAAAGCCGCATGTGCAAACGAGCAATGGCGGTAAAGCGTGGGGGTTGAGTTCTACACCTGGGAATGTAGTGGATATTTTTGGCCCTTCTTTTAACGCTATTAACGAGATGATTAAAAACGCTCAAGCCGTTTTAGAAAAAACCAAACAGCTTAACGCTAATGAAAACACCCAAATCACGCAACCAGAAAATTTCAACCCCTACACTTCCAAAGACAAAGGGTTCGCTCAAGAAATGCTCAACAGAGCGAACGCTCAAGCAGAGATTTTAAGCTTAGCCCAACAAGTAGCGGACAATTTCCACAGCATTCAAGGGCCTATCCAAGGGGATTTAGAAGAATGTAAAGCAGGATCGGCTGGCGTGATCACTAATAACACTTGGGGTTCAGGTTGCGCGTTTGTGAAAGAAACTCTCAATTCTTTAGAGCAACACACCGCTTATTATGGCAACCAGGTCAATCAAGATAAGGCTTTATCTCAAACCATTTTGAATTTTAAAGAAGCCCTTAACACTCTAAATAAAGACTCTACAGCAATTAATAACGGTATCTCTCACTTGCCTAACGCCAAGTCTCTTCAAAACATGACGCATTCCACTCAAAACCCTAATTCCCCAGAAGGTTTGCTCACTTATTCTTTGGATACCAACAAATACAACCAGCTCCAAACCATCACGCAAGAATTAGGCAAAAACCCTTTCAGGCGCATCGGCGTGATTGACTATCAAAACAATAATGGGGCGATGAATGGGATCGGCGTGCAAGTGGGCTATAAACAATTCTTTGGTAAAAAAAGGAATTGGGGGTTAAGGTATTACGGCTTTTTTGATTACAACCATGCTTATATCAAATCCAACTTTTTTAACTCCGCTTCTGATGTTTGGACTTATGGGGTGGGAATGGATGCGCTTTATAATTTCATTAACGATAAAAACACCAACTTTTTAGGCAAGAATAACAAGCTCTCCGTGGGGCTTTTTGGAGGCTTTGCGTTAGCCGGGACTTCGTGGCTTAATTCCCAACAAGTGAATTTGACCATGATGAATGGCATTTATAACGCTAATGTCAGCACTTCTAACTTCCAATTTTTGTTTGATTTGGGCTTGAGAATGAATCTCGCTAGGCCTAAGAAAAAAAACAGCGATCATAGCGCTCAGCATGGCATTGAATTAGGCTTTAAGATCCCCACGATCAACACCAACTATTATTCTTTCATGGGCGCTAAACTAGAATACAGAAGGATGTATAGCCTTTTTCTCAATTATGTGTTTGCTTATTAAAACCCTCTTAAAAAGGGGGGTTTGTTTAAAAACGCTTGAAAGCCTTTTTAAATCAAGCAAGTAAAGAGGATAGTCTCTTGTAATCGCTCTCAAGCTGTAAAATTAAAGTGATCAAAACCCTATTTTTGCAATCATTAAAGAAAAATTTTTTAAAGATTATCACTCTTTTTTGATAAAGTAATCATTTAGAATTTAGGGAGTTTTTTTATGGAAGAATCAACAGCGTTCATTTTGGCTCTTGTGGGGCTATTCACCGGCATTACCGCCGGGTTTTTTGGTATTGGTGGGGGGGAGATTGTCGTCCCTAGCGCGATTTTTGCCCATTTTAGCTATAGCCATGCGGTGGGTATTTCGCTCATGCAAATGCTTTTTTCTTCAGTGGTCGGCTCTATCATCAATTACAAAAAGGGCTTATTGGATTTGAGAGAAGGCTCATTTGCTGCGTTTGGAGGGCTAATGGGGGCGATTTTAGGGAGCTTTATCTTAAAAATCATTGACGATAAGATTTTAATGGCTGTGTTTGTGGTGGTGGTGTGCTACACCTTTATCAAATACGCTTTTTCTAGCAACAAGAAGCCTGAGCATTTTGAAGAAATGCATTTTGATTTGCATGCGAATAACAAAACGCCAGAAAAAAAGCGCTCGATCCCTTTTGTGTCTATGGACAGAACGCATGGGGTTTTGATGCTCGCCGGTTTTGTTACCGGCATTTTTTCTATCCCGCTAGGCATGGGTGGAGGGATTTTAATGGTGCCGTTTTTGGGCTATTTTTTGAAATACGATTCTAAAAAAATCGTGCCTTTGGGGCTATTTTTTGTGGTGTTCGCTTCTTTATCTGGGGTCATTTCTCTTTATAACGGGAAGGTTCTTGATGACATAAGCGTTCAAGCGGGGGTGATTACCGGTATTGGAGCGTTTTTAGGGGTGGGCATTGGCATTAAGCTCATTGCTTTAGCTAATGAAAAGGTGCATAAAATCCTGTTGCTCCTCATTTATGCTTTAAGCATTTTAGCGACTTTACACAAGCTCATTATGGGGTAAAAATGCTCAAAGGCATTTTTTAAAACATTTCTTTTAAGAAATAAAAACCATTTTATAGAGATTGTTTTTTTTGAATAAGAATAGTTAAGAATAAATCAGTGGGCGGACTTTAGCGTTTTTAAGATAACCAAACGCTTAACCCCCCTTAGGGGGCTTAGTCATTACCCCTTAATGCGTTTTTTTATCTTGGATGTATTTTTTCAATTCACCCTTTTTGATATAAGGGATAAACTCGCCATAGCCCTCTTTTTCCATGTCTTTTAAGGGGATAAACCTTAAAGCCGCGCTATTAATGCAATACCTTAAGCCCCCTAATTCTTTAGGCCCATCGTTAAACACATGCCCTAAATGCGCCTTACCAATACGGCTCAACACTTCAATGCGTTTCCTGTTAAGGCTCTCATCGTCTTCGTATTTCACCACATCTTTATTGATAGGCTTAGAAAAGCTTGGCCACCCGCAACCGGAGTCGTATTTATCCGCTGAAGAAAATAACGGCTCGCCTGTGGTAATATCCACATAAATGCCCTCTTCTTCTTTGTTGTAATACTCATTTTCAAAGGGTTTCTCAGTGTGTTTGTTTTGCGTCACCTCATACTGGAGTTTGGTGAGTTTTTTCTTTAAAACTTCATCGCTGGGTTTGGTGTATTTATCATCATCCACAATCACTTCATCCGCCTTTTTCAAATCAATATGGCAATAACCACCAGGATTTTTCTTCAAATAATCTTGGTGATACTCTTCAGCCCTCACATAATTTTTTAAAGGCTCCACTTCAATAGCGATTTTGCCTTTCACTTCTTTTTGCAACGCTTTTAAGGCGTGATCTATCACTTCTTTATCCGCGCTATTGGTATAATAAATCCCTGTGCGATACTGCCTACCCACATCATTACCCTGCTTATTCACGCTCACCGGATCAATCACCTTAAAATAGTAACGCAACAACTTGTCCAAACTGATTTTTTTAGGATCATAAACGACTTTCACGCTTTCAGCATGATCGCTCTCATGCAATTTTTCATAATTTGTGCTTGAAGTCTTGCCGTTAGCATAACCAGAGCTTGCGTCTATGACGCCATAAATCCTCTCCATATACGCCTCTAGCCCCCAAAAGCACCCCCCAGCCAAGTAAATCACTCTTTCATCGGTTTTTTGGTGTTGAGATCCCATGTTTTCACTCGCTTGCATAATTGCTCCTATCGCTAAAAAAAGATAAAAACTTTTCAAGTAAGACAATACTTTCATTGAATAACCTTTGTTTTAATTTTAATGGTGTCTGCCATTATAACTAAAAAAATGGTAGTTGTTCTTTAAATTGAGTTTAAATTTTAATAAGGCTCTGTTCTATTAGGTAACAAAATTTAAAATCACATCCACTCAACAATCTTACCCACCACATTGGCCTCATAGCATTTGATAGAGGTTTTTTGACTGGGTTTTTTGGGCAAAATGGCTTTTAAAAACCCATAATTTTCCATTTCTTTCAATCTAGCGTTCAAATTAGGGGCTTCTAAAATCCTGCCATTCAAACTCACTTCGCCCAAAAAGGCGGTTTTATTATCAATTTTTCTGTTTTTAAAGCTTGAAAGGATACTGGCAATGACCGCTAAATCGCAAGCCGGCTCGTTAATCTTAATGCCTCCGCTCACATTGATAAACACGTCATGGCGGTTTAAGGGGATTTCTAGCTTTTTTTCCAATAAAGCGATGAGCATGTTAAGGCGGTTGGTGTCAAACCCGTTCGCTAATCGTTTGGGCGCTCCGAAACTGCACTCGCTCACCAACGCCTGAATCTCTAAAATCAACGCCCTTGAGCCTTCTAAAGTGATGGTAATGGCACTCCCCTCCATAGGCTCTTCTTTAGAAAAAAACAGGCTTGAAGCTTCTTTGGCGCTCACCAAACCCTGCTCTTTCATCTCAAACAAGCCGATTTCACTCGTAGGGCCAAAGCGGTTTTTAAAACTCCTTAAAATCCTTAATTCCCTACTGGGATCGCCTTCAAAATACAGCACGCTATCTACCATATGCTCTAACACTCTAGGCCCTGCAATGCTCCCCTCTTTAGTGATATGACCGATGATAAAAATAGCAATATTTCTTGTTTTGGCCAAACGCATGAGCTCAAAAGTGATCTCTCGCACTTGCGAAATAGAGCCGGGCGCTGAAGAAATCTCTGGCGAATAAAGCGTTTGAATAGAGTCAATCACGCAAGCAAAATAATTTTCGCTCTCAATATTCGCCTTAATTACAGGCCAATTGATTTCATTGAGCAGATACAATTCTTTTTCTATGCAATCCAATCTAGTGGCGCGCATTTTAATCTGGCTCAAGCTCTCTTCCCCGCTCACATACAAAACCTTTTGCTGGTTTTTGGCTAAGCCAGAAGCCACTTTTAAAAGCAGAGTGGATTTCCCCACCCCAGGACTCCCCCCCACTAAATACAACCCTCCTTTAGCGATCCCCCCACCTAAGACAATATCCAATTCGCTTTGAGTGGAAGAAAACTTGATCACTTCTTCATGCTCAATTTCAGCGATAGAAACGCTTTTTTGCGCTTGTGGGATCGGATTTTTAAGCGTGTTTAAAACTTCCTTTTGAGCTTGGTTCAATTCTATAAAACTCTCCCATGCGTTGCATTGAACGCACTTGCCTAGCCACTTAGGGCTTGTAAAACCGCAATGCTGACACTCAAATAAAGAAGTTTTTTTAGCCAAAATACCACTCTTTTTTAAAATCACACAGCTAAAAACTAGATAAAAACGGACTTTTGGTTTGGTTCTGTAGCAAAACTCATAAAGCTAAACTCAAAACAAGTTAAAAATTATCAAGCACCATTTTGCTCTATTTTTCTTAAAGCCTTCAAAATATAGCGTTTGATATAAGATCCCACGCTTTCTTCTTCTTCGTTAGCCATTTTCTCTAGTTTTTGGTATTGTTCATCAGAAAAATACAAGCTTACAGCACGGGTTTTTTTATTAGCGTCTGCTTTTGGTTTGCGTCCTAGTTTATTTTTAGTTCCCCTTAAGTGAGTTTCATCTGTGTTTTCTGTCGTTTCCATCAAGTTCCTTCAATCATCATCGCAAATCGCTTCAAAATAGCATATTAGCATAAAAGTAGCGTATAATGAATAATGCCACAAGCACTAATCATTCCTTATCTTAAGTTTATTAGCGCTCGCTTGAAAAAGGCTTCACCCCCTAAAAAAAACAAATCAAATCGGTAACACCCTGATACTGCGATCCAACAATTCCTGCAGGGCGTTTTCAATGGCAAATAAAGTCCCGGTAGTCGCGCTCATGCACCCATCGCATGCCCCCATGTAGCGGATATACACATCAATGTAATCATCGCTTTCTTTAATGTCTAAAATCTCTAAATCCCCTCCGTCCATCATAAGCATCGGGCGGATATTTTCATCAATGACTTTATCCACCGCTTTAATCTTTTGAACCATAGTCATTTCCCTGAAAGCCAATTCCCCGCTTTGGGATTTATTAGCGGTGGCTTTAAGTTTTTCAGCCTCCATTTCTTCGCGCACTTCTTTAAGAATATCCACCAGGTAATAATCCCTTTTTTCATGCCCTCCAGGCCTCACGCAGCTTTTACAAAAAGCACCGGCTTTGGTGTAGTTAGTGATTTCTTCAACGCTTTTTAAATCATTGAGCCTAATCACTTCTTTAATCGTGCCTAAACTCACCCTAGCGCACTCGCACACGATGATTTCTTCTTCAAAATCTTCAGCGTTTTTCCCCAAATACATGCCGGCAGCTTTTTTGATCACATCATACGCCATCACCGAGCAGTGCATTTTTTGCCCAGGGACAGCCGGCGTGTCCGGATCGTCTCTCAAGCCTCTTTCCACATCTAAATTCGTGATCTTTACCGCATCTTGGACTCTTTTATTCAAACACAACTCCACCATCATGTCTGAGCTTGCAATCGCTGTCCCGCAACCAAAGCTTTTAAACTTCGCGTCAATAATTCTATCCGTGCCTTCATCTACAAGCCAATACAACCTCACCGCATCACCGCATGCCTCTGCGCCATAATCCGCCACAATGAGCTTAGCGTTTTTATTTTTAGCCTGCTCTTCGGTGATGACCCCTAAATGCGTGGGGTTGTCCATGCGCCTTTGAACTTCTTTAGAATACGCGTCCCAGAGAACCGAACCCACTAAATCATGTTTTGCCATTTTGATTCCTTTATATTCTTTTTAATAAGAACTTGAAATGTTTCTCAATCTTACAGCCGCTTGAGAGAAAACTTCAATCGTTTTATCAATTTCAGCTTCCGTGTTAAAACGGCTCAATGAAAGCCTGATAGCGGTATGAGCTAATTCCTTACTCGCTCCAATCGCTACCATGACAGGATTAGCCTCTAAATCCTCACTCGCACACGCACTCCCTGTGGAAGCAGCGATATTAGAGCGGTTCAAATCCCATAACATGGCCTCTCCTTCAATCCCTCTCACGCTGATTAAAGTCGTGTTAGGCACACGATGGATTCGATCGCCTACCACCATCACATCAGGGATTTTCAAAAGCGCTTCTTCTAATTTGTCGCGCAATTTCCCTACCACTTCTTTTTCATAGTCTAAATGCTCTACGGCTAATTTCATCGCTTCGCCCATGCCCACAATATAAGGCACATTCAAAGTCCCGCTGCGCCTGCCATTCATATGCTCCCCGCCATGAAAAAGAGGGGTCAATCCCACCCCACTTCTAATATACAACCCCCCAATGCCTTTAGGCCCATGGAATTTGTGCGCGCTAAAAGAAAGGAAATCCGCATTCGCTTTTAACACATCTACAGGGATTTTACCAATCGCTTGCACCGCATCGGTATGGAACAACACGCCCTTTTCTTTACAAATAGCCCCAATTTCTTCAATAGGGAAAATGAGACCGGTTTCATTATTCGCCCACATCACGCTCACTAAAGCGGTTTTTTCTGTGATCGCTTCTTTGACTTGCTCTGCGGTAATACTCCCATGCTCATTAATAGGCAAGTAAGTAACCTCCACCCCTAAGCTTTCTAAAAAATTGCAAGTGGATCGCACCGCTGGATGCTCTGCAACCGTGGTTACAATATGGTTTTTGCCTTTTTTCAAGCATTCATCAAAATACACGCCCTTTAAAACCCAATTATTGCTTTCTGTCGCGCAAGAAGTGATGATCACATCATCTATATCCCTAGCGTTAATGCCCTTATAAAGCTTATCTAGCGCTTCTGCAATGGCTGGGTGGGTTTCTGTGCCAAACTGGTGCAACGAGCTAGGGTTCCCATAATGATCCCTTAAAAAAGGATCCATGATTTCTTTGACTTTAGGGTCAATCCTCGTTGTAGCGTTATTGTCTAAATAAATTCGTTGTAACAAGGTTAATATTCTCCTTAAAAATTTTACATAGATTTTCTTATCTAAGTCTAAATTATGATTAAATACAAGATATTTTCTTAATTTTAACTTAAAATAAGATGAATTTTAAAAACATTTTGAGAAATGCGAACATCCTCCTATCAAAAACCAACAACAGCCACCACCAACCCGCTTAAGGTTTTTTAAGGGGTCTCCCACGCCTGTCTTTCAAAGCGTCTATCCCCCCTTGTCGGTAACGCTTCTCCCACACATAGAGTTTTTGCAATTGTTTCGCTACTTCTTTTTTAGTGGGCTTAATGCCCCTAAGGTTATAAAGAGCGGTAACTATAAGGGGCTTTGGGACATCAAACCTTTGGATAAATTCCAAACAATCTTTTTTGAGTTGGGAGTCTTGCTTGTTTTTAGTAATATCCACATGGCTTAAATATTGCAACACATAAAGGCGTTTTTCTTCATCTTCTTGCGCGATTTCTGGGGCTAACTCCATCCCTTGACTAACACCTTTAAAAAACTTATTTGAAGCCTCTTGGGCGGGATAAACGCTCAAATAAGTTTCTAGTAAAGAAATCACTCTTTTTTGCTGTTCCAATAGTGCGTCTATCTTGGTGCTCAAACGATTTATTTTACTTTCCATGCGTTCAATACTAACCACCAAAAATAAATAACTATTTAATCATTAAAAATGATTATTCTAATACCATGCTCCAAATTAAGATGTATTTTGATGATCATGCTACAATAAGAGAACGCAAAACGATTTCAAAGAAAAAGGGCTTAAAATGAAAACTTTTGAAGTGATGATTCAAACCGATTCGCAAGGGTATTTGGACGCTAAATTTGGCGGTAACGCTCCTAGAGGGTTTCTCAATCCAAACGGCTTACCCACTTATTCGCCTAAAATCTCATGGCAAAAAGTAGAAGGCGCTCAAAGCTATGCGTTAGAACTCATCGATTATGACGCTCAAAAAGTGTGCGGCATGCCGTTTGTCCATTGGGTCGTGGGCAATATTTCTCATAATGTTTTAGAAGAAAACGCCTCCATGATGGATAAAAGGATTACTCAAGGGGTCAATTCACTCACTCAAGGCTTTATCCGTTCTCCTCTCAATGAAAGCGAAAAACAACGCTCCAATCTCATTAACAGCGTCTATATCGGCCCCATGCCCCCTAATGGCGATCACCATTATCTTATTCAAGTGTATGCCCTAGACATCCCTAAACTTGAATTGAAAGCCCCTTTTTTCTTGGGCGATTTGCATGACAAAATGCGCAACCATATCATCGCCATAGGGAGAAAGGAATTTTTATACAAGCAGTTTGTAAGGAAATAAGCTGCATGTTTGTAGCTATCCTTTCGCTAGATTGAATTTTTGATACATCTCTAAAATCCTCTTTTCATCTAGCATGCTTTCTTCAATCTTTGTGTCTATCAAATCGGCATGGTGTTTTTTAAAATCTTTTAAAGGGATTAAATCATTATCAACGATAGCGTTTCGCCTCTTTTTAGCTAAAGGGAAGTGCCATTGCATGAGTTCTTTATCCTTAATATGGTGTTTGTCTTTAAGCTTTAAAATTTCATAAATATCATCATTGTGTTGCCAAATTTCTAAACCATCATCATTGTGTTGCCAAATTTCAAAAGGCTCACAATCGTTATAAAACAGCCATTGATCTCCCCAAGCGTCTAAAAACCCAAAATCCCCACTATTACACACAAACACTTCAAAATCTTGAACCACAAAATTAATGCGCGAATACATCACAACCTCTTTAATGCTCTTAGGGATATAAAAACTTTCATAAAGTTTTTTAGCGTCATAAACATGATCGCAATCAATTTTTACTACCCACTCATTTCTAGGGATAAAAGAAAGCACATAATTAGAGTAATGATAGAGTTGGTGCCACAAACTCGGGCAATCCTTTAGTATGACTTCATAAGGATAGCTGATAGGGATAAATGAGGGGAATTTTTTACAAAACTCTAAAATCACTTCTTTAGAGCCATCATCGCAATCATTAAAACCAATGACCCCCCTTTGAATGGCAGGAAGCATAGAAAACAAACTCTCTTCTAAAGTAACGATTTCATTTTTGATCTAATAAAAGCCCATGGGTTTAGAGGGCTTTTAGGGTTTTGACTTTTTTTATCATAGTCAAAATAACCTGAATGCGTAGGATTGGGTAGAGTTAAAGTGGGATGGATAACCCTATATTCTAAATGACCCCCCCATAATTATAATTAAGAGAACTATTTTTATAAATACTCCTATTGCGTTCAATGAAACTTTCATTATTTAAATTTAAAGAAGCGATAGCTAAAAACACGCTTTCTTGATGGTCATGGTTGAATAAAGCTTTTTCTTGAAGAGAATGGAGTTTTTTAGCCTCTAGCATTTCCTTGAATTTCGTGATTAATTTCATCATAAATGTTTTTGGCCCCTTTTAAACTGCGAACACATCTGACCACAAAAGGCATTTTCTCTCTAATAAAACCCTTGATTTTATTTTTTAACCCCATAAAAACTCCTAATATAAAAACTCCTGATTGAATAAAACGCTATTAAAAGCAAAATCTTATTATACTACACTCTCGCTACACTTTTAAAACGCTCCCTAACTTCCTTATCTAACGCCAGTACTTCATCTAAACTAGAGAGCTTGAAGGACATTTTAGCGTATGATTCTAAGGCTTGAGAAATGGTTTTGATAAGGCCACCAAAAGCGATTTCTTTGTTTAAAAACTTCTCCATCGCCGCTTCATTGCTCGCATTCAGCACCACGCCAAGCTTTGGGTTTTCCAACAACAAGTCTTTATAACGCCATAAAGTGTAGCGCTCCATGCTAATGGGTTCAAATTTAATCGCGCTTAAAGCGTATAAATCTAAGGGCTTGATGGAAGCGTTCAAAGAGGCTAACTTCGGATCGATCGCATAGCTTATGGGTAATTTCATGTCTGCGCTCGCTAAATGCGCGATGACAGAGTTATCTTCAAACTCCACCAAAGCATGCACGATAGAACTTCTTTCAATGAGCGCATCAATCTTTAAAGACGCGCCAAAAAGCCAATAAGTTTCTAAAATTTCAAAAAGCTTATTGACCATGCTCGCTGAATCAATGGTGATTTTAGATCCCATGCTCCAGTTAGGGTGCTTGAGCGCGTTTTGCGCGTTTTGCATAGGAATAAATTCTAAAGGCGTGTCCCTGAAAGCCCCCCCACTCGCGCTAATGATTAAAGACTTAGGCTTTAAAGCCTTGTTTTGCAACAACGCCCACAAACCAAAATGCTCGCTGTCAATGGGCGTGATTTGCGAAATGTCTAATAAATGCCCCGCGCTCACTAAGCTCTCTTTATTCGCTAGGGCCAGTTTTTTGTTAGTTTGCAAGCTTTTAAAGCTCGCCTTTAATCCTGCTACGCCCACAATGGCGTTAATGACTAAATTTGAAACGCACTCTTCTATCATCGCATCAATGCCGTCTAACCCTACAAACACTTCTGCGTCCAAAGGCTCTAAAAAATCCAAATCGTTAGGATCTAAGATTGCCACTTTCTTGGGTTTGAAAACTTTGATTTGCTCATTGATTAAAGCGATATTTTTCCCACAGCTTAAGGCTTCTATTCCTACCTTGAATTTTTTGGCGATTTTTAGGGCGTTTTTCCCAATAGAGCCGGTGCTTCCTAAAACAACCATTCAATCCCCCAAAAACACCGCCGTCTCTTTCCAAATTTCTAAAAAATACAACAACGCATGCAAGCTTAAAGCCCCAAAAAGCATGGAATCCAACCGGTCTAAAACGCCCCCATGCCCAGGTAAAATCTTACCGCTGTCTTTGATCCCGACCTTTCTTTTCAAATAGCTTTCATACAAATCCCCAAACACCGCCATAAGAGCGATTAAAAAACTAAAAAAGAGCGCCATAAGAAAGCCCCCACTCAATTTCCCCATGCCCACAAACGATCCTAAAACGCTCGCCAAAACCACGCCAATCAACGCGCCCTCTAAAGTTTTATTCGGCGAAGTGGGCGTGAAAGGGGTTTTGCCTAAAAGCTTGCCTCCAAAAAACGCCCCCACATCGCTTGCGACCACCACCACTAAAAGCCAAATGATCGCTACTGCACCAAAATCCTTATAAACCCCAAAAAGCGCAAAAAACCCAACGCCCGGGTATAAAAAGGGTAAAATGGCTTCGCTATGGTGCGCTTTTTGATAAGCAATAACACTAGCCATGACCATAGCACTGATAAGAGCGCATTCTATAGGGCGCCCGTTAAAATACGCCGCTACCCATGACAACACTAAAACGAGATACAAGCTAAAGCTCGCTTTAACCTGGAATAGTCTTAACGCTTCAGAAAACCCTACCGCATAAATCCCCCCTAAAACAGCCCAAAACAACAACAAATTGTCCGCATACAAAATCAAGCCCGCCACAATGATTAAAACAAACCCTGTAATGTAACGAGACTTTTCTTTAAATAACTCTTCTTTCACTTTTTTCCTTAATCAATTAAATATTAACGAAACCAAAAAATAGCTAAACGCGCTAATCAAAACAACGCCCACCAAATTAAGCCACAAACCGGCTTTAATCATATCCGTTATTTTAACATACCCAGAGCCATAAGCTATCGCATTGGGTGGGGTGGCCACAGGGAGCATGAACGCGCAAGTCGCGCTCAAGGCTACAGGAATGGTCAATAACAAGCTCTGATGGTTTTCATAACCCATGCCCATCGCAACCCCTCCAATTACCGGTAAAAACGCGGCAGCAGTAGCGGTGTTAGAAGTGATTTCGGTTAAGAAAATGACCATTAAAGTAACCATGACAATGATGAATAAAATCGGTAAATGCGAAAAGCCAGAGACTAAATGCCCGATCCACAAACTCAACCCGGTTTTAGAAAATTGCGCGCTCAAGGCTAACCCGCCGCCAAACAAAAGCAACACATCCCAAGGGAGTTTTTTGGTGGTGTCCCAATCAATGAGCCTATCGCCCTGATGGTTAGCGGGCAAAATGAATAAAAGCGCAGAAACCCCTATTGCGATCACCGAATCAATCCTGTCTATTTTAACGCCCCAAGCTTTTAACATCACGCCTAAAAAAATCCACCCTAAAGATGCCAGGATAAAAATAATCCCCACAGAGATTTCCGCCTGACTCAAACGGCCTAGTTTGTTTAACTCTAATTTAACGACTTCCTTACCCCCTGGGATTTCTTTAATCTTTAAAGGGAAAACCACATAAGTGAGCAAGAGCCACGCTAAAATGAGCATGATAAAGGCTAACGGCGTCCCAAACACCATCCACTGAGCGAAATCAATTTCAATATTGAAAGCGGTTTTCATATAGCCGGCCAATAAAGCGTTAGGCGGCGTGCCAATCAAAGTGCCTAAAGAGCCAATAGAAGCCGCATAAGCGATGCCAAGCATCAAGCAAATGCTGAAATTCGTGCGATAGATAGTAGTCTTTTCTTGAATGACTTGAGTAATGTCTTTGCCCTTATGCACGATATTACCCATAATACCCCCATGCGCTTTGGTGATTTCTTCTTTTTGATAGAATGCATTAGAGGCGTTTTCTTTGCCCACCAGTTTAGCGACTAATTGCAAAACGCTCATGCCAACAGGAAACATCATCACCGCCGTTGCGGTATTGCTCACCCACATAGACAAAAAGCCTGTGGCTATCATGAAACCTAAAATCAACCTCCTAGGGCTTGTGCCTACTAATAAAATAATGCTTAAAGCGATGCGCGTGTGCAAGTTCCATTTTTGCATGCTTAAAGCTAAAATAAACCCTCCCATAAAAAGAAAGATAATGGGCGATGCGTAAGAAGAGCTGACGCTAGAGAATTGATCCACGCTAAAGACGCTAAAAAGCACCAAAGGTAAAAGTGCGGTTGCAGGCAGGTCAATGGCTTCAGTCATCCACCATATCCCCATTAAAACAGCCACCCCCGCCACAACAGGCATCGCCTTATAATTCAAAGAACTGAGCTTGGGGATTTCTTCTACAATATGAGGCATTTGAGCGTTTAAAGCGTAATAGATAATGAGCGCGATTAACGCTCCCCCTATTAACCCCAACAAGCGCACGATCTTAGTGCTTTTATCATCGGTGCGCGTATCGGTATGCGTATTGGCATGCGAATGATTTTCCATTTTGTTTTACCCTTTAAAATTACTAACCTCCATGCTACAATAAAACTTTTTCAAAACTAAGATTTTAGAAAAATCATATCAAAATAGGAAAAAGAGTGGTAAAAGAAAGTGATATTTTAGTGGTTGGTGGGGGGCATGCAGGCATTGAAGCGGGCTTGATTGCAGCCAAAATGGGGGCTAGAGTGCATTTAATCACCATGCTCATAGACACGATCGGTTTAGCGAGCTGTAACCCGGCGATTGGGGGCTTGGGTAAAGGGCATTTGACGAAAGAAGTGGATGTTTTAGGGGGGGCTATGGGGATTATTGCAGATAATAGCGGTTTGCAATATCGTGTGTTAAACGCTTCTAAGGGACCGGCAGTCAGGGGGACTAGAGCGCAAATTGATATGGATACTTACCGCATTTTTGCAAGAAATCTTGTTTTAAACACCCCTAATTTGAGCGTCTCTCAAGAAATGACCGAAAGTTTAATCATTGAAAATGGTGAGGTAGTGGGCGTAACCACAAACATTAATAACACTTATAAAGCTAAAAAAGTGATCATCACCACAGGCACTTTTTTAAAAGGGGTGGTGCATATTGGCGAGCACCAAAACCAAAACGGGCGCTTTGGGGAAAACGCTTCTAATTCTTTAGCCTTGAATTTAAGAGAGCTTGGCTTTAAGGTGGATCGCTTAAAAACCGGCACTTGCCCAAGAGTGGCGGGCAATAGCATTGATTTTGAAGGTTTAGAAGAGCATTTTGGGGACACAAACCCCCCCTATTTCAGCTATAAAACCAAAGATTTTAACCCCACCCAACTCTCATGTTTTATCACTTACACCAACCCTATTACCCACCAAATCATCAGGGATAATTTCCACCGAGCCCCCCTATTTAGCGGTCAAATTGAAGGCATAGGCCCAAGGTATTGCCCTAGCATTGAAGATAAAATCAACCGCTTCAGCGAAAAAGAACGCCACCAGCTGTTTTTAGAGCCTCAAACCATTAATAAAAGCGAATATTATATCAACGGCTTAAGCACCTCTTTACCCCTAGATGTGCAAGAAAAGGTCATCCATTCTATCAAAGGCTTAGAAAACGCCCTCATCACGCGCTATGGCTATGCGATAGAGTATGATTTTATCCAGCCCACAGAATTGACCCACACTTTAGAAACCAAAAAAATCAAAGGGCTTTATTTGGCCGGGCAAATCAACGGGACTACCGGCTATGAAGAAGCGGCGGCTCAAGGGCTTATGGCTGGGATTAATGCGGTATTAGCCTTAAAGAATCAAGCCCCCTTTATTTTAAAGCGCAATGAAGCTTATATCGGTGTTTTGATTGATGATTTGGTTACTAAAGGCACGAATGAGCCTTACAGAATGTTTACCAGCCGAGCCGAATACCGCTTGCTTTTAAGAGAAGACAACACGCTTTTTAGGTTAGGCGAACATGCCTATCGTTTAGGGCTTATGGAACAGGATTTTTATAAGGAATTGAAAAAAGATCAACAAGAGATACAAGACAATCTCAAACGCCTTAAAGAATGCGTCCTTACCCCTAGCAAAGAAGTGTTAAAACGCTTGAATGAATTAGGCGAAAACCCTATCAATGACAAGGTTGATGGCGTCAGCCTTTTAGCGCGCGATAGTTTTAATTCAGAAAAAATGCGCTCCTTTTTCAGCTTTTTAGCCCCCTTGAATGAGCGGATTTTAGAGCAGATTAAAATTGAATGCAAATATAATATTTATATTGAAAAGCAACACGAAAATATCGCTAAAATGGACAGCATGCTCAAAGTTTCTATCCCTAAAGATTTTGTGTTTAAAGGCATTCCAGGCTTAAGCTTAGAAGCGGTAGAAAAGTTAGAAAAATTCCGCCCTAAAAGCCTTTTTGAAGCATCAGAAATCAGCGGGATCACTCCGGCGAATTTAGATGTTTTGCATTTATACATCCATTTGCGGAAAAACTCTTAAAGGATTTTTAATGGACGCTTTAGAAATCACCCAAAAGCTCATCAGCTACCCCACCATTACGCCCAAAGAATGCGGTATTTTTGAATACATTAAATCGCTTTTTCCTACTTTTAAAACTCTAGAGTGTGGAGAAAACGGCGTGAAAAACCTTTTTTTATACCGCATTTTTAACCCCCCCAAAGAGCATGCAAAAAAAGAGCATATAGAAGGAAAGGTTAAACCCTTGCATTTTTGCTTTGCAGGGCATGTTGATGTCGTGCCTCCTGGAGATAATTGGCAAAGCGATCCCTTTAAACCCATTATTAAAGAGGGGTTTTTATACGGCCGTGGGGCGCAAGACATGAAAGGGGGCGTGGGGGCGTTTTTGAGCGCGAGTTTAAATTTTAACCCTAAAACCCCTTTTTTGCTTTCTGTTTTACTCACAAGCGATGAAGAAGGGCCAGGGATTTTTGGCACTAGGCTCATGTTAGAAAAACTCAAAGAAAAAGATTTACTGCCCCATATGGCACTTGTGGCTGAACCCACTTGCGAAAAAGTCCTAGGCGATAGCATCAAAATTGGCCGAAGAGGCTCTATTAATGGCAAACTCATTTTAAAAGGCGTTCAAGGGCATGCGGCTTACCCAAAAAAATGCCAAAACCCCATTGATGCGCTCGCTTCTGTTTTGCCCTTGATTTCAGGAGTTAATTTAGACGATGGCGATGAATATTTTGACCCTTCAAAATTAGTCATCACCAACTTGCATGCAGGGTTAGGGGCGAATAACGTTACACCGGCAAGCGTAGAAATGATCTTTAATGCGCGCCATTCTTTAAAAACCACCAAAGAAAGTTTGAAAGAATATTTAGAAAAAGTTTTAAAAGATTTGCCTCACGCTTTAGAATTAGAATCAAGCAGTTCGCCTTTCATCACGGCGTCTCATTCAAAGCTCACCAGCGTTTTAAAAGAAAATATTTTAAAGGCATGCCACACCACCCCCTTTTTAAACACCAAAGGAGGCACGAGCGATGCGCGGTTTTTTAGCGCTTATGGTATAGAAGTGGTGGAATTTGGCGTGATTAATGACAGGATCCATGCCATTGATGAAAGGGTGAGCTTGAAGGAATTAGAGCTTTTAGAAAAAGTGTTTTTAGGGGTTTTAGAGGATTTGAGCGAGGCATAAAATAAATAAACATTAAGTAAGGCTTATCAATATTTGATTACAATTATAAAGGATTACATTTTTTTAATAGGAGATATACCATGCTAGGAAGCGTTAAAAAAACCCTTTTTGGGGTCTTGTGTTTGGGCGCGTTGTGTTTGAGAGGGTTAATGGCAGAACCAGACGCTAGAGAGCTTGTTCATTTAGGTATAGAGAGCGCAAATAAGCAAGATTTCGCTCAAGCTAAAACGCATTTTGAAAAAGCTTGTGAGTTAAAAAATGGCTTTGGGTGTGTTTTTTTAGGGGCGTTCTATGAAGAAGGGAAAGGAGTGGGAAAAGACTTGAAAAAAGCCATTCAATTTTACACTAAAGGTTGCGAATTGAATGATGGTTATGGGTGCCGCCTGCTAGGAAATTTATACTATAACGGACAAGGCGTGTCTAAAGACGCCAAAAAAGCCTCACAATATTACTCTAAAGCTTGCGACTTAAACCATGCTGAAGGGTGTATGGTATTAGGAAGCTTACACCATTATGGCGTAGGCACGCCTAAGGATTTAAGAAAGGCTCTTGATTTGTATGAAAAAGCTTGCGATTTAAAAGACAGCCCAGGGTGTATTAATGCAGGATACATATATAGTATAACAAAGAATTTTAAGGAAACTATCGCTCGTTATTCTAAAGCATGCGAGTTGAATGATGGTAGGGGGTGTTATAATTTAGGGGTTATGCAATATAATGGACAAGGCACAGCAAAGGACGAGAAGCAAGCGGTAGAAAACTTTAAAAAAGGTTGTAAATCAGGCGTTAAAGAAGCATGCGACGCTCTCAAGGAATTGAAAATAGAACTTTAGTTTCAATAAAGTTAAGCCAAACGCCGTGTTTAGCTGGCTTCTACGCTTTTTAATATCTTAATGAAAGCATAAACACCACGAATTAATCTTTTAATCATAATAAGTTTTTATCGCACCCATTCATTGCCGTTTTTAGATTGGCGTTTGAAAGATTTAAGCAAGTTTATTCAAACCCTTAAAAAGGGTTTTACCCCCTTACAGCACTTTCAACAGCACGCTATTTAGGCGCTCATTAAAGCTTTTGGCGTCTTTTAAAGCCCCTTTTTCTAAAAGCTTCGCCCCATCATAAAGCAACCAGATAAAAGCGCTCAACTGCTCTTTATCTTCGCATTTTAAGAGTTTTTGCAAAATCGCATGGTTAGGGTTTAATTCTAAAATTTTTTTGCTTTCAGGCACGCTTTGGCCCATTTGACGCATCCAATTAGCCATCATCGCATTTTGTTCATCGCCTATTAAAGCCACCGCTGAAGTGAGGTGACTGGAAAGCTCTACGCCTTTAATCTCATCTTTAAGATTTTCTTCAAACGCTTTCATTAAATCTTTAAACTGATCTTTCACCTCATCATTGATTTCTTCCAAACCAAGTTCTTTTAGGCTCTCGCTATGGCTAGCGTCTCTAAAGGGCGTTTTATCGTATTCATTCACGCCTGGCATCACAAACGCATCAATTTCATCACTCAGTAACAAAACATCATAGCCTTTTTGAGCGTATTTTTCTAAAAGCGGGGACGCCTTTAGTAAGTCTAAATTTTCGCCTAAAAGGTAGTAAATGCTTTTTTGATTTTCTTTTAAATTTTCTTTGTATTCTTTTAAAGAAACCAATTTTTCTTTGTCTTTAGAATAGAATCTTAACAATTCTAAAAGTTTTTCTTTGTTTTCAAAATCCCCATACAAGCCTTCTTTTAACACTTTCCCGAAAGGCTCATAGAATTTATGGTAATTTTTTTCATCCTTGCTCAAGCGTTCAATCTCGCTTAAAATCTTTTTCACTGAAGCCGAACGGATATTGGCTAAAATCTTGTTTTGCTGTAAGATTTCACGGCTCACGTTCAAGGGTAAATCTTCGCTGTCAATCACGCCTTTAACAAACCTCAAATAAGACGGCAACAATTCTTTGTCATCATCAGTGATAAACACCCTTTTAACATAAAGTTTGACCCCGCTTTTATAATCCACCCTAAACATGTCAAAGGGCGCTTTGCTAGGGATGTAAAAAAGCGTTGTGTATTCTAAAGAGCCTTCCACTTTATTATGGATATAGCTCAAAGGCTCGCTGTTATCATGCGCAAACGATTGGTAAAACTCTTTGTAATCTTTGTCTTTTAACTCGCTCTTATTCATTTTCCATAAAGCGCTCGCTTGATTGATCTGCTCGCATTTTTCTTCTTTAATTTCTTTTTGATTATCCCCTTCGCCCTCATATTTCGTATCGGTGTAAGTTAAAAAAATAGGGAAAGGGATGTGTTCAGAATACTTTTTAACAACGCTATCAATCTCCCAACGGCTCGCAAAATGAGAATCTTCATCTTTTAAAAAGAGGGTGATTTCTGTGCCTTGCTCCTCTTTGACGCATTCGCTGATTTCAAACTTGCCCCTACCATCGCTCACCCATGCATAAGCTTGATGACTAGTAACTTTCTTGGTTTGAACGACAATCTTACTCGCTACCATAAACGCCGAATAAAAGCCCACGCCAAATTGGCCAATCAGTGCGCTATCTTTTTTCTTATCCCCGCTCAAAGCGCTTAAAAAACTCTTCGTGCCTGATTTAGCGATCGTGCCTAGATGCTCGATGAGATCGTTTTTATCCATGCCTATACCATTATCTTTAATCGTTAAGGTCTTTTTCTGGCTATCAAAACTCAAATGAACGCTGGGTGTGGTATTCAGCCCTTTTAATTTCTCATCGGTTAGCATCAAATAATTCAGCTTGTCCAAAGCGTCGCTCGCGTTAGAAACCAACTCTCTTAAAAAAATCTCTTTATTAGAATACAAAGAGTGGATCATCAAATCCAAAAGCTGGTTGATTTCGGTTTGGAAGGTGTATTCTTGATTAGACATTGATCTTTTCCTTTAATAAAATTTTTAAGATTATACAATAAAAGCGTGCTTAAAAGGGGTATGCTACGGCTTAAAAAATAACATGAAAGAAGGTTTAATTTTTTAAAAACGATAACTCATAGAGCTCATCAAATAGCTTCTGTTTTGAATGGTTTGAGCGAAATTGGGGTTGTAACCGCTTGTAAAAAACCCTACCTTATAACCCTTATGCATCGTGATTTGATAGCCATTAAACATCAGCATTAAATAGATATGTTTTTTAAGGTTATATTTAAAAGCAACCCCTAAGCTTTGCGAATCAGCCCTTGGGGAATAGGTCAATTTCCCATACAATTGCACCAAAAGATTCTTAATACTCTTCCCTACAAAAGCGTTAACGGTCACGGAATTAGCGTTGTAAAAATTGGAATAAGCGTCTTCATAAGGGGTGTCATCTTTAGTGTCATAAAAAGGATCCGCTGGTGAGCCGTTCCAGCCTAATTGAGCGCTCCCGTTCCCGAAATTCTTATACACGCTCCAGCCAAAACGATAAGAGCGGAAATTTATTCTTTGAAACACAAACAAACTCGCGCTTTTTTTACCCACTAAAGCGGCTCTGTAATAATCTTTAGACAAATAATCGCTATAAAAGGGGAACCATGCGTAAAAAGTCGTTTGGATGCGCCAATCAGATTCCCAATAAGACTTTGTGTCATGGGTGATTTCAAATCCAGGAGCGTTAAAATTCTTAGGGTAAAACCAAATAAAAGGCACGACCCTAATGTATTTATTTTCGTAAATGAGGTTTAAATTGTGCATGCCGTAGTTGGTTTTTTGCTTGTAATTGACAGGAGCGTAAAAATCTCTAATGGATTGCTCATTGGCTAAAGCCCTTCCAAAGGTGCTAAACCACTCTATCCTAAACTTTTTCCACCGGTAAAAAAGCTCAAACCCTTGGTTAAACCCGCTCAAAAACAAAGCTTTAGAGGGGTAACGCCCTAATTTAATCCCAAAAATATCCTTATATTGATAATCCAAATACAAATTGTATAACACATAAGGCCTGGCGTTTTGAGCCTTTTGCTCTCTGGTCCAATTTTGGCTGTGTTGCATCAAATAGCCCTCCCATCGCCCCATATAATACCAATTCGCTGGCTGAAACCCTGCCTTAGGGTTGGCCTCATCAATCAAAAATTTCGTGGAATCATAAGCCAACGATCCTATTTCGCCCCCCACCCCAAAACCCAGTTTGTGGTTTTCAATCCCTTTAGGGAGCAAACTAGAATCAACTTGTAAAGCCCCGGTAGTGGTTACATAACTCCCTGTAGGATAAATCCCTTTTTTTGAATTGATGACTGACTGGTTGAAAGCGATGCGCGAAAACGATCCCACTCTCGCACTGATTTGATACTCAAAAGCGTTGAGAAAAACCCCATGCAAAGCTAAAAACCCTAGCCAAACTTTTTGATTAAGCACCCTTTTGTTAAACACCTTTTTTATTGAAGTCTAATATTATGCCATAAAACAAACTCTCAATTTTGGTTTTGAAAAAAAAACGATAAAATCACAAACCACCCCTCTTTTTTTACAAAAGCGGATTCAATTTAAAGATTTAAGGACTATGCATGCAAGAGATTATCCCTATTGTTGTGGCTTTTGATAACAATTATTGCATCCCTGCTGGCGTGAGCTTATATTCTATGCTGGCACACGCCAAACGAGAGAGAGAGAGAGAGAGAGAGTAAAACTCTTTTATCAAATCCATTGTTTGGTGGAGGGTTTAAGCGTTGAAAATGTAGCCAAATTAGAAGAAACGATCGCTCCTTTTAGCGCTTTTTCCAGTATAGAGTTTTTGGATATTTCTAATGAAGAATTAGAACCACGCCACAATTACCGCAAACTTGATCCTTTAAGAGCGAGTGAAATTAAAAAATTGTATTTAAAACTCAATGCTTTTTCGCAAAAACGCTTTTCTAAAATGATCATGTGCCGTTTCTTTTTTGCTTCCCTTTTCCCCCAATACGACAAGATGATCATGTTTGATGTGGACACTTTGTTTGTGAATGATATGAGCGAGAGCTTTTTTATCCCCCTTGAAACGCATTATTTTGGGGCTGTGAGGGAAAAAGATTTGATCGCTATAAACAGGAATTCGGCTAAGGATTTATACGAATTACGCCAAATGCATGCAAAAACTATCGGTGTCGCTGATGCTTTCCCTAATTTAGAAGAAGCGCAAATCCTTTTTGACAACTACTTTAACGCCGGGTTTTTAGCCTTAAATTTAAAATCATGGCGTGAAGAAAATCTGGAAAACCAATTGATTGCATTTTTCATTTTGAAAAACGAAAAACTTTTATTTAGCGATCAAGACGCTTTGTGTTTTGTGTGCCGTGGTAGGATTTTAGAACTGCCTTACTCCTACAATGCCCACCCTAGTTTCCTTGATACGCCCTCATTCCCTAGCCTTAAAGAAGCACGCATGCTGCATTTTTGGGGCGATAAACCCTGGAAACTCTTAAGCGTCATTGGCGCGAAAAAATGGCATGAAATTTTGATTCAAACGCCTTTTAAAGACGCTTATTTTAACGCTCCCTTTTTAGATCACCTCTTTGAATCCTTTCAAAACAAGGATAATGAGATTAAAAGAAGAGATGAAAGGATTATTGAAGAAGTTCAAGCGATTCAAGCAAGGGATAAAGAAATCCAAAACAGGGATAAAGAAATCCAAAACAGGGATAAAGAAATCCACACTCTTAATAAAATCCTGTCTTTTTCAGACAGACGGCATTCTTTTGAATTTCTTCTGCCCAGGCTTTCTTCTAAACTCCTTATAGAATTTTTGCTTTTTAAAGCCAAACAAAAAGTGAAACGATTGATTAAAAGGGTTTTTTAAACCCCCTTTCAAAACTAATGCGAATAAGCATGCGTTTGTGTGGGTTGGATGTCTTTGTTATCGGCTAGTTTTTCCTTTTCCACTCTCTCTAAAAAAGCACTTAAATCTTGCGCCATTTTTTCAAAAATCTTAGCGCTCACGCTATCAGGGTGAGAGATCACAATCGGTTCGCCCCTATCCCCCCCTAAACGCACTTTAGGCTCTAAAGGGAGCTTGGCTAAAATCTGCGTGTGATAAGCCTCTAATAATCCACTCATGGAATTTGAGCCAAAAATCTCGCTCTCTTTCTTGCAATGCTCGCACACAAAACTCCCCATATTCTCTACAATGCCCGCAATAGGAATGTGTAGTTTCTTAAACATGTCCAAACTCCGTTTAGCGTCATCTAAACTCACGATTTGAGGCGTAGTAACGGTGATTCCTGCACTGAGTGGCACGGCTTGGGCTAGCGTGAGCTGTGCATCGCCTGTTCCTGGGGGCATATCCACCACCAACACGTCTAAATCCCCCCAAATAATATCGCTTAGCATCTGTTCAATCGCTCGCATGAGCATGGGCCCTCTCCAAATGAGACTCTGCCCCTCATCATACAAAAGCCCCATGCTCATCACAGAAACGCCAAAAGCCTTTAAAGGAATGAGTTTTTTACCGCTAGGATCCATGATCACATCAGCGTTTTGCAAGCCCATCATTCTAGGGATATTAGGGCCATACACATCAGCGTCCAATAACCCCACTTTTTGGTTCAAATTCGCTAAAGCGATGCTTAAATTCACGCTGGTGGTGCTTTTACCCACACCGCCCTTACCCGAGCTTATCATCACTACATGTTTAATGTTTTTAGCCAGATTTTTAGCGGCGGGCTTTGGAGCTTGGGGCTTTGGCGGGGTTTTAATATCCAAATTCAAAGCTTTCACGCCTATTTTCTGCACCGCTTTGGAGATATTCTCCCTTAAAATCGCGCTCGTTTCTTCAGAGCTTGAGGGGATTTCTATTAAAAGCCCTAATTGATTGTCATGCAAAGCGATGTTTTTGACAAAACCAAAGCTGACAATATCCTTTTCAAAATTAGGGTAAATGATCGTTTTTAACGCGTTTAAGACGTCTTCTTGGGTGAGCATTTTAATCCTTAAAATGATAGTGTTTGGATTTTCTTTATAGCATGTTTTGTTTAATTTTGCATTATAAATTAAATTTGCGTTTTTAAAGGATAGGGCATGGAATTTTATAAGCGTGTTTTGAAATTGCACCAATTTAGGAATTTGGGTAGAAAATCGCCTGCGGAGCTGCTTTTAAATTCAAGTTTTGAAAAACATGGGGGGTTGGTGATCTTGGTGGGAGAAAACAATGTCGGTAAAAGCAATGTTTTAGAAGCTTTGAAAATCTTTAATGATGCGGATATTAAACTTTGTAGTGAGAACGATTATTTCAAAGCCCATGAGTCTGAAGACGCCGTTTTGAGCCTAGAAGAAGAAACAATCCTTGATCATAAAATCACAGGTTTTTCTTGCGTGGATTTGAGGATCCAAACCAAAGAGATTAGCGAGGGTTTAAAGGAATTATCAAAAATATTGATCAGTTATCCTTTTTGTGTTTTTGTAGGGGGCTTTATCAATCTCATCATGTCTTATGGCGCATTAGATTCGTTTTTAAAATCCTACAAAGAGAAATTAAAATTGAGCGCATTTTCAACTAAACAAAACCGCAATCTGCTTTTCAAAGAATTAATTAAACATTTGAGCGCTAACAATCAATTGATTAAAGTTTTTTGTCAGTGTATAAGAGAAATTATAGAATACAACGCTCCAAATAAAAATCACAAACCCAATCAATTTTTTATAATGGGGAAAAACAGACAAAATCAATTAGCAAAAATTTATTCTCATTTAAAAGAATTTAGCAAAAGAGAAATCAAACCACAAGATATGGGAGACATCTTAAAAAAACTAGAGGAATTAGATAAATTTTTTAAAACTACTGACTTTAATACAAAATTCGCACCAAAAACTGAAGTGAAAGATATTATTGAAGAGATAGACGAAAAATACCCTATCAATGAAAATTTTAAACAACAATTTGAGGAGTTTGAATCAAATGTTAAGAAATATGATGAAGCAAGAAAGGATTTTGAGCGAAAAAAAGAGTCGCTGATCCGAGAGATTGAATATTACTGCAAAAATCAAAAAACGCTAGAGTTTAACGATGATGTTTTGCTAGACAATATCCAACAAACATGCAAAAGTTATATAGCAAGCCATGTTGTTAGCGATGAGTCTAAAGATGTGGAATCCATGATGTGCCAGTTTTATTTGGAAAAAATAGAATTGTTATCAAATTCAAAAATTAGGCGATACCAATACGATGATCTTTTGAAATCAGCAAGAATACCTCTGTGGGAGAGTATAAAAACTTTAGATGAAAAAAGCAACGCTCGTTTGTTCCCTAAAAATATTGATAAAATTAAGAAAAGATTTGAAGCAAACAGGGAAAAATTCAAACAAAGCGAGAGCGTTTCAGAGATTATAAGGTATTGCAGAGAGTGTAATCCTTATACAGCGTTTCAAGGTTTAAAAAATAAAGTTCAATTCCCTTTAAGCGGTGATTTATCTTATAAATTTGATAAACTCGTGCCAACCATAAAAGAATACAAAGAGCTAAAAATCACAGATAGTAATCTTAAGATCAAACCACTTGAGGATTTTCATTCTCAAATTTTTAAATATTGGTTCTTTCAGTCATTATTTAATAAAATAGATTTTAATCCTACTACAATTTGGCATAGTTTAGAAACTAAGCGAACATTACAAATAAAATTTGATAAAAATAATGATTTAGAAATTTATTTTGGTTTTGATAAATCGTTTGTTATCCCTAAAAAATACTTGCAAGAAAACAACCAAGAATTGTTAAAAGAGATCAAGCGATCAGATTATCCTTTTCCAAAGTGTGAGCATCATAATGATAACGATATGGTGCAACTCACATTTTCTAAAGATGATGTATCTCCCTTAATGGTTGAAGTAAGTCTTATAGAAATCATGGAATACAACATGCAATTAAAAATGGATTCTTCAATCGCAAAAGAATTTAACAAGCTTTTAGCGATCGCTCAAGATAGTCCTCAAGATAATTACCAATTAAAAATTCGTGTCCGACACAACAATAAGTTTTTTGGAGAGAAATATGCGCCATATGAAATAAAACTTGAAATTCATGATTGCAGAAAATCCGACAATCAAAAACCAATCATTTTAAGTGAGCAAAGCACCGGCTTCCAATGGGCGTTTAATTTCATGTTTGGTTTTCTCTACAATGTGGGATCAAATTTTAGTTTCAACAAGAATATTATCTATGTCATGGACGAGCCAGCCACCCACTTGAGCGTGCCAGCCAGGAAGGAGTTTAGGAAATTTTTAAAAGAATACGCTCATAAAAATCATGTTACTTTTGTTTTAGCCACCCATGACCCCTTTTTAGTGGATACGGATCACTTAGATGAAATAAGGATTGTAGAAAAAGAAGCAAATTGTATTTCAATAAGCATAATCCACAATACAAAGACAACCCCATTCCTTTCACTTTCTTACCCATTTCAGGGCTTAAAAACAATCCAAACGAGATGAAAGAAACCCTTCAAAAACTTTGCGAATTGGACAACAACCCCATTGTTTTGACAGATGATGACAGAAAAGATGGCTCTGACCCACAAAGAGCAAAAAGCGAAGAATTTAAAAACGCTAATGAAGAAATGCATGATCCTATCAGAATTTTACAACTCTCAAAATGCAACAAAAAGTTCAAACAAATTGAAGATTGTTTCAGTGAAAACGATAAAAAAGAATACGCTAGAAACAAGCAAAGGGAATTGGCCATGGCGTTCAAAACAAGGCTCTTGTATAGCGGGAAAGACGATGTAATGAGCGAAGAAACAAAAGAGAATTTTCAAAAATTGTTTGAGTGGATCACTAAAGCATGCAATGACTCAAAAATCGGTTAAAAAATAATGCATCAAATTTGATTATAATACCCCACAATATTATAAGTGAAAGGATTTTGATGTTTAAAAAAATGTGTTTGAGCTTGCTAATGATAAGCGGTGTTTATGTGGGGGCAAAGGATTTGGATTTCAAGCTGGATTATCGCGCGACTGGGGGGAAACTCATGGGGAAAATGACGGATTCCAGCCTTTTAAGCATCACTTCCATGAACGATGAACCGGTGGTGATCAAAAATCTCATTGTCAATAGGGGAAATTCATGCGAAGCGACTAAAAAAGTGGAACCCAAATTGGGCGATAAGTTTAAAAAAGAAAAACTCTTTGATCATGAATTAAAGTATTCGCAACAGATATTTTACCGCCTAAATTGCAAGCCTAACCAATTGTTAGAAGTTAAAATCATCACGGACAAGGGCGAGTATTACCACAAGTTTTCTCAATAAAAAGAGTTTTTAATCTCTGCTCTGATGGAGTGTTGGTCATAAAATTCAAAAATGCTAAAAGCTTTTTTAATATCAAAAAGCTTGCTTAGCAAGCGGTGACTTTTTAAAAAACAGACTAAAAAATATTAATTTATCTATACTTGGTTCTCATAGGTAGTAAAATAACTACCAAATCTCTAACTAATATAAAAATTCCTTGTCTTTTACTTTAAAAATAATTTCTGTTTAAGAAATCAAATCCCTAAAGAAACCCCTTTTATGGAGTTCCTTTTTGAGCTTGCTCTAAAGCCATTTGCGCATGCTTGCAATCCTTTTTAAAAGACTTCGTGATAAAATTAACCTTAAGAGTCGAATCAAAGGCTTCATGGCATTTTTTAAGCTTGTGATCGCGCTCTTGCGGATCTTGCAAGTAATATTTCACTGAATGCACAAAACTGAAATGAAACCCCATAGGAGGGATACGACTCTCTGGAGTGCCTTCGCAAAAATCGCTGCAATAAGTGCTTTGCGACTTTAACCCCCCCAACACCACTAAAAATAAAAAAATCATCTTTTTCATCAATACTCCTTCAATCCTTTTTACCCTCCAAAATACACCAACGCTGAACCCCAAGTCAATCCCCCACCAAAAGCGTCTAAAAGCATTAAATCGCCCTTTTTCAAACGCCCCTCTTCATAAGCTTCACACATGGCCATAGGGATACTGGCTGCTGAAGTGTTGCCGTATTTATGCACGGTTAAAACCACTTGCTCATCTTTGAAATCCAAATGCTCCCGCACCGCTTGAATGATCCTAAAATTAGCTTGATGCGGGATAAACAAACGCACATCTTCAGGTTTGAGAGCGTTTTTTTCTAAAATCATTTCCACATCTTTTAAAAGCGTTTTCACCGCCAGTTTAAACACTTCATTGCCTTTCATGCGCAAAAAAGGCTCTAAAGCTTCTTCTTTAGCGTTAAAGGGCGTGGGTTTTAGAGTCCTTGGCGTATAGAGATAATTAGAAAAATTCCCGTTCGCTGAAATTTGCACGTCTAAAATGCTTTCTTTTAAACGCTTGGTTCTGCCTATCACGCACGCCCCAGCCCCATCGCCAAATAAAATACAAGTCCCCCTATCTTTAAAATCTAACACGCTGCTCGTTTTTTCTGCCCCCACAATCAGCGCATTTTCGCACATCCCGCTCTCAACATAAGCCTTAGCCACCGATAACAAATAAATAAAACCCGTGCAAGCGGCTGAAATATCAAACGCCGGCTTGTTTTCAATGCCTAATTTCGCGCTCAACACGCAAGCGGTTGAAGGCATGGCTAAAAAATCAGGGCTTAGAGTCGCTACAACCACCAAATCAATGTCTTTTGGGGTTAAATGCGCTCTCTCTATGGCTT
>NZ_AKHP02000003.1:0-18017 GCF_000296015.2 Helicobacter pylori FD535
TAGCCACATTGCTGGTTAAAATCAAAATCGTGTTTTTGAAATCCACCCTCACGCCCTTACTATCGGTTAAATGCCCTTCATCTAAAACCTGCAACAAGAGATTAAACACATCCGGATGGGCTTTTTCCACTTCATCTAACAGCACCACGCTATAGGGTTTTCTGCGCACCGCTTCGGTCAATTGCCCGCCTTCTTCATAGCCCACATACCCAGGAGCGGCCCCAATAAGACGGCTTATGGCATGCTTTTCTAGGTATTCGCTCATGTCAATTCTTATAAGATTTTTATCGCTATCAAACAAGAATTGCGCCAAAGCTTTAGCGCTCTCGGTTTTACCCACGCCTGTTGGCCCTAAAAAGAGGAAACTCCCTATGGGCTTATTGCTATCGCTAAGCCCGGCCTTATTCCTTTTAATCGCTTTAGCGATCGCTTTGATCGCTTTTTCTTGCCCCACCACTCTTTTTTGCAATTCGCTTTCAATGTTTAAAACCCTATTTTTTTCGCTTTGGAGCATTTTTTGGACCGGGATATGCGTCCATTGGCTCACGATCTCAGCGATGTTGTTTTCGGTTAAAGCGTTTTGCAACAACGCCCCGTTTTGTTGCATCGTTTCCCATTTGTGCTGCAATTCTTCTTCTTTCTTTTTGTTTTCAGGGATTTTAGAGTATTCAATTTCGCCCGCTTGCTGGTAATCCCCATTGCGCTTAAACCTCTCAGCCTCTCTTTTCAAATTTTCTGTTTCCATTTTCAAGCGTGAAATTTCTTTAAACACTTCTTTTTCGTTTTCAAACTGCGCTTCTAATTGGATTTTTTCTTCTTTCAAACCGCTCAATTCTTTAAGGATTTCTTCCATGCGTTTGGCATTGCTCTCTTTTTTTTCCATTTCAAGGGCTTGTTTTTCCATTTCCAGTCTTTGGATGGAGCGCTTAACGCCAGAAAGTTTTGCCGGCTCTGATTCCATTTGCATTTTTAATTGAGCCGCCCCCTCATCAATCAAATCAATCGCTTTATCGGGTAAAAACCTATCGGTGATGTAACGGCTAGAGAGTTTAGCGCTCGCTATGAGCGCGGAGTCATTGATAGTGATGTTATGGTGCGTTTCTAAAGTTTCTTTTAGCCCCCTTAAAATCTGTAAAGCCTCATTGATGCTAGGCTCATTGAGTAAAATGGGTTGGAAACGCCTTTGTAATGCCATATCTTTTTCAAAATATTTGCGGTATTCTTTCAGGGTGGTCGCTCCAATGGTGTGTAATTCCCCCCTAGCGAGCGCGGGTTTTAAAATATTAGCCGCATCCATGCCCCCCTCACTAGCCCCAGCCCCCACGATCGTGTGGATTTCATCAATGAATAAAATCACATTCGCGCTTTTTTTAACTTCTTCAATCACCTTTTTCAAGCGCTCTTCAAACTCGCCTCTGTATTTCGCTCCAGCCACCAATAAGCTCAAATCTAAAGCGACAACTCGTTTGTTCAAAAGCGTTTTAGGCACTTCCTTATTCACAATGCGTTGGGCCAAACCCTCCACAACCGCCGTTTTCCCCACTCCAGGCTCACCTAATAAAATAGGGTTATTTTTTGTTTTTCTTATCAAAATTTGCATCATGCGAATGATTTCTTCATCCCTCCCGATCACCGGATCGAGCTTATTTTCTAAGGCTTTTTGCGTCAAATCAATACCGAATTTTTCCAAACTTTCCAAATTGGAATCATCGTTTTTATCTTGGATAGTTCTGCCTTTTCTTAAAGATTCTAAAGTTTTTTGCAATTCCTTGGTGTCTAAATAAGACTTTAGAACGCTTTCAAAAAGGCTCATGTTCGCCAAAAGATACACATCTGTAGCGATGAAAGAATCGCCCATTTTAGCCATCAAGCCTTGAGCGTTTTCTAAGCTTTGGATTAGAGCTTGGTTTAATTGGATATTTTGCTTGTTGATTTGTGAAACTTTAGCAAACTTATCCAACTCGCTTTGAACGCTAAGCCTTAAGGCTTGAATATCCACAGACATTTTTTGTAAGGCTTGAATGAGGATGCCTTGGGAGTTATTCAGCATGACAAAAAGCATGTGCAAGGGCGTTACTTCAGCGTTTTTATGGTGTAAAGCTAGAGCGAGCGCGCTGTCTAAAGTCTCATGCAATTGGTCAGTCATTTTTTCAAATAAGTTCATTATCAATCCTTTTTGAGTTTTAAAATCTTACTATTTTACACTATTTTAACCTTCAAAGGTTTTTTAAAACGCTCACACTAATGACAAACTCTCCAAAATACGCTTTTTAGACAACTCGCAATATTCTTTTTCAATCTCTAAACCCACGCTAAAACGCCCTAAAGCGTTCGCTTCTAAAATAGTCGTGCCAGATCCGCTAAAAGGATCAAAAATCGTGTCTTCCAAAAAAGAAAACAATTTGATGCAACGCCTGGGTAATTCCCTTGGGAATGGGGCTGGGTGTTTCAAGCGCTTTTTGGATTCGCCGCTAAAACTCCATAGCCCATTAGTGTAGAGTAAAAATTCCTCTCTACTCATCGTAGAAGTTTGTTTTTGGCGTTTGTATTCGTTTTTATAAAAAACAACGATCAACTCCACAGGAGCGATAGCATAAGGCGCACTCGCTTGCAGCCAACTCCCCCAAGCGGTGCGTCTTGAGATATTGCTTTCATTCCAAATGATCGTATTTTGGTATTTCCAACCGCATTCTTTAGCTATTGCAATAATATCTGCCCCCAAACTTTGCTTGCCGTGTTTATTCGTGTCTAAAGGGACATTCAAACACAATCTCGCCTGTTCCTTACCCCAAAAATAACAATTTTTAAGCCAATTTTTACACCAATTTAAATAATCATCATAAGCCCTAAAATCATTACTCCCTTGATATTCAACGCTCAAATTATAGGGCGGTGAAGTGACGCACAAGTCATAAAAACCTTTTTCAAAAGTCTCTAAAACGCTCGCATCGCCATGGTATAAATCCAATTTTTCCAAACTGAAATAAGGTTTCATAAAAGCCTTTTTAAATCTTCTGATAAATTTTCTATACCCTTAATTTTAGAGCTTTGATCAAAATGGCTTTTGGCCAAATAGAGGCCGTCTAATTCATGCTCCATGACGATCCTGGCTTTTTTAGGCTTGTCTTTAAAACTGATCTCATCATCGTTATCCGGCGTTATCATAAAAACTTTAATATGAGAAGTTATAGGCGATTGTAAGAGTTTTAATTTCCATTTTAATACAAAAATCTTTTAATAAAAGTTCTATGATTTTTTCTAACACCCTTCCAATGGCGCTCACAAAGCCTTGTCTGGCCAAAATGCTAGCCTCTTCCTTGCTTTTATTTTGCTGAATATAATCGTTCATTTTATGGTTTAAAAAGCGTTCTTTTTCTTGCACATAAAAAACCTGTAGAAACTTGTAGGGCTCAGGCTGTCCTCTCATAAAATCTTTAAAAACGCTCTCAAAATAATATCGGCTAAACCCAATTCAAACACCTTAATCAATAGAAATCAATCAAATTATAATACAAAACTTTTTTATAATAGGCTGGTGTTTAAACAAGCTTATGACAAAAATGAAATGCAAATTTTAGATATTCTGCTTAAAAGTATTGTTAATGAATGATATGTTTTTACTAAAATAACATTGACAGAGTTTAATCAAAGGGTTAGATATGCGATTTTTAAATCAATCTTTGGGATTTTTGGTCTTGACGCCAAAAGAAGTTTAAGCGATGAATTTTTAGAAATCAAACAAGTATCCTTTCAAAGTAAAACTTGGAGCGCGACTTTTAATGACACCACTTTAGAAAAAGCCAAAGTTTTTTGCGGTATTAAAACGACTTTAGCCGTGGGCGTTTGGAATAATATTTCTAATCTTTTATTCATTGTTTATGGAAAACACCCTGAAATGGGATTGTATTTAGAACAAAAAGTGAAAGAGTGTCATAACGAAAGGAGGCGTTCAACTCAAACGATAGGAATTAGTAAGTTAATCAAAGAATTTGAATTTAAAATGAAACCCATTGATTCAAAAGAACAAGAGCTGATCAATCTTTTTAATCTCAAGTTTGGTCGTTTTTCTTGGGAAAACCATTTTGCATAAAGTTTTTATCATGGAAGCTTTGGAGTGTTTGAAAAGGATAGAAAAAGAAAGCATCCAAACGATCTATATAGACCCCCCTTATAACACTAAGAGTTCTAACTTTGAATATGAAGACGATCATGCTGACTATGAAAAATGGATTAAAGAACATTTGATTTTAGCGAAGGCTGTGTTAAAACAAAGCGGTTGTATTTTTATTTCTATAGATGATAATAAAATGGCTGAAGTTAAAATCATTGCCAATGAGATTTTTGGAACGCGCAATTTTTTAGGCACTTTTATCACTAAACAAGCCACAAGATCTAACGCTAAACACATCAATATTACCCATGAATACGTTTTAAGCTACGCCAAAAATAAAGCGTTCGCTCCTGGTTTTAAAATCTTACGAACGCTTTTGCCCATTTACGCTAAACCATTAAAAGATTTAATGCGAACGATTAAGAATGTTTTCAAACAAAAAGGGCAAGCTCAAGCCCAACTCGTCTTAAAAGAACAGATCAAAGAGTTATCCCAAAAAGAACATTTTAATTTTTTAAAAAATTACAATTTAGTGGATGAAAAAGGTGAGATTTATTCCGCTAAAGATTTATCCACGCCTTCAAACCCACGCAGTGTAGCGATACAAGAAATCAATCTTTTTTTAGAACCCTTAAAAAGCAGAGGGTGGAGCAGCGATGAAAAGCTTAAGGAGTTATATTATCAAAATAGACTTATTTTTAAGAATAATCGCCCTTATGAAAAATATTATTTGAAAGAATCACAAGACAATTGTTTGAGCGTGCTGGATTTTTATAGCCGACAAGGCACAAAAGATTTAGAAAAATTAGGCTTAAAGGGGCTTTTTAAGACGCCAAAACCTGTAGCATTGATCAAATATTTATTATTATGCTCCACCCCTAAAGATTCTATTATTTTAGATTTTTTTGCCGGTAGCGGGACAACAGCGCAAGCGGTTATAGAAGTTAATAAGGATTATTATTTGAATTGGTCTTTTTATTTGTGCCAAAAAGAAGAAACAATTTAAAATAACCCGCAAGCTATTAGCATTTTAAAAAACAAGGGGTATCAAAACACGATTTCAAACATCATGCTGTTGCGTTTAGAAAAGATCATCAAAAGCCATGAATACGAAATTTTAAAAACAAAATCTATTTTATTTTAAATATTATTTTTCAAACCCCTACACCCTATCCACGCTCAAAATTTCAGCGCTCGCTCTGGCTTTTTCGTTATTCAATTCAATTTTATCGCCTATTTTCAATGCTTCTAATTCTATCGCTTGATTATTCTTGCTCACCAACGCCCCAAATTGGGGCAATTTCAAATTTGCATGAGCGAGTTTAAGGGCGCTCTCTAGCCTATTTAATCGCTCTGTTTTAGTTTGTAAAAAAGGGCTTGTTAATGTTTGAGTAGAGATTTTTTCTAAAAGCGTTTTTTTAAAGCGTAAAAATTCTAAGGTTTTATTTTCTAAAGCGATTTTTAGTTTTTCTAGTTTTAAAGCGTTTAAATGGTGCTTGTTTTCAAAACTCAATCGTTTTAAAGAAGCCTCTAAATGCTCTAAATGTGCCTTTTTTTGATGGAGCAAAATTTTAAAAGAGCGGTGCAATTTCAAATGAAACCCATCAAGTCTTTGCAACCATTCATCGCTGCTAGGGAGTAAAATTTCCATTGCGTTTGAAGGCGTAGAAGCCCTTAAATCCGCCGCTAAATCGCTCAATAAAAAATCGCTCTCATGCCCAATAGCTGACATGCTGAAAGTTTTAGCCCAATACAACACCTCAACGATTTTCTCATCATTGAAAGAATACAAATCCTCCATGCTTCCTCCACCCCTAGCCATTACAATCGCATCAAAAGCGTTTTTTGTGTCATGAAAACTATCCGCATAAGCGATGCTCTCCACCACGCTTTGAACGCAGCCCTCCCCTTGCATTAAAGTATTGATGCAAACCAATTCGCACATCGGCCATCGTTTGGAAGCGATCTTTTTCATGTCCGCCCAAGCGGCTGAATTTTGAGAAGTGATGACTGCCACTCGTTTAGGAAAATGCGGTTTGGGTAATTTATGGGCTTCATCAAAATAGCCCTTAAGGCGTAATTTTTCTTTCAATTGCTCTAAAGCTAGGGTTAATGAACCTATATCTTTAGGCTCTATTTCAAAGCAATTGATTTGATAATCCCCCCTTGGAGCATACACGCTAATGCCCCCAAAAACAACCATTTCCTGCCCTTCTTTTAAAGCGAATTTGAGCCTGTTAATATTCCCTTTAAACAGCACGCATCTGATAACTGACTGGCTGTCTTTGAGCGAAAAATACGCATGGCCGCTCACCTTATGGATAGTCAAATTACTCACTTCCCCTTGAACCCTAACTTGCAAAAAAGTCACTTCTAAAAGGGCTTTGATTTGCGCATTGATTTCACTCACGCTCAATATATCCATTAGCTCCCCCTTTTATAGCAAACGAGTGAGGTCATTGAAAAGCCCTAAAAACATGATAAAAACCAAAAACCCCACACCCGCTAGCCATAACGCATTTTGCATAAACGCTGGCAAAGTGATCTTAAAAATATTTTTAAAAACAACCCCTAGCATTTGCGCCCCATCCAACGCTGGAATGGGTAATAAATTTAAAATCCCTAAATTGATGGACAAAAACGCCCCAAACAACAAAAGCATGCTCACACTATTGGCATGGCTTAACGCTCCCACAATGCCTACCACCCCGCTCAATTCTTTAACTGAAGCGCTCCCTGTAACCAAACGCTTTAAAGAATCCACGATCAAAACAACGCCCTCTTTAAACCGACTCAAGGCCTGTTCAAACGCTTGGAACAAGGAATAAGAGACAACGCCTGTTTTTTGCATGTCCGGCTTGATGCCTATCGCTTTGTATTTGATGATTTCATTAGGATCGTTAGAATCGCTTATTATCGCTACGATTTTGGGGGTCAGTCGTTTTTCTAAAATCTGATGGTTGCGCTCTATTTCCAAAACCAACTCGCCTCTAGAGTGCGCCACTACGCTTCTAATCTCTCTAAAACTCGCTATTTTTTCGTGGTTGATAGAAAGGATTTTATCCCCTTTTAACAGCCCGGCTTCTAGCGCGTTTTTTTCTAAATTGCCAATGATGGGCAGTAAGACTTTTTCCCCGCTCAATGCCAGAAAAAAATACACTAAAACCGCAAAAAGAAAATTAAAAAACGCCCCCCCAAATAGTATCCATAGCTTTTGGAAAGGGCTTTTTTGTGCGTAGCTGTCATCTGCGGTTTCATTCGTTCCATCTTCTTCTTTGTCCATGCCCTTTAATTTCACATAGCCCCCAAGCGGGATCAAAGACAAAGCGAATTGCGTGCCAAAAAGTTTAAAAAAACAGAGTTTTTTACCAAAACCAATGCTAAAGACTTCTACCTTCACCCCACAAATCCTAGCGATAGTGAAATGCCCTAATTCATGGACAAAGATTAAAAACGCCAGCATCAAAACCGCTGCAATGAACATCATACCCCTGCAGGCTCTTTGGTGTTAGGATCTTTTATCATCGGCTCTTTTAAAGGCGTGGGCGCTATAGGGGGCGTGGGTGGTATGGTTTTTGGGATTTCTTTATTTTCTCGTGGGGGTTTTTGCCACAACTCTGTCAAAGCCGCCGCTTTTTTAGGATCCATCTTGGCTAAAATTTTACCGAGTTCTTGGGGTTTTAGCGCCATTAAAATTTCTAAGGCGTTTTGAGTGGGTAGATTTTCTAAAATCAAGGCGGACTTAGAATCCTTCATCTTAGAATAAGTCTCGCCAATCTTGCTGTCTTTAGCCTGCTTGATTCCTCTTAAAATGCCTTCGTTTTCTTCTATCAAATTTTTAAGGCGTTTTCTTTCTTCCGTTTGTAAGGTTTTAAAGGCTTCTTCTTTAGCGGCTAAATCTTTCAGTTTTTCTTCCACTTCTTTTTCTTTTTGGTTTAACAGATCGGTTTTTTCATCTAAAAGGCGGGCGTTTTCGGTTTGCAAGATCCTTAAAGACTGCTCTTTTTCGCTCAATCGGCGCAAATCGTCTTTTAATTCGGCTTTTTTAGATTCAAAAATCGCAGAGCATTGCAACAATTCTTGTGCGGCTTCTTCACTAAAGAGCACTTGTAAAATCAAGCCCATTAACAAGATTTTACGCATGCAAGCCCTCTTTTTGCCAGTGTAAAATCATGGCGTTTTCGTCCAAAAGAGCCTGCTCTTTTTTTTCCACAATTTTCTTTTCTTTTTGCTTTTCATTTTCTAAAATGATTTTAGCTTTTTCTAATTCCTGGTTAGCCAAAAGGTAATCTTTTTCTAAAATTTTTAAATCCTTAGTTAAATTCTCGCTCTCTTGTTGGTAATGTTCTATCTCCATTCTTAGAGCGCTTTTTAATTGCTGGGTTTGTAAAAAAAGGCTCATTCCCCCCAATTCAGGGTTTTTAAACGCGCTCAATTGGGCTTGTTTGTCCAAAATTTCTCGCTCCTTTTGCCGCAATTCTAAACGCTTGCTTTCAAGCTTTTGCTCTATTTTTTCTAACGCAAGGGTTTTTAATTGCACCAATACAGAAGCGAATTTTTTCATAGAAAAATCGTGTCTTCTCTTTCAGGGCTTGTAGAAATAAGGCGGATTTTTACCCCCACTTCTTTTTCAATAAAAGCGATATACTCTCTAGCGTTTGGCTCTAAATCGTCTGATTTTCTCACACCCGCGCTTTTTTCCCAGCCCTTAAAAGTTTGATAGATCGGAGTGCAATCTTTCAGATCGCTAGGGAAAGCCTCTAATCTTTCGCCCTTTCTTTCATAAGCCACGCACACCTTGATCGCATCAATCCCGTCTAAAACATCTAATTTCATTAACGCTAATTGCGTGCAACCATTCAAAGCGCAAGCGTATTTTAAAGCCACCAAATCCAGCCACCCGCAACGCCTTGGGCGCTTGGTTGTCGTGCCAAACTCCGCGCCCTTAATTCTTAAATGATCGCCCATGGGTGTCGTGTCTTCGCTAGGGAAAGGCCCATTACCCACACGAGTGGAGTAGGCTTTTGTGATGCCTATCACTTCATTGATCGCTTTAGGGTTTAAGCCGGTGCTCACGCAAGCGCTAGCGCTCGTGGTGTTAGAGCTTGTTACAAAAGGGTAAGTCCCTAAATCAATGTCTAAAAGCGTGCCTTGCGCCCCTTCTAGCAAGATTTTTTCACCCTTTTGGTTCGCTCCTATCAGCATACTTGTCGTGTCTTTGATAAAGGGGCGAATTTTTGGAGCGTAAGCTTTAAAATACCCTCTCAAATCTTTTTCGTAATTCTCGCCCAAATCATACGCTTCCTTAAAAGGCTCAATGGCTTTGAAATGAGCGTTTAGTTTTTCTTCTAAGATTTTATCGTCTAATAAATCCCCCATTCTTATCCCGCTCCTCGCCATTTTATCCTCATAGCAAGGGCCTATGCCTTTTTTAGTCGTGCCGATGTTTTGAGATTTTTCTTTAAAAGCGTCTTTTTTGGCATGATAGGGCAAGATCACATGGGCTCTGTCGCTGACAAACAAACGATTTTCTAAATCCTCAAACGCACTGATTTCTTCGCACAAATCCTTAACGCTCACGACCACCGCGCTAGAAATGATGTTCTTGCATTGGGGGTATAAAACCCCTGAGGGCATTAAATGCAAAGAATGCTTAACCCCCTTATGCACAATGGTATGCCCAGCGTTATGCCCGCCTTGATAGCGCACCACAAAGTCATAATCTTTAGCGATCCTATCAACAATTTTTCCCTTCCCCTCATCTCCCCACTGGATCCCCACAACGACATCTGCCATAAAATATTATCCTTAAAACAAAGTAGATTGGATTGTTTGAAAGCTTGTTAGAATACCAAAAAAAAGTAAAGAGCCTCTTTATAAGCCCTAAAAAGAGCTTAAAAACCTATCGTGTAATTGATATAGAACGCATACAAACGCCTGTAATCCACATCAGCCCCATTCGCTTTCAAATACCTTTGATTGATAGCCGGGATTTTCACGCCAAATTCCATCCCATGCTGAATGCTTTGAGACGCGCTCAAAAACCGGCGGTGCATGGTGCTGGCAAAATGAGCCCTTAAGCCCAAATTAAACAAAAATTGGAAATTCGTGGGAGTGGGGTATTCTTTAAACGAGTTTTCAATTTGGCCTCTTAAAGAGCTATCCCAAGTGTTACCCGCTATTTGAATGCCCCCAAACACCCCCACAGTCAAGGACTGATCGCTAAAAACCCTTCTAAAGATATTCCATAAAAAGTCCGTGCCAGCGCCATAAGTAAAGATATTCGCTTTAACAGCACTGCTAAGACTGCCCAATTGCGTAAAGCCATAATCAAAGAAAGCGTAATACCGCAAGCCTATATTCCTCTTGTTCCCAAAAAATTGCTTATAGCCCATTTGAATGCCAAAGCCATTAATAACCCCATGCTGAGAGCTTCTACCTGGCCCAAATTGAGGTAGGTATGGCTCATCGTAATTGTTTAGCATTCCTCCTAGCTGTTTTAGATTCTCTTGATAAGTAGCGATTCGATCCGAGATGGTTTTCACATCCTTTTGAAGCATGGATCCTGCACCACCGCTCTTATTCAAGCTTTCTGCGATTTGGTTTAGCTTTGCTGAAGAAGTGTCATTAAAAAGCTGCATTTGGGCTAATAGCCCTTTTAAAAACACCGAATTGCTATCCAGATTCACCCTTGTAAGTGCGTTTAAAAGCGCCACGCTCTCCGTGGCTAAGAGACTGAATTCACTTTGAGAATTATAGAGAACTTTTATAATCCCTACATATTCAGGAACGACTCCATTATTACTGCCATTATTACTATTATTAACCAAGTTATAAAGCACATTACTCAAATACACTTGCAAGGCTTGAACGCTATAAGCGTTTTTATTCGTTTCAAAGCGTTGCTCAATTTGGGGGAGTATTTTTTTAAACTGGGTTAACTCTGCGTTGTTGTTGCCAACAGTTGTATTAGTATTGACAATTTGATTGCTTATCCCTAAAAGAGCGTCCATGGTCGTGTTTGTCGCTAAGGCTAAAAGCCCGTTACCCCCTGCCATACCCACGCCCACTTGGCGGAAATCATCAATGACATTATTCCTTAGGGTGCTGCCTTTGTTATTGATGTTTTGTTGTGCACCACCGATTTGATAGCCCACTCCCATATAAAAGCCATCATCTTCAGCTAACGCCATGCTTAAAGGAAGGCTAAAAAGCAGAGCGGTTTTTAAAAGCCCTTTTTTGAGCGCATGGTATTGACTATAACCTTTTTCCATTCTTGTATTCTTTATCTCTTTTGTATTGGTATTTTTCATCAAGAGCCTTCCTTAAAAACCGACTGAATAGCCCACATAGAAGCTAAAATTCCTCATATAGCTCGCGCTTGAGCCTTGGGTTGCAAAATATTTATGAGCGATAACAGGGATTTTCACCCCAAATTCTATCCCTTGGTCTAGCTTGTGCTTATTGAAATGGGTTTTTGCAAAGTTGGTGCGCAAGCCCAAATCAAACAAGAATTGGAACGAACTGGACTTGACATCAGGCCTTTGCCCGCTCAATAAGTTCGTTACATTAGTGCTCCAAGTTTGCCCTGCAATTTGAGCGCCAAAGAAAAGACCGATCGCAGTTCTTTCCCTTCTTCTGGAGCGTTCAAAGAAATTGTATAAAAAATCCGTTCCTACTCCATAAGTAACAAGATTTGCTCCCACTTTTAAATTCGTATCGCCAAAATTCGCATAGCCGTAATCCAAAAACCCATAATACCTTAAGCCAACATTTTTCTTATGGGTGAAAAATTGTTTATAACCCATCTTAGCCCCAAAGCCGTTCATGCTCGCTGACTGGTAGTCTCTGAGCGAAAAGAGGTTGGGGATATAAGAAATCTTATAAAGAGAACTAGCCGAAGATTCAAACTGATTCAAGCTCGTATTGATGATGCCTATGACTCTGTCTAGCCCTTTCTTATAGATAAGCTGGTTTTGGCTAAAACAAGACGATGCATTGCTACAGATATTTTTTTCAATAAAATTCCCTAACCCCAAAGTCTCACGATCTAAAGAAATCCCGCTTTTAATCAAAGCATTGAGTTCGCCAACCGTAGAATTAGCCCCTATCAAGCCCGTTTGCGAAGAAAAATTTTGCATGCCTGCGGCAATATCGCCCACGCTCACGCCATTATACGCTCCATTAGTCCCGCCCGCGCCTAAAAGCATGACTTTCATGATGTTCTCGTATAGCTGTTGGTTATTGTTTTGTTGGATTTTGCTCAAATCCACTTGCCCTAAAGCTAAAACGATGTTTTGAGCCACTAAGAGCATGCTATCAGTGATGCCGATTTGTTCTTTCCCTACATCCACCACCAAAGGCTTAATGACACCCTGATTAGCGTATTGTTGGGATAGATCTAATAGTTTTCCTAAAATCCCTAGAGATTGCTCTAAATTGGCTAAGGCTTGGTTTGATGGTCCGTTTTGTGGTTGCGCATTGTTTTTCAGGCTTTCACTCAAAAGAATCTTTGTTTTATTCCCCAAAATATCCAAGTAGTAGGATAAGGGAATGGCAGAAGTTTGCAACCTCACAGCCCCATCTCTAATCAACTGCTTTAATTCTTGCGCTTGAGTGAAGCCTGGATTTTTCAATTCCTGTCTGGCCAAACTCGTTTGATAATCTATGACAAAAAACGCCCCATCTTCTTCAGCATTACACAAAGACATGCCCGCTAGAAAGGAAAGAGCGATCGTTTTTTTAAAGGAGTGGTTTTTCAAAAATATCCTTTTTGCTTTGATAAGTGATTTTACTTAATCCATAAAAGAAATTTTCTAATTTTAAAACAATCATTCTTAATTTGCTATTAAGTGTTTCAAAAAAGCATCAAATTGACATCTTTTAAGCAAAATGTTATAATGCTTGCTTAATTTTATTTGGGGTGTTAGCTCAGTTGGGAGAGCACAACGCTGGCAGCGTTGAGGTCAGGGGTTCGAACCCCCTACACTCCACCATTATTACGCTTATTCTCTTTCTTCATGGATCAAACCCATTTTCTTGCTCGTATTACCTATAATTAATTATAATCTTAGGAATTGTTTTTCATCAAGGGAGTTTGAGCGTGAGCAGTTTGTTTAAAATGCGCATTCTTAGTTTTAAAAAGAATAAGCGGGCGGTGTTTTCGCTCTATCTTTTTATCGCTTTATTAGCGCTTTCTCTTTTAGCCCCCTTGTGGGTGAATGATCGCCCCTTATTCATCTATAAAGATAATAAGGCGTATTTCCCCATGTTTAAAAACTATGCAGAAGTGGAGTTTGGAGGCGATTTTTTCACCCCTACGGATTATAACGATCCTTATGTGAAAAACACGCTTTTAAAAGACGCTTTCATTATCCATGCGCTCATCCCCTATAGCTACGATACGATCATTATGGATTTAGACTCGCCTGCCCCCACCCCTCCAAGCTTCAAACACCTTTTAGGCACAGACGATCAAGCCAGAGATGTGTTAGCCAGACTGGTTTATGGCTATCGTGTTTCGTTAGTGTTTGGGATTTTACTCACCCTTTTTAGCGTTCTTATTGGCGTGAGTTTGGGAGCGTTTCAGGGGTATTATGGAGGGTTAATGGATTTAGTGGGGCAAAGGTTGAGCGAGATTTGGAGCGCGATCCCTATGCTTTTTTTACTCATTGTGATTTCTAGCGCGTTTAATTCTAATTTCTGGATCATTTTATTTTTAGTCTTGCTCTTTAGCTGGATGGGGCTTTCTCAAGTCGTGCGCACGGAGTTTTTAAAAGCAAGGAATATGGACTACACCAAAGCCGCTAGAGCGCTTGGGGTGAATGATTTAAAAATCATTTTCTACCATGTTTTACCCAACGCTTTAGTAGCGACGATCACTTATGTGCCGTTTTTAATGGCGGCTAGCATTTCTACTTTAGTGTCTTTGGATTTCTTGGGTTTTGGCATGCCTATAGGGAGCGCGAGTTTGGGCGAACTAGTTAATCAAGGGAAAGATAATCTCACTACGCCTCATTTAGCCATCGTTGCGTTTGTAGCCATTAGCTTGTTGCTTTCGGTTTTGGTGTTCATTGGCGAAGGGGTGCGCGATGCTTTCAACGCCAACATGCTCAAATAAGGGGGTTGCATGCTAGAAATCAAAAACTTGAACTGCGTTTTAAACGCGCATTTTTCGCTCCAAAACATCAATATTTCGTTAAATCCTAGCGAAAGGGTGGCGATCGTGGGCGAGAGCGGGAGCGGGAAAAGCTCTATCGCTAATATCATCATGCGTTTAAACCCCAGATTCAAGCCTCATAATGGTGGAGTGTTGTTTGAAACAACCAACCTTTTAAAAGAAAGCGAAGCGTTTATGCAGCATTTAAGGGGTAATGCGATCGCTTACATCGCTCAAGACCCCCTATCCAGCCTAAACCCCTTGCATAAAATCGGCAAGCAAATGAGTGAAGCCTATTTTTTACACCACAAAAACGCTTCTAAAACGCTCCTTAAAGAAAAAGTTTCAAACGCCATGCGGCAAGTCCAATTAGATGAAAAATTTTTGGATCGTTACCCTTATGAATTGAGCGGAGGGCAGCGCCAAAGGGTGTGTATCGCTATGGGCATTATTAATGCGCCCAAACTGCTCATTTGCGATGAGCCTACCACCGCATTAGATGCGCAAATCCAAAACCAGATTTTAGACTTGCTCAAGCGATTGAGTGCGGAAAAAAACATCGCCCTTTTATTCATTAGCCATGATTTAAAAGCGGTCAAACGCTTGGCTGATAGGGTTTATGTGCTAAAAAAAGGCGAGATAGTAGAAACCAATTTTACTAAAGAGCTTTTCAATGACCCCAAGCACGAATATTCAAAACTCTTGATTCAAGCTTCAAACTTGCCCGCTAAAAATTTAAAAGCGCTAGACGAGACGCTTTTAGAAGTGAAAGATTTTAGCGTTTATTACTTGCAAAAACGCTTTTTTAGGCCTTCTTTAAAAAAACCCCTTATCGCATCGGTCAATTTTTCCCTCAAAGCCAAAGAAAACATCGGCATCATTGGCGAAAGCGGGAGCGGGAAAAGCTCTCTAGCGTTGGGGCTTTTAAAACTCGCTTTAAACAGCGGGGAAGAAAAGATTTTAGGCCAAAGCGTGGGGCTTTTAAATTCTAAGGCGTTCAAACCCTACCGCAAGATTTTGCAAATGGTGTTTCAAGACCCTTACGCATCATTAAACCCTCGCTTAAGCATTCAAAGCATTTTAACAGAGGCTTTGCGCTTTGCTTACCCTAAAGCTTCCAAAGAAGAATGGCATTATCTCGCAAAACTTTGTTTAGAAGAAGTGTGTTTAAACCCTGAATCGCTTAACTTTTACGCTTATGAACTCAGCGGCGGGGAGCGCCAAAGGGTGGCGATCGCTAGAGCGATTGCTTTAAAGCCTAAAATCATTCTTTTAGATGAGCCCACTTCTGCTTTAGATAAAAGCATTCAAAAAAGCGTGTTGGAATTGCTTTTAAATTTACAAGAAAAGCAGGATTTGAGCTATTTGTTTATCAGCCATGATTTAGATGTAATCAAAGCGTTTTGCGATAAGGTGTTGGTGGTAAGTGAGGGGAAAGTCGTAGAAATGGGTGCTATTGAAGAGGTGTTTGACAACCCTAAGCACGCTTATACGAAGCGTTTGTTAGAATCCAGGCTTTAACTTTAAGCGTTTTTAACCGCTTTTTAATGGGTGTTATCTTTTAGTGTTTTATAAACAAAACAAAGAAACTTGATAGGGGGCTGTTTTTGAATAAGGGTAGTTGTCAATAAAGAATGAAAAAACCTTAGATTCTTTGGGCAAAATCTTTTCTTTAAAGGTTTTTTCATAGCTTTTTTTGACAAACCATTTAAACGCATGCTCTTCTACAAAATTGTGAGGGTTTTTAAGGACTTCTAGGCGTAAAACGCATTTGTTTAAAGTAAATTTGGAATGGTTTTTGACTCCCACTTGCAAAGAAAAGGCGTTACTATAACTTAAAGGGTTAGCGTGTAAGATGCGTGTTTCTATGGGGTAAATCGCTTGAGTGAGTAAAACATTCAAAACAAAAGGCATGCTCAAAAACGCGCCCAAAAAAGCTGCTGTTGCTATATAGCTAGCCCAGCGGTTTCTCAAAAGCAGAGCCAAAAGGAGCAAAATCGCGCAGAAAAGGATTAAAACGCTCGCTATTAAAACGCTGATTAAAGTCGCTTGACTTAAAAATCCCTTAAAAGACTCCAAAAAAGCTTGGATAAAACCAAGAAACGCCATGCGTTTTTAAGGCTCTTTAGTCTCGGCAATACTAGATTTAACCTTGCTTTTAGTGTCAATCCAAATATTAGGCACAGCCCCACCTGGAGTGAGCATGATTTGAGCGTTATTGTTCGTTTTTAACGCTTCATTAAACTGGCCTTGAACTTCAATTTGGCGCAGTCTTAAAAGCTTGTCGCTCAAGCTTTGCGAAATGCTTAAATTAGCTTGAGATTTTGCCTTAGCCTCAATCACGATCGCATCAGCCACGCCCTGAGCCTTAATCCTGTTAGCGTCCGCTTCCCCTTTAGCCAGAGCGGCTTGTTTTTGAGCTTCTTGCTTGGAGCGCTCCACCTCGTATTTCACCCTTTCTGATTCTTGGCGCGCGATTTGGACTTTTTCAATTTGCTCTTTAATCTTAGCGGGCAAGACGATTTCTCGTAATTGGATAGAGCTTAATTCCACAGGGGTGTTGGGGAGCTTAGAAACTTCTTTATTGATACCGCTATTGATAAGAGCGGCGATTTCATTGCGCTTAATGGGTAAATCTTCAGCCGGATAGCGCCCCACGACAGAGCGCACCACATCGCGCACCACAGGGTTGATGATTTTTTGCTCCCAAGACAAGCCATAAGTAGCGATCGTTTGGGGGGTGGTTTGAGGGTTTAGGCGGTATTGCACGGTGAGTTCAATAGAAACGGTCAAACCCCTACTATCCATCACATTAATAGCGTCGTTTCTAAAAATCCCTTGGTTTTTACCCGCCACGCCCATGTCTTCGGTGCGTGAAAAATTGATATTTCTGATCCTTGTATCCACAATGAGGATGTCTTGAATGATAGGCACAAAAAAGTGGATTCCTGGCTGTAAGGGGGTGGGCTCGTATTTCCCGGCGGTGATTTTAATGCCAATTTCTCCTGAGCTAATCACTTCAAAAGGCTTGGCCAAAAAAGCGATAACGCCTAAAAGGACAATGACAATTAAAACCGATAGTTTTTTAGAATTAAAAGAGTTAGACGGCGGGATGAAACGCCCCCCATTATTAGGCGTATTGGGCGTGGGGGTTTCTCTTTGAGGATTTTTCTTTTTTAAATGTTCGTTCAAATCAATGGGCATGAATTTCCTTTTTAAATATTTTAACGGCGTTTGGGTTTTTTAGAATGGTGGTTTGTTTTAGGGTGTCTGTCTTTATGCTGACCCTTTTTGAAAGAACGCGCTTGCTCATGTTGGTGCGTTTTTTTGTTAGGGGTTTTTGGCGTTTTTTCTTTAGGATTTTGAATCGCATCAATTTCTTGCTGATTCAAGCCAATTTTGCTGGTTTCAAACTGCAAACTCAAAAGTTTTAAAACTAATTGAGACGGCTCAAAAATTTCGGTAAGCTGTTCATAAAGGCTGATGATTGCTTCAGACACTTTAGCGTCATGTAAGGTTTTGATGATCTGGTTTTCGTTAATGGTGGGAATCTCAAAAAGTTCAATCTCTGAATCAATTTCTTTTTGCATGCGTAAAAGCTCTTTGTATTCTAAGGGGGTTACTAAAGTGATCGCCATGCCTTTTTTGCCCGCTCGCCCGGTTCTCCCGATGCGATGGATATAGCTCTCGGTATTTAGGGGCAAGTGGTAATTAAACACATGGCTTACACCGCTAATGTCTAGCCCA
>NZ_AKHP02000002.1:0-26852 GCF_000296015.2 Helicobacter pylori FD535
CCCCACCGCTAGAAATGCGATTCCCGCTTTCAATGCTGCCGGTAATGTAAATCTTTTGCGCTTCATAATGCCCTGTAATAAAGCCTATGCATTGCAAATTCCAGCAATGCCCGCTCGCATCATTACTCCCTGCCCCCTTATTGTCCCCAAAGCGAATGATTGCATTAGATTGCGGCGCATCGCTTGCGTTCGTCCATATATTTTTAGCCCCAAAAACGATCGCACTGTTTTGCCCGGTGAATGTTTGAGAAAATTCCGCCTTAGTGAATAAAGTTTTCCCGCTCGCATAAAAATCAATGCTGTTGTCGTAATAGTAAATGGTGTTGTTTGAATTCCCTAAATTATTGTTATAGCTATTAGGCATGTAGGTCATAAAACCGAGAGCGTTTTGATAATACACATGATCCGATTTTTCCATATCCATATAATCAAACACCATGCCAACACCCAAACGCCGGATAGAAATGCTGTTGGGTGAAAAAATCTCTTGGAAATTATAGGTTTGGTTATTGAAAGAATACACCACATCATAAACGCCATTACCCACGCTAGAAACGAGCTTTTCACTGCTTGCCCCATGCCCTTGGTAGTTGATGAGCTGCCATAGATTTTTACTGAAAGCGTTGTTGTATTCAATTTCTTTAGAAGAGCTTACAAGGGTGATAGGGTTGCCATTAGTGATAGCTCCACCAATATTAATAACAGAATGAGCGTTAAAAGTGATTGTCCCATCGCCAAAAGACAAAGGAGTATTTAGATTTTTTAAAGTGATGTTGTTTAAAGTAACCTGCCCTTTCACGCTCGTGTTCGTAGGGCCATTAAAAACCACATTATCAAAAGTTGCATTCCCTGAAACATTAACAGAGCCGGTATTATTAAAATTAGAGTTATTTTGAGAGCCATTACTATTGGTAGAGTTCCCAAAAACAGCGTTCCCGGCGATTTGCAAATTTGAATGAGCATTAGTGAAATCCCCCACAAACGAAGTGGTCGCGCTAGAATTATTGAAATTAAAAGAAGCGCTATCGTTAAAGTTAGCGTTATTAAACGAAGCGTTTTTGGCACTAATCTCAAACGAACCGCTATTGAACTGGTTGTTGTTTGAAAAATTCAAGCTATCGCCATTGAATTGATAACTCCCTCCATTAAAGTTGGTGTTTTCAAAAGTGGCTTGCCCTGCATTGAAAATGAATTTCCCGTCTTTAGCTTGGTTAGTGAAAGTGGTGCCATACACTGAAAGCGTGCCGTTAGCGTTTAGACCATTCAAATTCTGCGAACTATCCATGCTTTGCGTGGAAAAAGTCATAGAGCTTGAATAAATCCCGGCGTTATGTTGCGTGATGGTAGCGTTAGCGATATTGACGCTATCTATTCCATTAAAGATTAGATTGGCTGCCCCACCCGTGCCTATACGATTGCCAGAACGCAGATTCGCTGTGATATACACATGATAAGCGCTATAAGTTCCATTAGTCGTACCTGTGCATTGATAATACGGCCAAGGCCCGCAATGCCCATTAAGAGCACTCCCTGAAGTGTCCCCAAAAGACACCGTGCCGCTAGAAGAAACATTATGATCAGTCCATGTTGAGTTATACCCAATCACCAGATTACTACCGCTCGCGCTAAAGGTTTGTTTAAACGAGTTGGTATAGCTCCCCCATATTTGAACGCTCGGCAAGTAATAAGTCCCGCTCTCTGTAAAATTTTGGGATTTGGGGATGTAATATTTATGATCATACCAAGGCATGTCAGCATTAATATAATTTGAAGCGGATAAGTCAAATTTGGAGCCGCTAATAACAGGGGGTGGCGTGTAAGTCCCGCTCTCTAAAGCTTGAATAATAATGGAATTATGGCTAAAAGTTTCTTGCAGTTTGTAGATAGTATCCCCTATTTTATAGCCCACTTGATAGACTTGCGTAGAGTTTGTAGAGGATTTAGAGGGCGGAGAGTCAGTGGGTTTAGATGCCGCAATGTTTTCATTCAAAAGCTGTCCGGTAACCCCATTGTAAGTGATCATATCCCACAAACCTTGAGCGAAACCTTGCGGCTTTGAAGAGCTTTCGTTCGTTTTTAAGGCGTTTGTCAAGCTATTGAGCGCATGGTTTAAAAGGTTGTTATAAGTGATCCCACCACTAGAATTTAAAATCGTTACGCTCTTCTCACTGCCTAAACTTGTGAGATTGAAAGTCGTCCCTTGAGTGAGAGTGATTTTAGAACTCCCAAAATCAAGGGTTGATCCATTTTTCAAATCATTCTTACCGCTTAAAGTAACGCTACCGGTAATGGTCATGTTGCTTGTATCAACAGAAGTGTTGAATGTCGTGTTGTTAAAACTCGCGCCCTCATTAATGGTGATTTTACCGGTATTGTTGAAATTGGCGTTATTAAAGGAAGCGTTTTGCATTGTCAATTGGTGGTTTGAATTGTTGAAGGCTTGCTGGAAATCCACAAAGCCTTTAAGAGTGGTAGCGTTACCACTAAAAGAGCTGTTTTCAAACACAATTTGGGGGTGCTGAGCGCTTTGATTGGTTTGGTCATTAAAAGTAAAAGTCCCCCCATTAAAGGAGCTGTTTTGGAAAGTGGATTGATCGTTAAAAGTGTATGTAGCGTTGTTGAAATTCGCACCATTAAAGGAACTTGCGCCTTTAAAATTAAAACTACCGCTATTAAAGGCGGTATGATTGGTAGCGCTAAATTCTTTATTGAAAGTGAATGCCCCACCATTCAATTTCGCCCCGCTAAAAGTGGCATTCTCTTCAAAAGTGAAACTGCCGCTTGCATTGCTAAAAGCCGTATTCGTAGCGTTAGTCGTCCCTTTAAAAGAATAGCTAGGCCCTGAATTAGAGCAATTAGCCCCTACGCCAACCCTAGCTAAAGAACTGCAAGTATCCCCACTTAAAGAAACCGAACCAATGCTAATAGCGCTGTTAGCGTTGCCTACATTCACTTGCGAAGTTTTAAACGCGCTGATATTGGAATGGATATTGACCTTATTAGTGTTCAAGTTTAAAGTGGCCGTGCCGGTGTGCGTGCCAGCTCCCGATCCCACACGATTGCCCACTTCTACGCTGTTATTCACATTGATAGTCCCAGCGCTAAAAGTAACATTAGTATGCCCATTAGGATACCAAGAAGTGAAGCTATTCCCACTACTCGCACCTAGATTAAAAGTAGCGTTACTGCCTAATTCAATATTTAAATTCCCCCCATTGTTTTCCCCTCCGGTGTAGTTATACAGACCGCTTAAAAAATAAGTGCCGTTATCATTTTTTAAATTGGCTGTGATGTTTTGGTTGTTTTGAGAGTGGTAGTAGTTAGCCGCATTACCCCCTGCCCAAGTTTTTGTGATGAGTTGGTTTCCTGTAAATTGTTGTGTTTTTTCCTCCCATTTATCGCAACTCCATAGAGTATACCATGGATGATGCACGCATACCTTTTGGCTTTTTTCCCCCCAACTAAGCCCCAAAATATCTGTTCCATCAGCATAAACCCCACTAGCAAACCCACCGATTAATAAAGGTGCAAGCCATAAAGGACGCTTTAAGATTGTTTTTTGATTTTGATACGATCGTTTGATACTTTTTGGTTTCTTTTTAAACTTTCTCATTAAAGGCTACCTTCTCATTTCCTAGATAGTAACAAAACCTCCCTTTTAAATCAAAGCGCGTTTTTTCCAAGCAAACGCCAAAAAAATAAAGCGCACACCAGCACAAACAATTCCTTAAACAGCCATTCGCTTTGAGCGTGCGAGCGGGCAAATTCAGCGCTTTGGAGGGCGACTTCGCCCGCTTTTTGAGCGTTTAAAATATAAGGCGTGTAATAAAAAACAAAGAGGAAACACAACGCCCCTATCGCCACGCCAAGGATCAAATACACCAACGATCTTTTGTAATAAATAAACGAAATGATTTCATAAAGTAACACCACAAAACCGATCGCGCCTAAAATGTAATTGAAACGCACAAAGATTTGCGCCATGAGTTTCCCGCTCTCAAAGGGAGTCAGATTCAATTCAGGTAAAATGCTTGAAGCTTTGAAAACAATGGGCGCGACTATCGCTCCTAAAATGATCAAAGAGCCACCCAAAATACCTAAAAGAAGCAAATACACCCCTAAACCAAATTTTTTCATCTTCCACCTTTTTTAAGATTTTTGCAACAAATGGTTACAATCCTTAAACCGCCACACTTGAACTAAAGGCACAAAAAATTCTAAAAGGGCTTGAATGTCAGTGATCTTATCTTTTAACCCGATAAACACTTCAATCTTCACGCCTTTTTCTAATAAAAATCTAATTATAGAATCACTATACTTGTAATTCAATAAAAATTCCAATTCTTCTAAAGAACCCTCTTTTTTAAAACGCTCCCATTTAGCGCTCAAGCCCGCTTCGTGATAAAAATTATCCATGTAGCTTTGCGGATCTTTTTGAAACGAAGAAAGTTGCAAGCGTTTGAACGCCAAACTCTTATGTGCTAGCATGCAGGGCGAAAACAATAACAAGGAATTGATGCGGCGCTGTTGTGAGATTTCATTATAAGCGTATTCTATCGCCTTAATCGCTCCCATAGAAAAGCCTGACACATCATAAGCCCCTTTTAAAAGCCACTCTTCAAACAAAACGCTTTCATTAATGAACCCAAAACCACTAAAAAAACGCATTTTCACCCGTTCAACAAATCATACAAATGAGAATGTTCTAAACATTCTTGCTCCAATAACAGAGCGCTTAATCGCTTGCAAGCTGCAATTTGCGGCTTTAAAAACTCCAGTTGCTCTTCATAAAGAACGTTTAAAGACTCTTTTGTAGGGGCTAAAAGAAGCTCACTGACCATAAATTCATTCAAAAATTTCGCTTTTTGCAAGTCTTGTTTAGACAGACTATAACGCTCCTTATAGAGCAACTCTAAAATAATCGTCCCGCTCAAATACACTTTAATGTAATTTTTAATCTCGCTCTCGCTATGGATTTTATTTTCATTAAAAGCGATAAATTCCCCCAATAAAGGCGCTTTATCAAATTCAATTTCCAGCCAATACGCGCTCAAGGCTTTCGCGCTTTGATACAAAGCGACTAATTCTTTTTGGTTTTCGTCTAAAGTTTGGGGCTTTTTCTTGCCATAAGCGATCTTGTCTTTCACTTCTAAAATGTCGCTCTCAGTGATTTCGCTTCGTTGGTGTTTTAGGGCGTTTAGAGCGCTTTCATTGATTAAAGTCGCTAACATCGCCCCGCTAAAACCCACGCAAATTTTAGCGATCTTAAGATAATTGAGTGCATGCTTTTTGTTTTCTAAAAGCTTTTCTAAAATGCTCTGCCTTTCTAACAAATCCGGTAAAGAAATGAAAATGCGCCGATCAAAACGCTTGCTCCTTAATAGCGCTTCATCCATCACTTCCATCTGGTTAGTCGCTCCTATCACCACCACCTCATCGTTTTGCAAAAACCCATCCATTTCGGTTAAAAGCTGATTGAGCGTGGCTTCTCTTTCATCGCTCCTGTGCCCTCCCCTAGCCTTACCCAAAGCGTCAATTTCATCAATAAAAATAATAGAGGGGGCATGCCTTTTAGCATGCATGAAAAGTTCATGCACTTTTTTAGCCCCAGCCCCCACATAAATTTGAGAAAACGCGCTCCCGCTTTCATAAAAAAACGGCACTCTGGCTTCACTCGCTAAGGCTTTAGCGATCATGGTTTTCCCCACTCCAGGAGGCCCGATTAAAAGCACGCCTTTAGGGAGAAAAATCCCTAAATCCTGGTATTTTTTAGGGTTTTTTAAATAATCTACCACTTCTAATAATTCTTCTTTAACTTCATCCACCCCTGCAATATCTTCAAAACGCACCCCCAACGCATCGTATCGCTGGAATGCATTTTCTAATCCGTTTTTGTGCGCGCTTTCTAAACTCATTTTAGTGTCCAATCGTTTGGGCAAGCGCCAAAAGATCCCAAAAAGCATGCTAGAAATGAAAAAAAGCAACGCCAAAAAGATTTTAGAAACCTTGTTTAAATTTTCTCGTTTTTCTATGGGCATGCTTTCTGGGATTTTATAGGCTCTTAAAAAGGCTTCTTTGTTGGTTTTATAAAGGCCTTTGTTAGCGTAAAAATAATTTTCATCTTCAATTAGAGTTTGCTTAGGGTGAGATTGGATCACATAAAAAAAGTCCTTACTGGATATGAGCCTAGAAACATCGCTTAAAATTAAAAAAAGAAGCAAGCAAAAAGTAAGGATCAAAAACCCCAACGCCAAAACAAGCGATCGGTTTTTAATGCGTTTAAAGGGAGCGGTGAGGTTTTCTAAATTTTTAGAAAACGGCATGATTTTCCCTCTCCTTAATTTCATACTCTTTGATTTCTAAAAAACTCGCCCTTAAAGGCTTATCGCTTTTGATTTTAATGGGGTTAAAGAATTGATCTAAGGCCTTAAATTCGCCGTCTTTTTGCGTTTCCACTAAGGCTTTTAGGGGCGTATTGAGCTTGAGTTGCAATTGCCTAAACGCCTTATTTTTATGTAAAATCAAATCTTTAATCGCATTCAAACGCTTTTTAGAATCTTCCAAATTCACGCTATCATGCATCAAACTAGAGGGGGTGTCTTTTCGTTTGCTGTAAATAAAAGGGTGGATGTGCGTTAAAGGCAAGCTTTCTAAATTTTTAAACGCTTCTTCAAAAACGCTTTTGCTCTCGCCCGGATGCCCTACAATAAAATCCGTGCCGATAGCAAAATTTTTAGAAGCGATGACCTCTAATAATTCCCTATCGCTTTTTATGCGGTTTCTTCTGTTCATTCTTTCTAGCATGAAATCATGGCTGTGCTGTAAAGCGATATGCAAATGTTTTTCTAAAAAATCCTCTTCTAAAAGCTCTAAAAATTCATCGTTGATTTGATTAGGCTCTAAGCTCCCAATCCTTATGCGTTTTAATCCAACAATCTGGCTTAATTTTTTAATCAATCTTGCGATATTGCTTCCTCTATCTTTCCCATAGCTCCCCACATTGGTGCCGGTTAAAACCACTTCTTGAACCCCTTTAGAGCATAAAAGACCCACTTGCTCTAAAATTTTCCTCTCTTCAAAACTCCTAGCCCTCCCTCTCACGCTTGGGATAATGCAATAATTGCAATCAAAATCACAGCCTTCTTGAATCTTGATAAACGCCCTAGTTTTTCCCACAAACTCGCTCACCATCGTTGTGTCTAAGTGCTTGTTTTCTAAATTGTCATCTATAAAAAAACGCTTTTTTTCTTGTAAAAGCGCGTTAATCTTTTCTTTATTGTCATGCCCAAAAACGCCCTTTAAAAACCCTTTTTCAAAAAGCTCTTTGCCTTGGGTTTTCACCCCGCAACCAGTGAATAGCACCTCCTTATCCAATCGCGCCATTTTTTTAGCGTAACTCCTTACCGTGCTATCGGCCCCATTGGTTACGGTGCAAGAATTGATGATAATAATGTCGGCTTCTTGTTCTTCTAAGGTCGCGCTAAAATCCTTCAAATTCTCGCCCATCACTTGCGTGTCAAAAAGATTCGTCCTGCACCCAAAAGTTTTGAAATAGACTTTTTTCATTTTTGTTCCCTTTTATTCCCAAAACCATCGCCTAAGGCGTCAGCATCCACTTTAAGCAGCTTGCTGGTCGTATAAGCGATATGGATATTTTCTTCTTTCAAAAAAGCTTCAACGATTTCAGCCACAATCTTGCTCCTTAAAGACATGGTCGCATACGAATTGGTTTGATACCACACCGAGATTTTTATCCCGTTATTTTCAGGCATCAAAAAGCATCGAGGCTTCACACTCAAACTCCTTAAAGAATACCGGTCGCGCATTTTATTGAGCTGTTTATAGGTGATATCCGTGTATTCTTTAGACAATTCTGTAGCGATGTTGAGTGCAATTTTAGAAGCTTTTTTAAAATCAGAATCAAATGTGATGCAAAAATCCACCCCATCCCAAACCGTTTTCATCCCAAAATGGCTGTAATTAGCAAACATGGTGGTGAAAATATAATTATTAGGCACAAAAATAATCCGGCCCGCTCTCCTGTTGTTCGTGTAAGTGGTAAAGGTTACATCTTCTAAAATCGTAATGTGCAACATAGAAATATCTAGCACATCGCCAATAAAAATATCCGTCCCCTTAGCGATACGCACCCTATCGCCCACATGCACGCTCCCCCCAATCAAAATGATAAACCACCCGAGCAAGCTCATGAACAAATCTTTCATCGCAATCGCTAAGCCCGCGCTCGCAAAGCCTAAAACCGTGACCAAGTAAGTAACATTTTCTAAATAAGAAAAAAGAAAGATTAAAATGATCACGCTCACATTCACGAAGTTAATGGCTTTATTCACGGTATAGACGCGCTCATTATTTTCAATATATTTACTGGAAATGATTTTTAAAATCCAAGCAAACACCACGCTCAAAAGGGCTGCTAAAAACACATAAATCAATTTAAAAAGCTGGTTTTTAACTTGAGATTTAACAATGCTTATAGCCTCATCGCTGTCTTTTTGGAAAATCCCGATCGTGGTTTTTAGAACGTTTTGAGCCCCTTGCAATTCCAAGCGTTTGGCTTGAGTTTGATAAATCTCATCGCTCAATTTCGCGCTTTTATCCAAAGCGTGCCACTGATTTAAAAGCTGGTGTTTTTGATCTAAAAGCCTTAAAACTTCTTCTAAAGCGGTCTGGTTATTTTTAAGATTTTCATGCTTTAAACGCATGCTTTTAATGAAAGAAATGCCATCAATGATCGCAATAGGGTTAGCGATATTAGGGATATTGGGGATATTAGGGCGCTCTATCAAGTCTTTAAAAGGATTGACCCCATAGCTTTCAAACATTTTTTGCTGGGACTCTAAAGCCTTTAAGGTGTGCTCTAATGTGCTAATCTTTAATAAATCCTTGCTTTTTTTGTTTTTTAAACGCCTTAATTCCTGCCTCACGCTCTCTTTTTCGGTATAAATTTGATTGTAGATCTTATAGTTTTCAAATTTTTTCAACCACACGTTATCGTCTTTGGCGAGTTTTTTATCCACCAAAGCCATTTGTTTTTGTATGGACAATAATTCTTGGCTTTTATCTTCTGCTTGTAAAAACAAAAAACAAAAGAATAACAATACCCTTAATGCCATTTTTCTAACACCTTTATGATCGTTTCTTTAGGGATATGAGAGGCAACCTCAAACGCTCCAATGCCTTTAGGCAGAATGAATTTGATTGTCTTATTCTCGCTTTTTTTGTCTAAAAACAAGCGTTCGTAAAATTTTTGAATATCCGTGATTTTGTAATGGAATATCAAATCAAATTTTTTCAATAAATTTTCTATGCGTTCGTATTCTTTTAGAGTGAGCATGCCTAAAGAAAGGGCTAAATCATTAGCCATGCGCATGCCAATAGCGATCGCTTCGCCATGCAAAAATTGCTTATAATCAGTTTCTTGTTCTATCGCATGCCCAAAGGTATGCCCGTAATTCAACCCGGCCCTGATATTTTGCTCTTTTTCATCTTGCATAACGACTTGAGCTTTGATACTGACGCTTTGAAAAACCACTTCTTCTAAACAATCTTTTAAATCCTTTGTTTCCAGTATTCCTACCAGGTTTTTATCAAAACACACCGCCATTTTAATGATTTCAGCAACCCCTGCTTGAAATTCCCTTTTTTCAAGGGTTTTTAAAAAAGACAAATCAATATAAACCGCTTTAGGCTGGTGGAACGATCCGATTAAGTTTTTGCCATAAGGCGTATTGATCCCTGTTTTCCCCCCCACGCTCGCATCCACTTGAGCGAGTAACGTCGTAGGGATATTAATAAAATCAATCCCCCTAAAATAAATACTGCTCGCAAACCCCACCATATCGCTTATCACTCCCCCACCAAGGGCTATCATTAAAGAATGGCGGTTTAATTGCATTTCAAAGGCGTTGTTTAAAATGCGCTCTAATGAATGAAAATTCTTGTATTTTTCTCCGGACTCTATCACGCACACTCTCACTTCTAAGGCTTTCAAGCGCTCCAATAAATACGATAAATGCAACCCGGCCACGATGCTATCGCTAATGATGAGGGCTTTTTGTTTCAATTCAATTCTAGGCAGTTCCCCCAAAAACACTTTGTAGCTTTTTTCTTTTAAAGGGATCAAAATTTCTTGCATTCTTTCACTCCGCTATGGGGATAAAAATTTGAGGGTTATCATCGTTTAAAAACGCTAATTTTTCCACTTTAGTGGATAAAAACCACCAAAAGCGCGTGTGCGTGATACACTCTTCAAAAGGCATGAAATGCAAAATGGGATTTCTTAAAGAATTGAGATACATGATAGGATTTCTAATATCGGTTTGGAAAATCTCAATCTTGCGGTTGAACGCATTGGCTAAATTTTCATAATGATTGACAATCTCGTTTTTATAGCGCTTGTTAGGGTCAAAATCATAGAGCAACAAGCCCAAATCCATTTGCATAGACACATCAAAAATCACTGAAGACATGTCCTCATTAATATCCAAGCTTTCATTCAATACCACCACGCTTTGAGAGGTTTTAGACAAGCCGGAAGTGTTGGTTTTATAAACCGGAGTGGCTGTTTTATACAAGGCTTTTCGGTGTTTTTTAGATAAAAAAAGCTCTCTGCCTACCACGATTAGGCCCATTTTTTTCTGGTGGTCTTCATGGAGTTTTTGGATAAAACTTTTCCCATAAAAATCAAAATTCACTTCAATGCTTTCGGTTTCTAGCGATAAAAATTTATGGTAAAACTTAGGGCTAGTAGGGTGTAAAACCTGAATGTAGAGCTTGTAGCTCTTTAAATGTTTGTGCAAAAACAAGGCTTGATACACATCGCGCATCATCGCTTTTCTGCTCTGCAAACGCATATCAATATATAAATAAATGCTTTTACCAAAGGGGGCTGGGAACTGCCCCACATTGCTTTTGACCTGATGATACACCGCGTTTAAAATTTCCGGATTGCCTGCCACTAAGAGAATGTCTCGCGGCTGGATAACTAAAGATTTAGTGGAGAGCAACAAAACATCGTTGCGATAAAGCCCTACAATCCTGTATTCTTTTTGCCTGATAGAGCCAATATGCCTGTAAGCAAAAACGCTCCCAAAAGGCACATCAATCTCCATGATCTCGCCCTTGCCTAACCCAAACTCTCTAGGGGTGCTAGGGATATTAGGCAAACGAGAAATGAATTTATTGGCTAAAACTTCAAATTCATTAATCAAAATGAGCTTTTCATCTTTGTTTTCTTCATTATTTTCTAAAGTTTTTTCACCATCTCTTTTCACGCTCAAAACCACGCGCATGCGTTTGAAATGGGTTTGAATGATTTTATGAATGATGCGCTGTTCTTTAAAATCTTGTAGGATTAAAAACGCATCGCTCACCTCATCGTTTAACGCTTGCAAAAGCCTGAAACTAGAAGTCGCATCAAAACAATAAAAAGCGAAAGTGCTCGGGTAGTTTTTAGGGATAAGGCTCTCATTTTTGACAACCACTATATAAAAATTATGATTAGAATAATGCCTTAGCACCAAGTCTAAAAAATTTTTTGCTACAATGCCATCTAAAATAAGGGCGATTTTTTTCAATTCCAAACTTCCTAAAAAATGATTACGCCATTATATCCAAGATTAAGGCTTAAACGATGGATTTTCAACTCCAAGCTACTGACAAACACGCGCGAGCTGGTCTTTTAAATTTAGCCCATTCTCAAGTGGCAACGCCCGTTTTTATGCCCGTAGGCACGCAAGGCTGTATCAAATCTTTAGACGCTACAGATGCGCAAGAAATTTTAGGCGCTAAACTCATTTTAGCCAACACCTATCACATATATTTAAGGCCGGGTGAGAAAGTGGTTGGACAATTAGGGGGCTTGCATCGTTTCGCTCAATTTCATGGGAGTTTTTTAACCGATAGCGGGGGGTTTCAAGCCTTTAGCTTGAGCGATAATGTTAAGTTGCAAGAAGACGGGATTGTTTTTAAATCCCATATTGATGGGAGCAAGCATTTATTCACGCCCGCTAAAGTTTTGGACATTCAATACGCCTTAAATAGCGATATTATGATGGTTTTAGACGATTTGGTGGGTTTGCCCGCTCCCTTAAAACGCCTTGAAGAATCCATTAAAAGAAGCGCTAAATGGGCGAATCTTAGCCTAGAATACCACAAGCAAAAAAACCGCCCCAACAACAACCTTTTTGCCATTATCCAGGGCGGGACGCATTTGAAAATGCGCAGCCTTAGCGTGGGATTAACGCATGAGGGTTTTGATGGCTACGCTATAGGCGGTTTAGCGGTGGGGGAAAGCGCTGATGAAATGCTAGAAACCATCGCGCACACCGCCCCCTTGCTCCCCAAAGACAAGCCTCGCTACTTGATGGGCGTAGGCACGCCTGAAAACATTTTAGACGCTATCGGTTTAGGGGTGGATATGTTTGATTGCGTGATGCCCACCAGAAACGCCAGAAACGCCACCCTTTTCACGCATTCTGGCAAAATTTCTATCAAAAACGCGCCCTATAAATGCGATGATACCCCTATTGAAGAAAATTGCGCATGTTATACTTGCAAACGCTATTCTAAAGCCTATTTGCACCATTTGTTTAGAGCTAAAGAACTCACTTACGCTCGTTTGGCCAGTTTGCACAATTTGCATTTTTATTTAGAGCTGGTTAAAAACGCCAGAAACGCCATTTTAGAAAAGCGGTTTTTGAGTTTTAAAAAAGAATTTTTGGAGAAATACAACTCCCGCTCTCATTGAATGATGGAATGCAAAAATACTAAAAAGCGTTTTTACCATCAATGACAAAGAGCTTGCGAAAAGCAAGCGATAACTCTTAAAAAAAGCGGTCTTAGTTTTTAATTAAAACAAAACCCTATCTTTGATAAATCTCAGGGTGGGTGCTTTTAAAACGCCTGTGGAACCAAAAATAACTTTCCGGGTGGTTTCTAATCACCTCTTCGCACAAACTCGCTTGGGCTTGCGTGCATTCTAAAATATCGCTTTCAGCGTTATCGGTGATTTGAGAGCGGATACTCGGGTAATAGGTCGCTGTGTAATGCGAATAATCGTCATTAAAATCAATGAATACCGGCTGAATGTCTATATTGTAACGGCGCGATAAAATAGAAGCGATCGTGGTGTGCGTAGCGTCTTTATTGAAAAATTTCACCACCACCCCATCTTTAGGCGCGACATTTTGATCCACTAAAATCCCCACAAGGCCATTGCCTTGATTATACATCTTAATGAGTTCTTTCATCGCTCCCACTTTATTGACAAAACGCACCCCAAACGCCTCTCGCCTGCTCATGATCATGTGATTGATGGGGGCAAATTTAGTCAAACGCCCCAAACACCCCCTACCATAGTCCTTATAATATTGCGCTAAAGTCGTGCCTACCGCTTCCCAATAGCCAAAATGCATGCATAAAGTGATCGCTTGGCCTTCCTTGTTTAAAGACTTCCACACATTGTCTTCATTGATGAGCGTGAAACGAGCGTCGTATTCATCTTTAGGGATAAAGATCACCCTGATGGTTTCTAAAATAATGAAAGCAAAATTTTCATAACCCTTTTTAATAATCCTTTTTTTCTCTTCTTCGCTTTTAGAATCTCCAAACACAAAATCCAAATTGGCTTTAGCGTCAAAATAACGGCGCTTATCAAAAGTTTTCATGAGCCACGCCACCGCTTTAATGCACCTTAAAAACCACGAATGAGGCATTTTAGCTAAAATAAACCCCAGAATATTCACTAAAAATTCCACGATAAAAACGCTCAAAATGCGCAGTTCTGTTTTAAAACCCTTGTCGTTTTGGTTTAATATTTTTTCGTGTATGAGTCGTTCTCTATAAGTCATTCTTTTTCCTTTAAAAGGTTTAAAACGCATTCTTTAATTTTTTTAGGCTCTATGTTTTGGATGGAAAAATCCTTTTTATGGTAGTTGGCGTTTGAATTACCGGTGAGCGAAACATTGATCGGGCTTTCTAATTTAAAACGCTCCATGGGTGTGTTGCCATAAAGGGTGATGCTGGGTTTTTGCAACGCCCATGCTAAATGCGTGATACCCGTATCGCCCCCAATAATCAAATCCATTTTAAAGAGCAACGCCTTAACCTCGTTTAAAGTGAGTTTAGGGAGCAATAACACATCGCACTGGTCTTTTAAAGCGCCATAAAGCGTAGTGGCTTTCTTTTCATCAGCATGCCATAGCAAGCAAATTTGAAAATTTTCTAACGCTAACGCCAACTCTTTAAAGCGCTCTATGGGGTAAGTTTTATTGACTTTGGAAGTTTCTAAAACAAAAAGGATTTTTGGCTTATTTTGATTCAAATTTAACGCATCAATTTTTGGAGAATCTTGGTAAGAAAACACTTTAGCCCTAGAGCTTAAGCTCTCTGAAATTTCTTTTAAAATTTCTTTTTTAGGCAAGTTTAGGGCATGGGAAAGGAGCGTAAAATTGCGCCTTAAGATAGGCTCATTATAAGCGATAGAAACTTTTTGCGAGTAAAAAAACGCGCTCAAACCCTCCCTAGCCGAAGCGTAATCAAAGCCGACTTTTTTAGGGGCTTTTAACATTTGAGTGATGAGAGCGGATTTGACTAGGCCTTGCATGTCAATGACTATATCGTATTCATAAGCCCTTAAAGATTTAAAAAGTTTGAAAATTTTCAAAGGGTTAAAGGTTGTAAGCGCGCTTTTTAAAGCGATGGGGTGTAATTTATCAATATAAGGGGAATGCTCTAAAATCGCGCCAAATCTTTCATCCACGAACCATTCTATTTGAGCGTTAGGCAGACGCTCTTTGATAGCCGCCAAAAACACCGCGCCAACGATAATATCCCCGAGCGCTGAAAGCCTGACAATCGCTATTTTCAAGCAAACTCTATCGTCAAAGGAACGGGTTTAATGAGTTTAGGGAGCATCTCTTTAGCCAAGTAAAGCGTATCATTAGAATGGATCACAAGCTTGTTTTTTTCTAGCGTGTATTTTAGATGATGGCTGTCTGTCAGGCACAAATTTTCGGCTAAAGAAAGGATAAAACTCAGCCATTGTAAGGTTAAAAGGCTTGGCATCATCGTGCTCATGTGGGCGATAGCGTTGTCTTTAGGGATTTTTTTATGGCTGAATTGCGCCAATAAGCAAATGATCGCTCTATCCTGGTGGCTAAAGCCATAACTCAAAGCGTTTAAAATAAAATACGCGCTGTGCTTGTGGGCTAAATAGACGCTTAAAATCTTACCCATGCTCGCTAATTCCCCCGCAATCTTTAAATGGAAAAGGTATTTTTCATCTATTTTATGCAAAGGCGATAGGGCTTCAAACAATTTCACGCATTCTTTTTTGACCTTTTGGCTGTGCTTTTCATGGGGCAAAAAGCGATCTTTTAAAGAGATGAGAGAGGGGTTGATATTAGGGGGGAATTTATGGTAATGGTGGCGCAATAAATCGCTTAAAAACACGCCTTCTCTCACCCCCACCCCACTAGTGATCATCAAAGAAGTTTTTAAATGCTCCAAAACGACTGATAAAATCAACGCCCCGCTCCTGATGCTATCCAAACGCTCTTCATTCACCCCCAAAAGCCGTAATTGATCTTCTTTGAGCATGACGATTTTTTCAATGAACGCTAAATTTTTATGTGCATCTATTTCATAACCATGCAAAGAATCAATAGGGTAATCAAAGCGTTTCATGAGTATCTTACTCAACGCCCTAATTGTCCCCCCCACCCCAAAGGCGTTTTTGTGTTTAAAGGGCAGTTTGGAAACCTCTTTTTGGATAAAGGCTTTAGCCAATTTGACCTCTAAGTCCTTGTCTAAAAACATTTCTTTAATGCGAATCGTCCCAACATCAAGCGAGATGAGATCCTTAATCTTGCCTTTTTCAATCAACGCGCATTCGGTGCTACCCCCTCCAATATCTATCGTGATCCCTGAATTTTTATGCAACAAATTCGCGCACGCAATCCCGCCATAGAGCGCTTCTTTTTGCCCGTCAATGATTTTGATTTGCAAACCGCAAGCCTTTTTCACCCTCGCTACAAACTCCAGCCGATTAGGGGCATCGCGCACCGCTGAGGTCGCCACGCACAAGATTTTTTTGCTTTTGTATTTAAGGGCGATTTCTTTAAATTCGCTCAAGGCTTTAATGGCTCTTTGCATGGGGATTTCTTGTAAAACCCCATTAAACGCATAACAGCCCTCTGAAATCCTAACCCTAGACTTAGTCTCAAAAAGCAAGTAAAACCCAAACTGGCTCGTCTTTTTAAAGACAGCCAAACGCACTGAATTAGAGCCTATATCAATCACGGTTGTGATTTTAGCCATTGCTAGCCCTTAATCTTGCTCTTTTAAGCTTTCGTATTTGTATTTCAATTCCTCTTTGCTCTCTGCATTGTTAGGATCCGGTAAAATCGCATCTACAGGGCATACGCTCACGCAACGAGGCTCATCATCATCATACCCGTAACACTCTGTGCATCTGTCTGGATCAATATTATAAATGGGATCGCCCTCTTCAATCGCCTCACTAGGGCATTCTTCTCTGCAAGCATCGCACGCAATGCATTCATCATTCACCAATAATGACATGACTAACTCCTTTTAAAAAGTTTGAATACGATTTTTACTCTAAATTAGCTTAAAATTCAATCTAAAAAGACTATTTTTTTTTTTTTTGATTTTGAGAATGGGGGACTTCTTCTAGCACGCCTAAAACCCCTAAATCTTTTAAATGGGTGTGATCTGGCTTGCGGGTTTCTACAAACACGCCTAAGCCCAAACGCCAAGAAAATTCTACCATGCCCTTTAAATCTTCTTTCAAAAGCTCTTCGTCTAAAACGACCCCATCAGAGCCTTGAACAAGCGATTCTAAAAGCTGGTAATGGCTGATGAAAAGATCTTGATGGACAATCAAGGAACTCGCATGGCGGCGCAATAACCCTAAAACTTCCAAATCAAACACGCTTGGCGCGCCTATTTCGTATAATCCTTTGAAATTGACAACGACGCAATCAGTGTGGGTGTTTTCTTTCAAAAGCTTTTCTAAAACCTCATTAGGGGTTACAAAAACACAATCTTTAGTTTGAGGAATGACTCTAGGCAAGTAAGGGTTATACGACAGGCTTTTACCCAGCATTTCATAAGAAAGCATGCCCTCTTTTAAGGCTAAGCTTTTTTGTAAATTTTCTAAAATCCCTATTTCTTGCATTCTTGAATGATTTTATTGTGTTCTTTTAATTCGGGTTCGGCTTGAATAAACTCTTTAGCGATGCTAGAAAAGATTTTTTTAGCCTCCAAACAATTCCCTAATTTGTAATAACCCCATGCTAAAGAATCCAAATAAAGCACTGAGCCAGAATCCAACGCTAAGGCTTTCCTCACAAAATCCATGCCCCTTTTAATATCCATGTCATAATCTATTAAGGAATACCCTAAGAAATTATAAAAGAAAGCGTCTTGCGCGTCTTCTTTATCTTTGGTTTTAGCGAGCCAAGCTTGGCGCTCTTTAGTGGCTTGCTCTAATTTTTGAATGATAGGCAGCATCTCTTGTTTGGTGAGTTTTTTATTTTTCGCGCTCAAGCTTTCATAATGATAAATCGCCTCTAATCCTAAGAATTTAGGGTCTTTTTTTTCTTGATAGATCAAAGAAGCCTGTTTGGAAGCTTGAGTGAATTTCTTTTGCGCGGTGTATAAGTCTAACAACAAACGCCTATCAAATGGGAATAATTCTGCGATTTGCTGGGCCTTATCAAACTCTTTCAACAAGATTAATAGCCCTATGTAAAATTGGGCGTTTTGAACAATAGGGTTTTTTTCATACAAACGAGCAAAAGCCGTTTTAGCCAAATCAAGCTCGTTAAATTGCGTGAAAGTGTTGAGCGCTTTTTGGCACAATTGCTCTGAGCAACCATACCTGTCTATATGAGATTGCAACAAATCCAAGCCCTCTTTTTTACGATTTTGCAAAAAATAGATCGTAATGAGTTTTTCTAGGCTGTCTTCATCATGCACTTGGTTATAAAACTTATTCAACAACGGGAAAGCCTTATCCAAACGCTTTTGAGTCAAATACAAAGTCCCTAACACATTGTCTGTGGCTATGGTCTTTTCTTCTTTACGGATTTTGTGCAACAATTCAATCGCCTTATCAATCTGCCCCATTTGCGCATAGCCATCCACTAAAATCTTATTGATAGAAACATCGTTACGATTATTGGTGATTTTTTGATAGAGCATGGCTAAATGCATAGCGGTTTTAATATCCCCTAAACTCGCCGCTGAAATGGCCGCTTCTTTAGCATACACCACCTTATTGGTTTGCTTATAGAGATTCATATAGCCTTTTTGAGCGGCAGCAAAATCCCCTCTATGGAAAGCGTCTGAACTCAACAGGATTTGATGGTCTTCTGAAAGGGTTTCAGCGTTAAGGCAAAACAGGCTAAAAAGCAATAAATTTGCTAAAAACCTTTTCTTTATTTGAATATTCATTATTTTATTTCCTTTTTTGTATCACTGAAGTGCATTTTAGCGCACTTTAGTTCCTTTGGTTTTTGGTGTAATGCCCGGACAGCTTTGACAAAAAGCTTCCTTTTGCTCTTTAGAGAAAGTTTTCACGCTCTCCCAAAAAGGAAAAGTTTGGCATTGTTTAGGGCGCACGCTATAAATCTGGCATTTTTTCGTCTTTAAATCCAAAAACACGCACGCTAAACCCAACTCTTTAGCGTCTTTTTCTAATAAAGAGAACTTATACCCTACCTTTTTAACGTATTTTTGACTGAATTCTTCTAATTCTAATTGTAAAAAAGCGCTAATTTTTTGCATTTCTTGGATATTTAAAAAAATATACCCGCTTTCCCCCACACAACACTTTGCCCCACAACCCTCGCATGCCTTAGGATTAAAACTAAAATCAAAATCTTGCATTAAACCACCCCTAATCCTATTGGAGATCAATACTCACGCTAAATTGCACCAACAACCCTTCATCATCTTTAGAAATTTTTAAAGGCAATTGGCTTTGAGCGCTCGGTAAATACTTGTTGATTAAGGTGAAAAAAAGATAGGTCTTTTCTAATTCGCTCGCTCTGGCCATGATAAAAAATTGGGTTTTTTGAAGGGGGTTTTGAGAGAGCAAGGGTTTGATTTTATAAGCATCAAAACATTTTTTTAAAATCTTTTCTAAAATCCGTCTGGACTCTTCATCATTAAAAATCTTTAACAAGGATTCGCTTGTTTCTTTTTGATTACGATAGTTTGCTAGAGCTGTTTCAAAATGCCTTTGCGCGTATTCTAAAACGCTTTTTTTACGATTTTCTTCTAAAAGGATTTTTTTCAATTCCAGCATGTTAGGCCATAGAAAATACTCGGTATTCAACCAACCAAATAAGGAAAAAACCCCTAAAAAAATGAGGTTTTTAATGATAAACCCCACATCGCCTGATTGCTCTCTGTCCAGGTGTGAAAAATGCAATGGCTTCATTTAATAGACTCCGGGTTTTTTATCAGCAAGGAATTAGAAAAGTTGGTGGAGACAAAATTAAACCACCCATCGCTTAAGGGGAAAAATTCCGCCCTAGAGTAATCAAACATGGGGTTTAGTTTGTTTTGAAACAAAAAATAAAAGGCTTCTTTAGAGGGGGTTTTACCACTAACCACCACGCTTTGCTGGTCTATTTCAATGCTATTAATAGTGATGAGATCCGGCACAATGTTTAAAAGCCCTTGCAAAACATCTCGTATATCGTCATTGTAGTTCAAACGCTTTTTGGCTTCTTTAATGAGTTTTAAGGTTTCATCAGTCTTAACCTGCAAGCGGCTGATTTCATGGCGGTAAAGCCTTTCTTGAATCGTCAAATCAGACGCATTGTCTTGAGTGTTTTTAATGGCGTTTTGCATAAACCCCACTAACCCCCCTATCACCACAAAAGATAAAAAAATGTAAAAAACCCAAATTTTAGAAAGCTTGCTGATAAGGTATTTCGCTCTTGGCTTAATGTAGCTAAAACGCATACTTTTCATTCTCCATGCGCGCTAAAATGTTCAAGCGCTCTACTAAAGAAAAATCAAGCCTATCCACTTCCATCATCAAAGTTTCTTGCAAATGCATTAACGCTTTTGGGTGGATTTGACAGCTGTCTAAAACAACCACTTTTTCTACAAAGTCTATATCTCTAGAATGATAGACGCCACGCAATCCCTCTTGCAAAACACCTGCGATTAGAGGGATATTCGTCATGCCTTCAATCAAACTATAAGCGTCCTCTGTTATTTTTCCGCTATTATCCTTACTGCTGTCTAGGCCTATCGCTTCTTCAAGGCTGTCAATATCTTCTTGGATTTCACTCAAAAACAAATCCACAGCCTCATTATCCATCTCCATAGAATCCTCTTCCTTGCTCTCTATAAACTCTTCAGGTTGCTCTTCTAAAAACACGGATTTGGCTAAAAAAATCTCTTTTTTATCCGCAATCAAAAAATAAAATCTTGAACGCTCCAAAAGCAAATACAGCAACGGCTTTTCTTCTAAATTATCGCGCACAAAATCATAAATAAGACTAAAAGGCGAAAACAAAAAATCCACATCCTGGATTTTAAAACGCTTGAAATCCTTTAAAAAATCCTTAGATTCCACATAAACGCAATACTTTTGATTGACTGCACAAGCCTGATAATCTTGATTTTCTTGTTTGATTTGTTCAAACGCCTGCTTCTCGCATAAAACCTCTTTAGCTTTACTCATCGCGCTAAAATAAGTGTAGGGGTATTTTTGGCTATAAGTTCTGGCGATTTTTAAGGCTTGAATAGGGACTTCACCATTTTTAGTCTCCACTTTAGTCTCAAAAGTTTTAAAAAATTTCTCTTTAATGCGGTGGTTTTTAACCCTTAAAATTTGAGCGGATAAAAGATTGTGATCCACATTAAAAGAGATATACACTTGAGAGCAAAACCTCTCTTTGAACGCTTTTTTTAACCCTTTAAGCACCTAAACCCCTTTGAGATTCTTCAAATCCAACAGAATCCATGCGCGTCTTTAAATATTCTTTAGCCCTTGAAAGCTCCCATTCTTTAGGGATAATCACAGATTCTAGCATGTAATAATGCACTTCGCTAAAAGGCTTAGGGATTTCAAATTGATCCCAAGTGTTCAACCGCCATGCGTTTTTACAAACCACCCGACAAGCGCTAATCCCCACGCCTGATTTTTGAGCCAAAGCGATCACCCCATCCGCTATGCTGTGCCGTGGGCCTTTGGGGCCATCAGGAGTGATAGCGACATCGCAACCTTCTTTCAAACGCTTAAGCCCTTCTATCAAAACCTTAACCCCCCCTTTTTTGCTAGAACCTCTAATGTTTTTAAAACCAAAGCTTTCAAACAAACCCGCCGCAATAGAGCCGTCAAAATGCTGGCTGGCGATCACATAAACAGAAGGTTTTTGAAGCCTTAAATACGCAAACCCGATCATCCCAAGCTCCCCATGCCAACAGCTTACAATAAAGGGTTTTTCTTTTAAATTTTGAGCTAAAAAATAGCGGTTTTTACAAGTTTTATGCAACAACCAAAGGACTCCAAACGCCAAGTGCGGGACAACCTTTAAAACGATATTTTTCCTGAAAAATTTTAAGCTCAATTCTCGCCTTTAAACCCGCTCTTCATTGGTTGTTTTGATCAGTTGCCTTTAGTGGCCGCTATCAAGCGCCCTTTGGAATGAGAAACAATCTCCACTCTTACAAGCTCGCCCGGGTTTCTTTTTTCTTTACACGCTACTTCAATGAATTTCCCCGTATCGCTGCGCCCTTCAAAACCCACGATTTGATCATCCATTTCACGCCTATTTTCCACCAACACCACATGCGTTTTGCCCACTTCCAGCTTGGCTTTTTCTTCTAAAATTTCTTTGTGCCTGTTTTGCAACCTCTCTAACCTTAAAGATGAAACCTCTAATGGCACTCTTTCCTTCCAAGCTCCCGCTTCAGTGAAAGGGCGTGGGGAATAAATGAAACTATAGAGCGTGTCAAAGCGCACTTTTTCTAGCACTTCCATCGTGTCTTCAAAATCCTTATCGCTCTCATTAGGAAAGCCTACGATAATATCCGTGCTAATGCCCACTTCAGGCACTAAAGCCTTTAACCTCTCCACCCTATTTAAAAACCACTCTTTACTATAACCCCTTCGCATCATCTTTAACACCGCGCTAGATCCGCTCTGTAAGGGCATGTGGATACTCTTACACACTTTAGGGTTTTTGGCAAAGCGCTCTAAAAATGCATCATTCATGTGTAAGGGGTGAGGCGAAGTGAATCGTATCCTTTCAATGCCTTGGATTTCGCTCAATTTATCCAACAAATCGCTAAAATCCACTTTCGCATGCTCGCTGCTGAAACGCGCGCCGTAATTATTCACATTCTGCCCTAAAAGCATGAGCTCTTTAGTGCCGTTATTCGCTAATTTCTCGGCTTCTTTTAAAATCAAATCCATAGGGATAGAAATTTCTTTCCCCCTAGTGTGCGGGACGATGCAATAAGCGCATTTCTTATCGCAACCTATAGAGATGTTTAGTAACGATCGGATTTGAGCCTTTTTTTCAAAAAATTCAAACGCATACGCGCTTTCATCATAATCAATCGCCACTTCAACGGCTTTTTCTTTATGGATCACCTGAGAGATTTTAGACACATTCCTAGCCCCTAACACAAAGCTCACGCTTGGGGCTTTTTTCAAAATATCCGCTCCCATGTGGCTTGCAGTGCACCCGCAAACCCCGATTTTGGCGTTGGGTTTTTTGATTTTAGCGAATTGACCGATTTCTGAAAACAATTTCCTTTCAGGTTTTTCGCGCACGCTACAAGTGTTGATTAAAATCAAATCCGCTGTTTTAGGGTCGCTAGTCTCTTTATAGTCTAGTTTGGACAGCTCGCTCAATAAATGCTCGCTATCCCTAGAATTCATGGCACAACCCATGGTTTCAATATAAACTTTCAATACAAGCCTTTAAATAATGTGCAATTCATAAAGAAAATCTTTTTCATCGCTGCTGACCCTCACCTCATCTAAATAAGCCGTATGGCCTTTTTCTTTGAAAAAATCCACCGCTTTGAGCATGTCTTTGTGGGCGTTTGTGGGGGCAAAATAGAAAATAGAACGCTTGTCTTCACTGAATTTGTGATACAAATCCTCTAATTCCACGCTCTTAGCGTCTGATTTTCTTGTATTCTTGGCTAAAACTAATTTCATTGACTCTTTCCTTAATTGATTTAGATTTCTCATTTTAACGCATTCTGTCTTTAAAACAAATTAGATCACCCTTTTCCCCCCTAAAAACAAGCGCTCCACTTCTTTAGCATGCAATAAAAATTGCAAAACCGCTTGCTCTTTAATGAATTTTTCATTAAAACCAAACACGCTCAAATCCGCCCTCTTATTAGCTTCTATCCCGCCATTATTTAAAGCTAAAGCTTTAGCCCCATGCCTAGTCGCTCCTAAAAGAGCGATCTTGGCTAATTCCAATAACGGCATGTTATGGGTGAGCAAGAACGCCCTCAATTCGTCTAAAAGGCTCAGCGAAATGTTAGAACTCAAGCCATCAGTGGCCACGCTCACGCTCAAACCGGCTTCTTTGGTTCTTTCTAAATCCAACGCTTTCCCGCTCAACAGGCGGTTAGAAAAGGGGCATGTGATTAAAAAAGCGTTTTTAACTTGAGATTTAATCCTTTTTAACGCTTCCAAAGAAGCGAACTGGTTATGCACGAATAAAGTGTGCGTGTCTTTAAACATGTCAATGTAATCGTTTACGCCCTTATAGAGCGATTTGGAATGAGACTCCTTTAAAAAATGCTGGTAAAAATTTTCAAACCACCCTTTAGAATTTTCTACCCATTCTAATTCTTCAAACGATTCTAAAAAATGCGTAGAAAGCAAGCTTTGTGAATCTCTGGCTAATTGGATCACACTTAAAGCCATGTCTTTTTGAACCGAATAAGGGGCATGCACAGCCAGAGCGGCTTTAAGCTTTTTGTCTTCTAAATCCTTTAGCTCTTTAAATTTGGCCTCAAACGCTTTTAGTTTTTCTAAAGAATAGCTACTCCCTAAAAACTCTAAAAACACGACAGCGCTCAAAGGGCTTTCTTTTAATAAATTAACTTCTATCAGGTGGTTAGAAATCGCCCCCACGCTCCCCACCCCGCTTTTTAATTGTGCACTAATGGCGTTTTGAATAGCCCCTTGGCAATTTTCTAAAATCGCCCCCCCATTGTTTAACACGCTCCCTAACCAGCCAGAAAAACTCCCGTAATCAAAACTCGCCTTGTTGTTGGAAAATTCAAAATGGGTGTGCGCGTTGATAAAAGCGGGCAACAGAACGGAATTTTCAAAAAACTGCACCTTTAAGTGGGGGTATTTAAGCGTTAAACTTTGATAATCGCCTATTTCAACAATCTTTTCATCAAAGACCACGCCATAATTTTCTAACACTTCGCATTTTTCATTGCATAAAAAAACTAAAGACGCTCCTATGATTTCTTGCATGCATTCTCCTTAATAAATGTGGTTTGCCCATTTAAAATCATTCTTTGAACTCCGCCGTATAATTCTAAACCATAAAAGGGCGAATTTTTATTATGAACTCTTGTTTGAGCGTTTAAATCTACAATCATGAGATTGGCTAATTGGTTTTCTTTAACCTCGCCTGCATTGAGTTTTAAAAATCTCGCTTGATTAGTCGCCATGACTTTAATGAGCTGTTGGAAGCTGATAACCTTTTTTTGAACTAAAAAAGTATAAGCCACGCTAAAAACGTCCTCTATGCTCTCACACCCAAAAGCGCTTTCTTCAAAAAGCTCTGCGCTAGAGTTTTTAAAAACATGAAGGCTTGTGAGCATGGCGATTTCGTTATTTTTTAGAGCTTCTTTTAGGGCGTTTTGGCTTTCTTTATCCCTTAAAGGAGGGGCGATTTTGAATCTAGGCTCATAATCTTCATACACGCTCTCATCTAAGATTAAATGGCTTAAGGGCGTTTGGGCTTGCAAACGCGCCCCTAAATCATTAAAGGCTTTGATGAGTTTGAGCGTGGCGGTGCTACTTACTTTATCTAAAAGCATGGGGATTTGCAACGCTCTAGAAACTTCCATAAAACGCACCAAGCGCGTGTTTTCAAACGCATTTTCTACAAAATTTTGCCCCAATTCATAGGCTAATGCCCCACTATTTAGGGCTTCAAAAGAATTTTCCAAAGAGATTAAAAGAGACAAGTTGTAGGATTTGGCATAGTGGCTGATGAGTTCTAAAAAAGCGTCAGATGGCGCGATTAAAATTTCCCCCCCTTTATTTTTAAGCGTGGCGATGTCGGCTAGTTGGTTGTTTTTAATTGCCATAATATTTTTAACGCCGCTTTGATCGCAATTAAAAACATTGAGTAACCCTACCCCCCCTTTAAAAGCCTTTTGTTTTAAATTTTCATAACCCTCCAAAGCAGTAACGCTCAAATCAATGAAGCTTGGCAGCACGAATAAATTCGCGCACTCAATCACTTCTTCATTTTTGGTAGGGCTTAAGTTTTCTTTAATCTCTATGATGAGGGAATCTTTTAAGCGGATATCCGCTCTTTTTAAAACCAAATCATCATAAAACGAAGCGTTTTTTAACAGCACCAAACCCTCCTATTTTTGCAAGAAATCCGTCAGGCTTTCTAAAGAATTGGTCATAATCAATATTCCCATTAAAATAAGCACCAACCCTGAAACAATTTCAATCGTGCGGTTGTATTTTTTTAAGGATTTTAAAAACAAAAGCGCTCTTTCTAGCATTAAAGCCACCAATAAAAAAGGGATCGCCAAGCCCGCCACAAACACCACCATAAGCATTAAGCCATAAGCGTCCTTACTCGCGCTCATGATCACAATAGAAGTGAATATCGGCCCGATGCATGGCGTCCAGCCTAAAGCGAAACTCATGCCCAAAAGAAAGGGGTAAAAGCGCTGCATGCTATTAGATCTGCTCGCTAAACCAACGCTTTGGGTTTTATACAAAAATGCAAAACGAAACACGCCTAAAAAATGCAAACCAAAAAGGATCACAATCCCCCCAGCGATATAATTCACCCAAGAAAACGAAAAGCTATGGATAAGCTTGGCCATAGACATGCCCACGCCCAAAAACACGAGCGAAAACCCCACCACAAACATCAAGGATTTTAAAAAAACCGAAACCCTTTTAGCCTTACCATCTTTAATATCCTCTAAAGAAATTTGAGAAATATAAGACATATACGCCGGGATCAAAGGCAACACGCAAGGGCTTAAAAAAGTTAAAATCCCGGCTAAAAGCGAAGTTAAAAGAGGCGCTGTGTCAAATAAATTGATAAGCGTGTTATCAAACATCATTCAATCCTTTTTTAAAAATAACCATTTCTTGTCTTTTTTAGAATAACAAAAGCTCACTTAATCTTAGGCACAATTTCGTTATTTTCTACCACAAACGCCACGCTGTCATTCTCTTTAACTTTATCCTCTAAAATGAGTTCAGCGAGCTTGTCTTCTACCATTTCATAGAGTGCACGCTTTAAGGGTCTAGCGCCATAAAATCTGTCAAATCCCGCTTTGGCGATCAATTCTTTTGCCTCTTCGTCTAGGGTTATATTGATGCCCCTTTCAAGCGCTTTTTTTTGAATGTTTTCAAAAAGTATCCCCACGATATTAGCGACAGCATGACTATCTAGGGCGTTAAAGGAGATGATTTCATCTAAGCGGTTTAAAAATTCCGGCTTAAAAAATTGCCTTAGGCTCTCTTTAATCGCTTGTTGTTTATCGGCTTCACTCAAATTCTCTTCCAAAAGCGCGCCGCT
>NZ_AKHP02000001.1:0-36270 GCF_000296015.2 Helicobacter pylori FD535
GCTTGAAAATTAAAATGAAAGAATACGAGGGCTTTTTTAACGATTTTAATACGAGCATGCGCAGCAATGAGCAGGAAGTAACCGCTACACTAAACGCTAATTAGCAAAAACATTTTCTATTTAAAAAGGGCTGTATCAATCACAATGAAATGTAATCCACTTCTTTGGGTCTTTGATGGTTAGCGATGAGTTGCTTGCAGGTCGCAACGCCTTCTGAAGTGCCAACCATTAATAGCTTGGATTCGCTTGCAATGATCGTTTCTCCATCGGGCATGGGGATGTATTTGCCATCTTTTTGAGTGATACCAATCACAAACGCCTTAGCGATCTCTCTAAAATGGGCTTCTTTTAATTTCCTTAACACAAGCCAGCTGGTTTTAGGGACAATCACTTCCTCTAAGTCTAAAAGCGTGTCTTTTTTATTGATAAAACGCTCTAAGATATTTTCCATATCCGGACGCACTGCCATCGCACTCACTCTCTGCGCCATGAGCTTTGTAGGGGAAACCACCATATCAGCCCCTAATTTTTTTAATTTTTCTAAGCCTTCATCGCTATGTGCGCTCGCAATGATGTAGTAAGGTTTGCGCTTTAACTCCTTTTCAAACAAGCGCACGCTCACCATTAACGCCACATTCACCGGTAAAATCTTAGACAAAGCCACAACGCCTCTAGCGCTGCTTAAGTGGGTTTTTAGCATGGCTAAATTGGTGTGCGGATCGCCTATGATATAGTAGGGGTATTTGTGCTTAATGGCTTCTTCTTCAAAACTAGGGTCATTATCCACGACCACAAAAGGGATTTGAGCGGAGCGGAACTGCTTGCTCAATTCAATGGTGTATTCGTTGTGGTAACAAATCACGTAATGATCCTTAAGGCGCGCGATTTTATAAATCATACCTTTCTCCTTAATCAATCTGGTAAGCGTGCCTTTATTGACCACGTTAACTAAAATAGCCACGCTAAAGGCAATAATTCCTGCCCCAAAAAACATTAAAATGGAAGTTAAAAAAATACTTATAGGCCCAAACTGGCTTTCATTTAAAGCGCCAAACCCTGTAGCTGTCATGGTGTAAGTCGTTTGAAAGAAAGCTTGCATAAGGCTATAATTTTCTAGGGCGAAATATCCCAGAGTGCCTAAAAGCACAAGCAATTGGATTAAAATAAGCGGGAGTCTAAAGACCTTAAATTGCTCATAGATTTCAGAATTTAAATTGACTTCTGGCTGGATTTCATCGTCTTTTTTGATTTTAAAAAATTTCAACTTTTCAAACAAAACCAATTCCTAGATCAAAATAAATTCTTTTGAAAGCGTTTCATTTTTAAACTCCCTTAAAATATCAAGCCCGATCGCACCAAACTGATATTTAATAAAGAAGTTTAGTTTTAAGGGTTTTAAAGACGTTGTAAAAACCCTAAGCGGCTAAGCCCCTTTACGCATGGTTCTTAAAGTGGAAGCAGCCACTTTAATGCGTTTAGTTGTGCCATCGTCTAATTGGATCTTAATCGATCGCAAGTTAGGGAGTAAGCGGCGTTTGTTTTTGTTGTTCGCATGACTGACATGATTACCTATCATAGGCCCTTTAAAAGTTAAAGCGCATCTTTTTGCCATTGTGTATCCTTAATATTGAAATAAATTTGATATTATACTTAAAATAGCCTTTAAAAAGACTGATTTTAAGGCTAATTTTTAAATGGTTCGTTTAAGAACTACTTTTTTTGAGGCATAGAACTTTTAAAGCCTTTCATTCTGTCAATAGCGTCTCTGTATTTGGCAATATTTTCTTCTGTAAGTTCTGTTACAGCTTTTTTCATGACAACGGCATACATTCTGTTTAAAATCTTATGTATCGCATCTTCTTTATTCTTTTCTAAATCTTCATGGATAATGTCGCCTGAAGAATCAAACCCTCCAGAATTGCTATGCTTGTAAGTATAGGTCATTGCCTGAAAAGTTCCCACTTCCACAGCAAAATCATGGACTACACGATTGCTTTCTGGCTCATAAAAATTAAACCACACGGAGCCTGAGCTTTGATCCACTAGCGTGTCTAAATTAGGATTATTGGGATCTTTTAAATTCATTTTCAAATCTTCTAAGATTCCCACCCACCCTTTCAAATCCAAAACGGAAAAAATCTTTCTCTTATCTTGAGTGCTTAAAGCTTTTTCATCTTGAAAACGCAACACTTGATAGCCTCTTTTTTCAAAAATAGTTTGGATTTGATTGGCTAAAGCATCTTGAAACTTATCAATATAGGGTTTTAGATTATCGCTCACTTGAATGCGCGGCGTTAAAATACCTACAATATGGTGGTTTTGTGGGGCTTGAACGATATGTATCGGATAATTAAAATCTAGCGGCGTAACATATTCAGAGCTTGTTTGTATTCTTTCATGAGTTTGAACTTGATTTTTAGCGCCATTTGGTGTTTTTGTTTCAGCGCTTGGATTCATCGCACAACCGATCAACACGCTTGAAAGCCCTAAAGCCGCTAACATTTTAGAATAAACTCTAACTTTTTTAAAAATAAGCGAACGCTCCATAAAAAACTCCTAAAATAAAAATTGAAACTATAATTATACTATTTTTAAGTAAATCAATTTGCGCTACAATTTTCTTTTTTCTAAATTTTAAGCATGGCGGTTTTAGGGGATTTTATGCTCTATTCTTTACTATATGGCTATTTTAATATCAATCTTTTCCAATATTTGACCTTTAGAGCAGGGTTAGGGTTTTTCATAGCCTTTTTCCTCACGCTTTTTTTAATGCCTAAATTCATTCTATGGGCCAAGGCTAAAAAGGCTAACCAGCCCATTTCAAGCTTTGTGCCAAGCCACCAGAATAAAAAGGATACCCCTACGATGGGGGGCATTGTGTTTGTTTTTGCAACCATTGTTGCGAGCGTGTTGTGCACGTCTTTGGGCAATCTTTATGTGTTGTTAGGGATAATCGTGTTAGTGGGCTTTAGTTTTGTGGGTTTTAGAGACGATTACACTAAAATCAACCAACAAAATAACGCCGGAATGAGCACGAAAATGAAATTTGGCATGCTGTTTGTCCTTTCGCTTGTGGTGTCTGTTTTGTTGAGCCTTAAGGGGTTAGACACTTTTTTATACGCGCCTTTTTTGAAAAACCCCTTGTTTGAAATGCCCACGATGTTAGCGGTTGGTTTTTGGGTGTTGGTTTTTTTATCCACGAGCAATGCGGTGAATTTAACCGACGGGTTAGACGGATTAGCGAGCGTGCCTAGCATTTTCACCCTTTTAAGCCTTTCTGTCTTTGTGTATGTGGCAGGGAATGCGGAATTTTCTAAATACTTGCTCTATCCTAAAGTCATAGATGTGGGGGAATTGTTTGTTGTCTCGCTAGCGTTAGTGGGATCGCTTTTTGGCTTTTTGTGGTATAACTGCAACCCGGCAAGCGTGTTTATGGGCGATAGCGGGAGCTTGGCTTTGGGAGGGTTTATCGCTTATAACGCTATCGTTTCGCATAATGAAATCTTACTCGTTTTAATGGGATCGATTTTTGTGGTAGAAACTTTGTCTGTGATCTTGCAAGTAGGGAGCTATAAAACCCGTAAAAAACGCCTTTTTTTAATGGCGCCTATCCATCATCATTTTGAGCAAAAGGGCTGGGCAGAAAACAAGGTGATCGTGCGTTTTTGGATCATTTCTATGCTGAGTAATTTAATCGCTCTTTTAAGCTTGAAGGTGCGTTAAAATGAAAATCTCTTTATTGGGGCATGGCAAAACCACTCTAGCCTTAGGGCGTTTTTTTAGAAAAAACCCTAACGAAGTCAAATTTTTTGATGATAACTTCACTTCATTTTTTAAGGATAGAGAGGGTTTTCTTTGCTATCCTAGTAAGGATTTCAACCCTAATGATTCCCAACTAGAGATAGTCAGCCCTGGCATTAGTTTCACGCACCCTTTAGTGATAAAAGCCAAGCATTTAGTGAGCGAATACGATTATATTAATAGCTTGTTTGATTTGGTTTTCACGCCTACTATAATCAGTATTAGCGGCACTAACGGGAAAACCACCACGACAGAAATGCTCACGATGCTTTTAGAAGATTTTAAGGCTGTGAGTGGGGGGAATATCGGCACGCCCTTGATTGAATTGTTTGAAAAACAATCGCCCTTGTGGGTGTTAGAAACAAGCTCTTTTTCTTTGCATTACACCAATAAGGCTTACCCTTTAATCTACTTGCTCATCAATGTAGAAGCCGATCATTTGACTTGGCATTGCAATTTTGAAAATTATTTGAACGCTAAACTCAAGGTTTTAACATTGATGCCTAAAACTTCGCTCGCTATTCTTCCCTTAAAATTCAAAGAACACCCCATTATTCAAAACTCGCAAGCACAAAAAATCTTTTTTGATCACAGTGAAGAGGTTTTAGAGCGTTTAGAAATCCCTTCTAACGCTCTTTGTTTTAAGGGAGCGTTTTTATTAGACGCTGCTTTAGCCCTTTTAGTTTATGAGCAATTTTTAAAAATAAAGAATTTAAAATGGCAAGACTATAGAGAAAACGCCCTTAAAAGACTGAACGCTTTTAAAATCGGCTCGCATAAAATAGAAGAATTTAGGGATAAACAAGGGCGTTTGTGGGTAGATGACAGCAAAGCCACGAACATTGACGCCACCTTACAAGCCCTAAAAACCTTTAAAAACCAAAAAATCCATTTGATTTTAGGGGGCGATATTAAAGGGGTCAATTTAACCCCCCTTTTTGAAGAATTTAAAAATCATGAAGTAAGCCTTTATGCGATAGGATCAAGCGCTTTTATCATCCAAGCCTTAGCGTTAGAATTTAATGTTTCCTGTCAGGTTTGTTTGGAGCTAGAAAAAGCGGTTCAAGAAATTAAAAGCGTTTTATTACAAAATGAAGTCGCTTTGCTTTCACCCAGCGCGGCCAGTTTGGATCAATTTTCTTCGTATAAAGAAAGGGGTGAAAAATTTAAAGCGTTTGTTTTAAAGGATTAAAGCGCATGTGCCACAACATCTAATTGTGAAATTTTTTGAAAAATCTCGTTCCGTTCTGCTTCGTTTGAAACTTCCATAGAAACATTAAAGCTATAAAATTTAGCGTTTTTAGAAGTGTTTTTAAATTCCAATTTAAAGGGGCGTTGGTAGGTTTCTAAAAGCTCTTTTAGCACGCTTGTATCGTTGGTGGTCATAATCACCCTATAATCCCAAAGGCAAGGGTAAATGATAGTGGGTTTTTTTAAATCAGACGGCATTGAACAGATCCTTAAACAATTTAGGAATGGCAATAGGACTGTATGTAGAGCGATTGACAAAGCCAAACTTGATTTCTGAAGCAAAGACTTTAAAAGGCTTCATAGGTTCTAAAGAAGCGTTTTGGATACAATAAATTTCTTGAAAAAGCACCACAAAAACCTTTCTTAATTCTTTAATTTGCGTTCTTATTTCTAAGACCTGTCCAAGGCTCGCGGGGGTGAAAAAATCCGCTTTGATAGAGCGGATAACAAACACGCCTTCTTCATTTTCTGGCAAGACCTTTTGTTTAAAAAAAAACTCGCTCCTAGCCCTTTCGCAATATTTCAAATAATTCGCATGATAGACCACGCCTTCAGAGTCGGTATCTTCGTAATATACCCTACAGCGCATTAATTCCCCTTACTTAAATAATGAAATTTTCTTAAAATTATACAATATGTAACTTAACTATAGTATAATCTAGGGGCGTTGCTTTATGTTTTTTAGGTATTTTTAAAGTGGGTTTTTTCTTAAATCTTAAGATCTTTAAAGATTTTAAAAAACTGATACAGCAATAGTTGGACGATTAAGGACATCGCTCTTTAATTTTAATCATTGACAAGGAGTTTGGTAGTTAAGATATGGGTAATCATTTTTCTAAATTAGGATTTGTTTTAGCCGCATTAGGGAGCGCGATAGGTTTAGGGCATATTTGGCGTTTCCCCTATATGACTGGGGTGAGTGGTGGGGGTGCTTTTGTCTTATTGTTTTTATTTTTATCTTTAAGCGTTGGCGCGGCGATGTTTATCGCTGAAATGCTATTAGGACAAAGCACGCAAAAAAATGTAATAGAAGCTTTTAAAGAGCTTGACACTAACCCTAAAAAACGCTGGAAATACGCAGGGCTTTTGCTTATTTCTGGGCCTTTAATACTGACTTTTTATGGCACGATTTTAGGTTGGGTGCTTTATTATTTAGTGAGTATTAGTTTCAATTTGCCTAACAGTATTCAAGAATCTGAACAAATCTTTAATGATACCTTACAATCCATTAGGTTACAATCCATAGGGCTTTTGAGCGTTTTATTGATAACCGGATGGATTGTTTCTAGGGGGATTAAAGAAGGCATTGAAAAACTCAATTTGGTTTTAATGCCCTTACTCTTTGCTACTTTTTTTGGTTTGCTTTTTTATGCGATGAGCATGGATTCTTTTTCTAAAGCTTTCCATTTCATGTTTGATTTCAAACCAAAAGATTTGACTTCTCAAGTGTTCACTTATTCCTTGGGGCAGGTTTTCTTTTCTTTAAGCATAGGTTTAGGGATCAATATCACTTACGCTGCGGTTACTGATAAAACGCAGAATCTGCTTAAAAGCACCATTTGGGTGGTTTTATCAGGGATTTTAATCTCTCTTGTGGCAGGGCTTATGATTTTCACTTTTGTGTTTGAATATGGGGCGAATGTCTCACAAGGCACAGGGTTAATCTTCACTTCTTTACCGGTGGTTTTTGGTCAAATGGGAGCGATAGGCATTCTTGTTTCAGTTCTTTTCTTGCTCGCGCTCGCTTTTGCTGGCATCACTTCTATGGTGGCTTTATTAGAGCCAAGCGTGATGTATCTTACCGAAAGGTATCAATACTCCCGTTTTAAGGTTACTTGGGGTCTTGTAACGCTCATTTTTATCGTAGGCGTGGTGTTGATTTTTTCGCTTCATAAAGATTATAAAGACTCACTCACTTTCTTTGAAAAAAGTCTTTTTGATTGGTTGGATTTTGCATCAAGCACCATTATCATGCCTTTAGGCGGGATGGCAACCTTTATTTTTATGGGCTGGGTTTTGAAAAAAGAAAAATTGCGTCTTTTAAGCACGCACTTTTTAGGCCCTAAATTGTTTGCAACTTGGTATTTCTTGCTTAAATATATCACCCCTTTAATTGTGTTTTCCATTTGGTTGAGCAAGATTTATTAAAACATTTAGCATGGGAAAATTTTCTAAATTAGGCTTTATTTTAGCCACTTTGGGTAGCTCTATCGGTTTAGGGCATATTTGGCGCTTTCCCTATATGGTAGGTCATAATGGGGGGAGCGCGTTTGTGCTTTTATATCTAGCGCTAACCTTGAGTTTAGGCATTGCTATGCTTTTAGTGGAAATGCTGATTGGGAATTTGGGTAAAAAAGATGTTGTTTCTAATTATCAGATCTTAGATCCTAAAAGGAAAAAATATTACCCTTTCACTTCTTTTTTTATTTTAGGCGGCCCTCTCATTTTATCCTTTTATGCGGTGGTGTTAGGCTGGGTGCTTTACTATCTTTTTGTGGTAACTTTTGATTTGCCTAAAGATTTAGAGCAGGCTAAAATGCAATTCAGCATGCTCCAAAATGGCAGTTTAATCTGGCCTGTTATTGGCTTTAGCACATGCTTATTGCCGACAATCTGGTTTGTTTCTAGGGGGATTGAAGAGGGGATTGAAAAATTAAATGTAGTGCTGATGCCGTTATTGTTTGTGATTTTCATAGGGCTTTTAATCTATGCGATGACTTTAGAAAGCATGCCTAAAGCTTTGCGCTTTTTATTTAATTTTGAGATTCAAAAGATTGATTTTAAAGTTGTTATGGACGCTTTAGGGCAGATGTTCTTTTCTTTGAGTTTGGGGGTAGGCACGATTATTACTTACTCAGCTTTCACGCCCAAAAAAGAAAATCTATTCAAAAGCTCTTTATTTATTGTCTTGCCCGGTATTTTAATCTCTTTGATTGCTGGGGTGATGATTTTCACCTTTGTGTTTGAATACCATGCAGATGTGTCTCAAGGGCCAGGGCTTGTTTTTATTTCCTTACCTTTGACTTTCGCTAAAATGGGCATGAGCGGGCAGATTGTCTCGCTCTTTTTCTTTATGGCGCTTGTTTTTGCCGGGATCACTTCTACGGTTTCTTTGATAGAGCCTTTAGCGCTTTATCTCATCAATCGTTTTAATTTTTCACGCCTTAAGGCGTCGCTATGGATAGGGGTTGTTGTGTATGCTTTAGGCGTTTTAGTCATTCTTTCTATGAATGAACGATACGCTAAGTTTTTGAGTTTCGCTCATAAGAGCGTGTTTGGGTGGCTGGATTTCATCACTTCTTCATTTTTAATGCCTTTGGGAGGCTTGTTTTCAGTCTTGTTTGTAGGATGGATTTTAAATAAAAAGCGCTCTTTTTTAGCCACGAAGCATTTCTTTAACGCAAACGCTTTTAAAGCATGGCATTTTAGCGTTCGTTTTATTGCGCCTGTAGTGATCTTAGCGATTTTCATCTTGCAATTTAAGTGAAATAAGGATGCTTGATGAAAAGCATTTTGCTCTTTATGATTTTTGTAGTTTGTCAGTTAGAAGGCAAAAAATTTTCACAAGATAATTTTAAGGTGGATTACAACTACTATTTGCGCAAACAGGATTTGCACATCATTAAAACGCAAAACGATTTGTCCAATGCCTGGTATCTCCCTCCACAAAAAGCCCCCAAAGAACATTCTTGGGTGGATTTTGCTAAAAAATATTTAAACATGATGGATTATCTAGGCACTTACTTTCTACCTTTTTATCATAGTTTCACCCCCATTTTTCAATGGTACCACCCCAATATCAACCCGTATCAACGCAATGAGTTTAAGTTCCAAATTAGTTTTAGAGTGCCTGTATTTAGGCATATTCTTTGGACTAAAGGCACGCTTTATCTGGCTTATACCCAAACTGACTGGTTTCAAATTTACAACAATCCCCAATCCGCTCCCATGCGAATGATCAATTTCATGCCTGAACTCATTTATGTTTATCCTATTAATTTTAAACCTTTTGGGGGTAAAATAGGGAATTTTTCTGAAATTTGGATAGGTTGGCAACACATTTCTAATGGCGTGGGGGGCGCGCAATGTTACCAACCTTTTAATAAAGAAGGTAATCCTGAAAACCAGTTTCCAGGAGGGCCTGTAATCGTTAAAGATTATAACGGGCAAAAAGATGTGCGCTGGGGGGGGTGTCGTTCGGTGAGCGCGGGGCAACGCCCTGTGTTTCGTTTGGTGTGGGAAAAGGGAGGTCTAAAAATCATGGTCGCTTATTGGCCCTATGTCCCTTATGATCAATCCAACCCTAATTTGATTGATTATATGGGATATGGTAACGCTAAAGTTGATTACAGGAGAGGGCGCCACCATTTTGAATTGCAACTTTATGATATTTTCACGCAATACTGGCGTTACGATCGCTGGCATGGGGCTTTCCGCTTAGGTTATACCTACCGCATTAACCCTTTTGTGGGGATTTATGCGCAGTGGTTTAACGGCTATGGCGATGGCTTGTATGAATACGATGTTTTTTCCAATCGTATAGGGGTAGGAATACGCTTAAACCCTTAAAAAAGCGTTCTTTTATGCTATAATTAAGTCCAAAAATTCAAGGGGATTATTCAATTATGAAAATCAGTGTTAGTAAAAACGATTTAGAAAACACTTTGCGCTACTTGCAAGCTTTTTTGGATAAAAAAGACGCTTCTTCTATCGCTTCACACATCCATTTAGAAGTCATTCAAGAAAAGCTTTTTTTAAAAGCCAGCGATTCAGATATTGGGCTAAAAAGCTATATTTCTACGCAATCCACCGATAAAGAGGGCGTTGGCACGATCAACGGGAAAAAGTTTTTGGATATTATCTCATGTTTAAAAGACTCTAATATTATTTTAGAAACTAAAGATGACAGCTTGGTGATCAAACAAAATAAAAGCTCTTTCAAACTCCCCATGTTTGACGCTGATGAGTTCCCTGAATTCCCTGTTATTGAGCCAAAAGTGGGTTTAGAAGTCAATGCCCCCTTTTTAACAGATGCGTTTAAAAAGATCGCTCCTGTGATTGAGCAAACCAGCCATAAAAGGGAATTAGCCGGTATTTTAATGCAATTCAATCAAAAACACCAAACCCTTTCAGTGGTAGGCACGGATACCAAACGGCTTTCTTACACGCAGTTAGAAAAAGTCTCTATCCATTCCACTGAAGAAGACATCTCTTGCATTTTACCTAAAAGGGCTTTATTAGAAATCCTTAAGCTTTTTTATGAAAATTTCAGTTTTAAAAGCGATGGCATGTTAGCGGTGGTTGAAAACGAAACGCACACTTTTTTCACCAAGCTCATTGATGGGAATTACCCTGATTATCAAAAAATCCTCCCTAAAGAATACACTTCTTCTTTCACTTTAGGCAAGGAAGAATTTAAAGAGAGCATTAAATTGTGCAGTTCTTTAAGCTCCACTATTAAACTCACTTTAGAAAAAAACAACGCTTTGTTTGAATCTTTGGATTCTGAGCATAGCGAAACGGCTAAAACCTCTGTTGAGATTGAAAAAGGTTTGGATATTGAAAAAGCCTTTCATTTGGGCGTGAACGCTAAATTTTTCCTTGAAGCCTTAAACGCTTTAGGGACAACGCAATTTGTTTTAAAATGCAATGAGCCTTCTTCGCCTTTTTTGATTCAAGAGCCTCTTGATGAAAAGCAAAGCCACTTGAACGCTAAAATTTCCACTTTGATGATGCCAATCACATTATAAAGGCTGATTTGAATGCAAAATTACCAGAGCCATAGTATTAAGGTTTTAAAAGGCTTAGAGGGGGTTAGGAAACGCCCTGGAATGTATATTGGCGATACCAATGTGGGTGGGTTGCACCACATGGTGTATGAAGTCGTGGATAACGCTGTAGATGAGAGCATGGCGGGTTTTTGCGATACGATTAATATCACTTTGACTGGTGAGGGTTCATGCATCGTAGAAGATAACGGGCGAGGCATTCCTGTAGATATTCACCCCACAGAAAAAATCCCTGCTTGCACCGTGGTTTTAACGATTTTGCATGCGGGGGGCAAGTTTGATAATGATACTTATAAAGTTTCAGGCGGTTTGCATGGCGTGGGCGTTTCGGTTGTGAACGCTTTGAGCAAACGCTTGATTATGACCATTAAAAAAGAGGGTCAAATCTATCGCCAAGAGTTTGAAAAGGGTATCCCCATTAGTGAGCTTGAAATCATTGGCAAAACCAAAAGCGCTAAAGAAAGCGGCACGACTATTGAATTTTTCCCTGATGAAAGCGTGATGGAAGTCGTTGAATTTCAAGCGGGTATTTTGCAAAAACGCTTCAAAGAAATGGCGTATCTTAACGACGGCTTAAAAATTTCTTTCAAAGAAGAAAAAACCCAACTGCAAGAAACTTATTTCTATAAAGACGGCTTGAAACAATTCGTTAAAGACAGCGCTAAAAAAGAATTGCTCACCCCCATTATTTCGTTTAAAAGCATGGATGAAGAAACGCGCACTTCTATAGAAGTCGCTCTAGCGTATGCTGATGATTATAATGAAAACACTTTAAGCTTTGTGAATAACATTAAAACTTCTGAGGGTGGCACGCATGAAGCGGGCTTTAAAATGGGCTTGTCTAAGGCGATTTTACAATATATTGACAATAACATTAAAACCAAAGATTCGCGCCCCATCTCTGAAGACATTAAAGAAGGGTTGATTGCGGTTGTGAGCTTGAAAATGAGCGAGCCTTTATTTGAAGGGCAGACTAAATCCAAACTCGGTAGTTCGTATGCGCGCGCGTTGGTTTCAAAATTAGTCTATGATAAAATCCATCAATTTTTAGAAGAAAACCCTAACGAAGCCAAAATCATTGCCAATAAAGCCCTATTAGCTGCAAAAGCCAGAGAAGCCAGTAAGAAAGCCAGAGAGCTTACAAGGAAAAAAGATAATTTGAGTGTCGGCACTTTGCCTGGAAAATTAGCCGATTGCCAGAGTAAAGACCCCTTAGAGAGTGAAATCTTTTTAGTGGAGGGCGATAGCGCGGGCGGGAGCGCTAAACAAGGGCGCGATAGGGTTTTCCAAGCGATCTTGCCTTTAAAAGGTAAGATTTTAAATGTGGAAAAAAGCCATTTGTCAAAAATCCTGAAATCAGAAGAAATTAAAAACATGATCACGGCTTTTGGGTGTGGCATTCAAGAGAGTTTTGATATAGAAAAATTGCGCTATCATAAAATCATTATCATGACCGATGCTGATGTGGATGGGAGCCATATCCAAACCTTGTTGATGACTTTTTTCTATCGTTATTTACGCCCGCTGATTGAACAAGGGCATGTTTACATCGCTCAAGCCCCTCTTTATAAATACAAGAAGGGTAAGACAGAAATCTATCTTAAAGATAGCGTCGCTTTGGATCATTTCTTAATTGAGCATGGCATCAATTCGGTGGATATTAAAGGGATTGGCAAGAACGATTTGATGGGTTTGTTAAAAGTGGCGCGCCATTACCGCTACGTGCTTTTGGAATTAGAAAAACGCTACAATTTGCTAGAAATTTTACGCTTTTTGATTGAAACTAAGGACGCCTTAAGCTTTGATATGAAAGTTTTAGAAAAAAGCATTTTAGAAAAATTAGAGGGCTTGAATTATCAGATCTTACGCTCTTTTGCTGCTGAAGAAAGCTTGCATTTGCACGCGCAAACCCCTAAAGGCTTGGTGGAATTTAACCTAGATGACAACCTCCTTAAAGAAGTGTTGTTTGAAGAAGCGAATTACACTTACCAAAAGCTTATGGAGTATAATTTAGATTTCTTAGAAAATAAGGATATTTTGGCGTTTTTAGAAGAAGTGGAAAATCACGCTAAAAAGGGAGCGAATATCCAGCGCTATAAAGGGCTAGGCGAGATGAACCCTAATGATTTATGGGAAACGACCATGCATAAAGAAAACCGCAGCTTAATTAAACTCAAAATTGAAGATTTAGAAAAAACCGATGCAGTCTTTTCGCTTTGCATGGGCGATGAAGTAGAGCCTAGAAGAGCCTTTATCCAAGCGCATGCTAAAGATGTGAAACAGCTAGATGTGTAAGGATTTTGATTAGAACCCCTAAACATTTAAATCAGCGAGAGAGCGTGAATTTAGGGGCTTATTACACACCTTGTTATTGAGTGTAGGAAACGCTAGGCGATCATATCTCTTGATCGCAGGATACCCCTAGAGTATTCATCGGCAGGTTCGTAGCCATCTTCTAAAAGTTTGGCTGTGTAGTGTTTGTTATAAACAAATGCAATTATTATATTAACTATATTAATTATATTACCTAAAAAAACTACTAAAAATATCACTATAAGATCATCATCTGGAATTTTATCAATGTCTGGAAACATTCCATCAATGATGGCACCCACCAAAAAATAATAACAGCAAAGGGAAATAAACATGACGATCGCCCATCTTACATCGCCTCTGATAATAGGCACCAAAAAACCAAAAAACAAAGTTGTCCAAGAAAACCCAACAAACCCCTTTTTAATGAGATTATCTTTTTTCAAATTGATTGTAGCCACCATGCCTCCTTTTAATATTTGTTATATTATACAAGAGAGAGAGAAGTCAAGGGGTTTGATCAAAAAAAAGGCTTTATTTTGATTGGATAAAATTATCGCTTGCCCACACAAGATCTTTGTTATTGGATTGTAAAAAATACTAAAAAGCATTTTTTAACCTTAATAATCAATACTCCATTAAATAAAGTTAAAGAAAAATCCCTTTTAGTTTAAAACATTATGTAGAGTGGCAGATCGGTTATGATGTCCCCATTAAAGATAAAGAAAAATTTGAACTCACTGCTTTAAAAGATGAAAAATATCATTTTTTAGGGGCTAATAATAAAGTAAAAACTCTTTATGAATTGAGCGAAATGATTGATTACGCTAAGCAATTAGGTTTAATCAGTTTAGAAAATTTAGAAAATACTTTAAAATATTTAGAAAAACAAAAACAATTTATAGAAGATAATTTTATGATTGCAAGAGAAAGATTTAGATCGCATCAATTTGGCGGCATGGATTTTGAACTCTCACGCATTTCTTATCCTTTACTCATTCATTCTTTTAATGATAATCAATTGAGTGAAATAGTTATTAGAGAACAACAATATGGCTCTAAGACCCAAGCCATGCTGTATTTTTGCTTTTCTATTCTGGAGTTAAAAACCGCTACTCCCTTATTAAATAGAACCGCTACGCTCAAAGAACATGCCCTTTTAACTATCCATAAAACCAACGCTCTCATGTTTTTAGAAATGCTTAAAATTTTTGGACTTTTAAGCCAAGTGCACCATAACGATGTGTTAAAGATTTTAGAAAAAATACTTCAAAATTAATAATGATACGGATTGATTAAAAAGAAAATATCCAGCGCTATAAGGTCTAGGCGGGATAAAACCATTTATGAGAAACTACCATGCATCAATAAAACGCGCTTCATAAAGCTATAAAAACAAGGTTAGGCTTTAAACTTGTCATTTTTCTTTAATGGCTTATGTTATACTAATAAAATACAGATTCAATTGAAGGCATTAAACAACTGCATGGTATTTTTTCATAAGAAAATTATTTTAAATTTTATCTATTCTTTAATGGTTGCTTTTTTATCCCATGGGGTTCTTTTAAAAGCCGATGAAATGGCTAAAAAGCAAACTTTATTGGTGGGTGAAAGGCTTGTATGGGATAAGCTTACGCTGTTAGGGTTTTTAGAAAAAAACCATATCCCCCAAAAACTCTACTACAACCTAAGCTCTCAAGATAAAGAATTGAGCGCTGAAATTCAAAGCAATGTTACCTACTACACCCTAAGAGATGCTAACAACACGCTCATTCAAGCCCTTATCCCTATAAGCCAGGATTTGCAAATCCATATTTACAAAAAGGGGGAGGACTATTTTTTAGACTTTATCCCCATTATCTTCACTCGTAAAGAAAAAACCCTCCTTCTTTCTTTACAAACTTCGCCCTATCAAGATATTGTCAAAGCCACCAATGACCCCCTTTTAGCCAACCAATTGATAAACGCGTATAAAAAAAGCGTGCCTTTTAAACGCCTGGCAAAAAACGATAAAATCGCTATCGTTTATACAAGAGATTATCGTGTGGGGCAAGCGTTTGGCCAACCAACCATTAAAATAGCCATGATTAGCTCTCGCTCTAACCAATACTATCTTTTTTCCCATTCAAACGGGCGTTATTATGACTCAAAAGCGCAAGAAGTGGCAGGGTTTTTATTAGAAACCCCGGTGAAATATACCCGCATTTCTTCGCCTTTTTCGTATGGGAGGTTCCATCCTGTCTTAAAAGTCAGACGGCCTCATTACGGCGTGGATTATGCGGCTAAACATGGCAGTTTGATCCATTCTGCTTCAGATGGTCGTGTGGGTTTTATAGGGGTTAAGGTGGGGTATGGGAATGTGGTTGAAATCCATTTGAATGAATTGCGTTTGGTGTATGCCCACATGAGCGCGTTTGCTAAGGGGTTAAAAAAAGGATCATTCGTTAGAAAAGGGCAAATCATAGGAAGAGTGGGAAGCACGGGTTTTAGCACCGGGCCGCATTTGCATTTTGGCGTGTATAAAAACTCCCGCCCCATTAATCCTTTAGGCTATATCCGCACCGCTAAAAGCAAATTACACGGCAAGCAAAGAGAGGTTTTTTTAGAAAAAGCTCAGCATTATAAGCAAAAATTAGAAGAACTTCTTAAAACCCATTCCTTTGAAAAAAATTCATTTTATCTTTTAGAGGGGTTTTAATGTCTTATTTTAAGAATGCTTTCAATCAAAAATCTTTAATAGATGATTCTAGTGTGTATTTAGAGCCTTGTTCTAGCTCTAATTTCATAGAATTAAAACGCATGCATTATAATGAAGAGAATACTAAGAAAACATGGGATATTATTAAGTCTTTAGACAGCGTGGCGGTTTTACTCTATGAAAAAGAATCCGATTGTTTTGTGATTGTGAAACAATTCCGCCCGGCCATTTATGCGCGCCATTTTCATTTTAAGCGCGATCAGGATCAAAATATTGACGGATACACTTATGAATTGTGCGCGGGGCTTGTGGATAAGGCTCATAAGACTTTAGAAGAAATCGCTTGCGAAGAAGCGCTAGAAGAATGCGGTTATCAAATTAGCCCTAAAAATTTAGAAACAATAGGCCAATTTTATAGCGCGACCGGGTTGAGCGGGAGTTTGCAAACGCTCTATTACGCTGAAGTGCATAAGAATTTGAGGGTTTCAAAGGGTGGGGGGATTGATGCCGAAAAGATTGAAGTGCTGTTTTTAGAGCGATCAAAAGCTTTTGATTTTATAATGGATTTTCAATACGCTAAAACCACCGGATTGTCTTTAGCCATTTTATGGCATTTAAAAAAGTTTAAAAATGTTTAAAAGGAATTTTATGTTAAGGCTTTTGATAGGACTTCTTTTAATGAGTTTTATAAGCTTGCAATCAGCCTCTTGGCAAGAACCCTTAAGAGTGAGTATAGAATTTGTGGATTTGCCTAAAAAAATCATTCGTTTTCCTGCTCATGATTTGCAAGTGGGGGAGTTTGGTTTTGTCGTTACTAAACTTTCAGATTATGAAATCGTTAATTCTGAAGTGGTCATTATTGCTGTTGAAAATGGTGTCGCAACGGCTAAATTCAGAGCGTTTGAGTCCATGAAACAAAGCCATTTACCCACTCCAAGAATGGTCGCTAGAAAGGGGGATTTAGTCTATTTTAGGCAATTCAACAACCAAGCGTTTTTAATCGCTCCTAATGATGAACTCTATGAGCAAATCAGGGCGACTAACACCGATATTAATTTTATTAGTTCTGATTTGTTGGTTACTTTTTTGAATGGGTTTGACCCAAAAATCGCTAATTTAAGAAAAGCGTGCAATGTTTATAGCGTGGGGGTGATTTATATTGTAACCACGAACACGCTCAATATTTTAAGCTGTGAGAGTTTTGAAATTTTAGAAAAAAGAGAGCTGGATACAAGCGGTGTTACTAAAACTTCTACGCCGTTTTTTTCTAGGGTTGAGGGCATTGATGCAGGCACGCTAGGGAAACTTTTTTCAGGCAGTCAATCTAAAAATTACTTCGCTTACTATGACGCTTTAGTGAAAAAAGAAAAACGCAAAGAAGTAAGGATTAAAAAGAGAGAAGAAAAGGTTGATTCTAGAGAAATTAAACGAGAGATCAAGCAAGAGGCCATTAAAGAGCCTAAAAAAGCCAATCAAGGCACAGAAAACGCTCCCACTTTAGAAGAGAAAAACTACCAAAAAGCAGAGCGTAAACTTGATGTTAAAGAAGAAAGGCGCTATTTAAGAGATGAAAGGAAAAAAGCCAAAGCCACCAAAAAGGCTATGGAATTTGAACAAAGAGAAAAAGCGCATGATGAAAGAGACGAAAGAGAGACTGAAGGAAGAAGAAAAGCTTTAGAAATGGATAAAGGTGATGAAAAAGTCAATGCCAAAGAAAATGAGCGAGAAACCAAGCAAGAAGCCATTAAAGAGCCAAGTAATGAAAATAACGCTACCCAACAAGGCGAAAACAAAAACGCTCCTAAAGAGAACAACGCTTCTAAAGAAGAGAAAAAACCAAATTCTAAAGAAGAAAAACGCCGCTTGAAAGAAGAAAAGAAAAAAGCCAAAGCCGAACAAAGAGCGAGAGAATTTGAACAAAGAGCGAGAGAGCATCAAGAAAGAGATCAAAAAGAGCTTGAAGAGCGAAGAAAGGCGCTAGAAGCGGGTAAAAAATAACATGTTAGAGAAACAACACATCCAGTATTTTAAGAACCTAGTAGGAGGAGAGGATTTTTTCACCGATTTAGCGCATTTGAACGCTTATTGCTATGACGCTACCAAAGAAAGGCATTTGCCTAGCGGCGTGATTTTCCCTAGAAACGAGCAAGAAATCAGCCAGATTTTAAAATATTGCAACGAGCATCGCCTTATCGTTGTGCCTAGGGGGGCTGGGAGCGGTTTTACAGGGGGGGCGTTGAGCGTGAGCGGGGGGCTAGTTTTAAGCGTGGAAAAACATTTGGATAAGATTTTAGAGATTGACACTAAAAATTTAATCGCTAGAGTCGAACCGGGCGTGATTAACAAGCATTTCCAAAACGAAGTGGAAAAATTGAATCTCTTCTACCCCCCAGATCCAGCGAGCGAAAATCAAAGCACTTTAGGGGGGAATGTCGCTGAAAATGCCGGTGGCATGCGCGCGGCTAAATACGGCATCACGAAAGATTATGTCATGGCTTTGAGAGTGGTTTTAGCGGATGGTGGAATCATAAGGGCAGGCAAAAAAACGATCAAGGATGTCGCCGGCTTTAATGTTGCAGGGCTGATGATCGCTAGTGAGGGGTGTTTGGGCGTGATTTCTGAAATCACTTTAAAGCTTTTAGCCAAACCGCCCCTAAAACAAAGCGCGATGGGGATTTTTAACCATATTGAAGACGCCATGAACGCTGTTTATAAGACAATGAGCAGCGGGGTTACGCCTGTAGCGATGGAATTTTTGGATAATTTGAGTATCAAAGCGGTGGAAGAACGATTTTCTAAAGGCTTGCCCAAAGACGCTGGAGCGATACTCATCACTCAAGTGGATGGCGTGGTAAAAGAACAGATTGCATGGCAACTCAATGAGATAGAAAAGCATTTTAAAGCCAATGGTTGCGTGGGCTTTAAGATCGCTCAAAACGAACAAGAAGAACAAGATCTGTGGTTTTCAAGGCGTAATGCTTCTCAAAGTATTAGCGTTTATGGTAAAAAGAAATTGAATGAAGACGTAACCGTTCCTAGGGCGAGTTTGCCGAGTTTGTTGCAAGAAGTCGCTAAAATAAGCCAAAAATACGGCTTTAAAATCCCTTGCTTTGGGCATACGGGCGATGGCAATGTGCATGTGAATATCATGCTAGAAGATCCTAAAAGGGATTTAGAAAAAGGGCATCAGGCTATGGAAGAGATTTTTCAGGCCGCCATTAGTTTGGAGGGGACTTTAAGCGGGGAGCATGGCATAGGCTTGTCTAAAGCCAAATTCATGCCTTTAGCGTTCAATCAGAGTGAAATGGAGCTTTTTAGGAATATTAAAAAAGCCCTTGATCCTAATAATATTTTAAACCCTTTTAAAATGGGGTTGTAAGATTTAAAAGCAAGGAAAGCGCATGAAAATCGGTGTTTATGGAGCGAGCGGTCGTATAGGGAAACTGCTTTTAGAAGAATTAAAAGGGGGGTATAAGGGATTAGCGCTATCTAGCGTGTTTGTCAGGCAAAAATGCGAAACGGATTTTAGCTCTTTTTCGTGCGCCCCTTTAGTAACCAATGATTTAAAAGCGTTTGTGAGAGCTTGCGAATGCGTGATTGATTTTTCTTTACCTAAAGGCGTAAATAATTTGCTAGAGGCTCTTTTAGAATGCCCTAAAATTTTAGTTTCTGGCACGACCGGTTTAGAAAAAGAAACGCTAGAAAAAATGCAACAATTAGCCTTAAAAGCGCCGCTTTTGCATGCGCACAACATGTCTATTGGGATTATGATGCTCAATCAATTAGCCTTTTTAGCTTCTGTGAAATTAAAAGATGCGGATATTGAAATTGTAGAAACGCACCACAATCTCAAAAAAGACGCCCCGAGCGGCACGGCGTTGAGTTTGTATGAAACTTGCGCTAAGGCTAGGGGGTATGATGAAAAAAACGCCCTTACCACTCACAGAGAAGGTTTGCGCTCTAAAGAAAGCATTGGCATAGCCGCTTTAAGGGGGGGCGATGTTGCCGGGAAGCACACGATAGGGTTTTATTTAGAGGGCGAATACATAGAGCTTAGCCATACAGCGACTAACCGATCTATTTTTGCTAAAGGGGCTTTAGAAGTGGCTCTATGGCTTAAAGATAAAGCCGCTAAAAAATATGAAATCAACGAGATGTTTGGTTGAATGTTTTAATTCTTTTTGTATAGATGCACGCTTCTATAATGAAATACCACCACTTGTTAGCCTTACTAAAAGGCTTTTTACTATAGGGGATATTGCTGACGATTAAGCTGTATTGGAAGAGTTTATTTTGTAAGGATTAATCTTGCCTTGTGTGATTAGTTAACACAAGGCAAGTGTGGTAAACCCTACTACAATTTCAATTCAAGGAGCCTAACTAAAATAAAATGAACAATTTCAGTTAGGGCTTTATTATAGCAAAAATTATCTAAGATTACAAAGGGTAGCGTTTCTGTTTTGGATTTAGAGCGTTATTTTGATTGTTTTGAGTTTTATTTACTTGTTGTTTAATGATAAATCTTAACTATCATAAACTCCTGATTAAAGCATTTGAGTTATTAAAAAATTCTAAAATCAAAGGATATAAAATGAAAACCATTAGAAATAGCGTGTTTATTGGAGCGTCTTTACTCGGCGGTTGTGCTAGCGTTGGGACTCATTTTGACGCTTTGCATGTCGCTTGCGTTTAAAGACGCTTGTTTATAGAGAAAGAAGCGCGTTACACGCCCAAAGACTTTGATAGCCCTTATTTTAGCAATCAAACTAATATTGGGTTTAGGTAGGTTTAGTTGGAGGTTTTAGGGGTGTTATTTCAAATGCTCTCTATCCCCTTAAAAAATGGGTTTTGCATAAAAATAAAGTTAAAAACCCCATTTTTAAAGATTAAAGAGCGTTGAGTAAGACTTATCCAAAAAGCAAAAAAAATCAATTTTTTCAAACCACTTTTTTTAAGAACAAGGCATTTTTGCCTTATTCTAAATGTTTAAAATGGGATTATTGATCCGCTCATTGTTTTAGCATGAATAAGTGGTGATAAATTCAAAAGGATGGGGTTTGCTCTCCCATGGGAACACTTCAGCGTTGAATTTAAGAGACTGATAGGCTTGAATAAATTCTTCGCTAAAGACCTGATCCTCTTTTAAATACTGCTTATCGGCTAACATTTCTTCTAACGATCTCCTTAAAGTGTGGGGCATTTGTTTGATACCCTTTTCTCTGATTTCATCTAAAGTCAATTTGAAAAGGTTAATATCCATCGCTTCGCCGGGATCAATCTTATTTTTAACGCCATCCATACCCGCCATTAAAATCGCTGCAAAAGCCAAGTAGGGGTTTGATGAGCTGTCCGGGAATCTGAATTCAAACCTCGCGCTGTTTTTAGAAATCCCATAAGGGATACGCACGCTCGCGCTCCTGTTATTAGCCGAATAAGTCAAAATGGATGGGGCTTCATAGCCAGGAATTAGGCGTTTATAAGAATTAGTGGAAGCGTTAGTGAAAGCGGCTAACCCTCTAGCGTGGCACAACACGCCCCCTAAAAAATGCAACGCCAACTCGCTCAAGCCCTTGTAAGTTTCGCCACTAAAAAGGTTTTCGTTGTTTTTCCAAATACTCACGTGGGTGTGCATCCCGCTCCCGTTATCCCCGTATAAAGGTTTTGGCATGAAAGTGGCGGTTTTCCCGTTTAAATGAGCGACCATTTTAACCACGTATTTGAGTTTTTGGACATTGTCAGCGGCTTCCACCAAATCCCCAAATTTCACGCCCACTTCGCCTTGCGCTTGCGCGACTTCATGATGGACGACAAAAGTTTCTAGCCCCACTTGGTTTAAGACTTTCACAATTTCAGTGCGAATATCCATCATCGTATCCGTTGGCGGCACAGGCATATAGCCCCCTTGCTTGCCCGGTCTATGCCCAAAATTCACGCCATTTTCAAAGCTCTTATCCCTATTCCATTCGCCCTCTTCGCTATCCACTTCGTAGTATTGGGAGTTAGAAGCGTCTTTGATCTTAATGGAGTCAAAGATGAAAAATTCGCTCTCTGCGCCAAAATAAGCCACATCGCCCAAACCTGAATCCCTTAAATGCTGTAAGGCTTTTTTAGCGATACTTCTAGGGCATTTCTCATAAGGCTGGTTTTTATACACATCATACACATCGCAAAACACGACCACGCTCACATCCGCGCTAAAAGGGTCAATGAAATAACGCACCAAATCAGGGGTTAAAATCATATCGGAGTGTTCAATGCCTTGCCAGCCTTTAAAACAACTCGCATCAAAAGGAATCCCCTCTTTAAACATGCCATGCGTTAAAGCCCCAAAAGAATAAGCGATGTGATTCCAAGTGCCTTTAATATCGCTGAATCTAAAATCCACAAATTCCACTTCATTTTCTTTGCAAAATTCAAAAAACTCTTTGATCTTGCTTTCATTATTTTGAGTTCTTACTATCATTAACCACCTTTAATTGTTATGAATTGAGTTTGATTGATAGGGGTGATTATAGCATTTATGGGGTAAAAAAAGTAGAATCTGTATCAAGTTTTATTAAGATGCATGCGGTAAAATCCGCTAAATCAAGGAGTGTTATTTATGAAAGCAGACGATATGAAACTGCTAGACTTTATCGGCAAGAGTCAAGAAAGACAATTTGTCATTCCGATCTATCAGAGGGTGTATAGTTGGGGTAAGGAGCATTGTAAGCAGTTGTGGGATGATATTATCAAAACGGGTGGAAACGATCAAATAGAAGGGCATTTTATTGGCTCTATCGTGTTTGTGCATGATGGCTTATACTCCACTAACCACAACGAGCTTCTCATTATTGACGGCCAACAAAGACTCACCACCATCACGCTTTTATTTATCGCTTTGAGAGATTATTTAAACGATGAAGATGAATTTTTAGAAAAATTTTCGCGCCAAAAAATCCAGAATCGCTACCTCATTAACAGCGATGAGAAAGGCGATAAAAAATTCAGACTCATCCTCTCAGAGCCTGATAGAGATACCTTGCTCTCTTTGATTGATAGAAACAAAAGAAAACCGAGCGAGCCTTCATCAAAAATAATGGAAAATTTTGAATTATTTGAAGAATGGATCCGTGAAAACACCGACAAACTAGAAACGATTTTTAAAGGATTAGACAAACTCATGGTGGTTGAAATCTCTTTAGAGAGAGGCAAGGATAACCCCCAGCTCATCTTTGAGAGCATGAACTCAACGGGCAAGGATCTCACGCAAACGGATTTGATCAGAAACTACATTCTAATGGGATTAGAACCCGAAGAACAAAAGATTTTTTATGAGAAGTATTGGAGGGCTATGGAGGAGGGATTTGAACAGAGTGAGAGAGAGGAGTTGTTCAATAAATTTGTCAGGCATTATCTCACGATCAAAACAGGAAAAATTCCCAATGAGAAAAGAGTTTATGAGGCTTTCAAAGATTATCAGCAAAAAGAAGGGATAGAAATAGAGGATTTATTAAAAGATTTGCAAAAATATTGTGGGTATTTTTGCCAGATTGCATTCAAAAAAGAAGCCAATAAAGATTTAAACAAGGCTTTAAGTTTTTTGGTGGATTTAAAGATGGATGTGATTTATCCGCTACTCTTAGAGCTTTATAACGATTATAAAGGTGGGTTTTTGTCAAAGACTGATTTTATCTGTAGCATCGCTTTGACAGAAAGCTATCTTGTCAGAAGAGCGGTGTGTGGGTTTGGCACAAATGGTCTCAATAAAACCTTTGCCTCTTTTACAAGACATATCCAAAAAAATGAATATTTTGAAAGCCTAGAGGCGCATTTTGGCTCTTTGATAAAAGAACAAAGATTTCCCGGTGATGATGAGTTTAAAAATTCTTTCACTACGAAAGAACTTTGTGATTCAAATAAAACAGAGAAAGCTAGATACTATCTTGAAAGGTTAGAAAATTTTGACACAAAAGAGCCGGTCAATACTGAGAAATGCACTATAGAACACATCATGCCTAAAACACTCGATGAAAAATGGAAAAAGGATCTAGGGCAAGATTATGAAAGGATACACACTCAGTATCTCCACACAATAGGCAATCTCACTCTAACCGGTTATAACTCTGAATACAGCAACAGATCTTTTCGAGAAAAAAGAGACATGGAGAAGGGCTTCAAACAAAGCCCGTTGAAACTCAATCAAAGTTTAAAAGATTTGGAATCTTTTGGCGAAGAAGAGATTAAAAAAAGAGCTAATGATTTAGCGGATTGGGCTTTAAAGATTTGGACTTATCCAAATCTGGATGCAGAAACATTAGAGAAATATAAACCCAAGAAAGAAAAGAAAGAAAAGAAAGAAAAAAAGGTTTATGATTTAAGCTCTTATAAGTTCAGTTCGAATTCAAGGGAATTATTTGATATTTTAAGAAGAGAGATTAAAGCTCTTGATGAAGGGATAACCGAAAAATTTAATCAAGATTATATCTCTTATATATTTAACACCAATTTTGTGGATATTGTCCCACAAAAAAATGGATTAAAATTGTATTTAAAATTAAAATTGTATTTAAACATGAAACTCCATGAACTACAAGACGAAAAAAATCTGGCAAGGGATATGACTAATAAAGGTCATTTGGGGAATGGGGATATAGAAGTCAAACTAAAAACAAAAGAGAATATCCCTGATTGTTTGGGGTTGATCAAACAGGCTTTAGAAAAACAGATGGGTGGTAGGAATAGGCAATAAAAACCCAACTTATTAAAATAAAGAGTATAATTACAAATTACTTACAACTTAAAGGGGATGTAATGAAGGTTCTGTTACTAGAAGATGTGAAAAATTTAGGCAAAGCGGGTGAAGTGTGTGAGGTTAAGGATGGCTATGGGAATAACTTTTTAATCGCTAACAAAAAAGCCAAACTCGCCACTAACGAAGTGATCAACAAATACAAAGCCGAAGTTAAAAAGAAAGCGGAAAAAGAAGCCCTAGAAAAGGCACAAAAATTGCAAATGGTAGAAACCTTACAAACCATCACGCTGACTATCCATAAAAAAGTCGGTGCGAACGGCTCTTTATTTGGAGCGATCACTAAAGAAGAGATCACGGAGCGTTTGAAAGAACAGCATGCGAGTTTGGATTTAGATAAAAAAGACATTGAGCTCAAACACCCGATTAAAAGCACAGGGATTTATGAGATTGAAGTCAAGCTTGGATTTGGGGTTGTGGGCGCGTTTAAAATTGATGTGGTGGCTGAGTAGAAAATGTTTGAAGCGACGACGATTCTAGGTTATAGAGGGGAGATGGGGGGCAAGAAGTTCGCGCTCATTGGAGGCGATGGGCAGGTAACTTTGGGCAATTGCGTGGTCAAAGCCAATGCGACAAAGATCAGAAGCTTGTACCACAACCAGGTTTTAAGCGGGTTTGCCGGGAGCACGGCGGACGCTTTTAGTTTGTTTGATATGTTTGAACGCATTTTAGAGAGCAAAAAGGGGGATTTGTTTAAAAGCGTGGTGGATTTCAGCAAAGAATGGCGCAAGGATAAGTATTTACGCCGATTAGAAGCGATGATGATCGTTTTAAATTTGGATCACATTTTCATTTTGAGCGGCACGGGCGATGTTTTAGAAGCTGAAGACAATAAGATCGCTGCTATTGGGAGTGGGGGGAATTACGCATTAAGCGCGGCTAGGGCTTTAGATCATTTCGCTCATTTAGAGCCCAGAAAACTTGTAGAAGAGTCCTTAAAAATCGCAGGGGATCTTTGCATTTACACCAATACGAATATTAAAATTTTGGAGCTTTAATGTCTAAATTGAATATGACCCCACGAGAAATTGTCGCTTATTTAGATGAATACATCATTGGGCAAAAGGAAGCTAAAAAGTCTATCGCTATCGCTTTTAGGAATCGTTACAGGCGTTTGCAACTGGAAAAATCCTTACAAGAAGAAATCACGCCTAAAAACATTTTAATGATTGGCTCTACTGGCGTGGGTAAAACTGAAATCGCAAGAAGAATAGCAAAAATCATGGAGCTCCCCTTTGTGAAAGTGGAAGCGAGCAAATACACAGAAGTGGGTTTTGTGGGGCGCGATGTGGAGTCTATGGTAAGGGATTTAGTCAATAACAGCGTGCTTTTAGTGGAAAATGAGCATAAAGAAAAATTAAAAGACAAGATTGAAGAGGCGGTTATAGAAAAAATCGCTAAAAAACTCCTACCCCCCTTGCCTAGTGGCGTGAGCGAAGAAAAAAAACAAGAATACGCTAACAGCCTTTTAAAAATGCAACAAAGAATCGCACAAGGCGAGTTGGATAGCCGAGAAATTGAAATTGAAGTGCGTAAAAAAAGCATAGAGATTGATTCTAATGTGCCGCCTGAAATTTTAAGGGTTCAAGAAAATGTGATTAAGTTTTTCCATAAAGAACAGGATAAAGTCAAAAAAACTTTAAGCGTTAAAGAGGCTAAAGAAGCCCTAAAAACAGAAATTAGCGACACGCTTTTAGACAGCGAAGCCATTAAAATGGAAGGTTTGAAGCGCGCGGAAAGTTCAGGGGTGATTTTTATTGATGAAATTGATAAGATCGCTGTAAGCTCTAAAGAAGCAGGCCGTCAAGATCCCAGTAAAGAGGGGGTTCAAAGGGATTTGTTGCCGATTGTAGAGGGGAGTGTGGTGAATACGAAGTATGGCTCTATTAAAACAGAGTATATTTTATTCATTGCAGCAGGGGCCTTTCATCTTTCTAAGCCAAGCGATCTCATCCCTGAATTGCAAGGCCGTTTCCCTTTAAGGGTGGAGTTAGAGAATTTAACCGAAGAAATCATGTATATGATTTTAACCCAAACTAAAACTTCTATCATCAAGCAATACCAAGCCCTTTTAAAAGTGGAAGGCGTAGAGATTGCGTTTGAAGATAATGCGATCAAAGAGTTAGCCAAACTTTCTTATAACGCCAATCAAAAAAGCGAAGATATAGGCGCTAGAAGGTTGCACACCACCATTGAAAAAGTGCTAGAAGACATCAGTTTTGAAGCAGAGGATTATTCGGGGCAAAATGTTACTATCACTAAAGAGTTGGTTCAATCAAAGCTAGAGGATTTAGTGGCTGATGAAAATTTAGTGAAGTATATTTTATAATGAAAACTAAGGCAGGCTTTGTAGCTCTTATAGGCAAACCAAACGCTGGAAAAAGCACTCTTTTAAACACTTTATTAAACGCTCATTTAGCCCTCGTTTCGCATAAGGCTAATGCGACAAGAAAATTAATGAAATGCATCGTGCCTTTTAAAGATAAAGAGGGGTATGAGAGCCAGATCATTTTTTTAGACACGCCAGGGCTTCATCATCAAGAAAAATTACTCAACCAATGCATGCTCTCACAGGCCTTAAAAGCGATGGGCGATGCTGAATTATGCGTTTTTTTGGCTTCTGTGCATGATGATTTAAAAGGCTATGAGGAGTTTTTGAGTTTGTGCCAAAAACCCCATATCTTGGCTTTGAGTAAGATTGACACCGCCACGCATAAGCAGGTTTTGCAAAAATTACAAGAGTATCAACAATACGCTTCACAATTTTTAGCCCTAGTGCCTTTGAGCGCGAAAAAATCTCAAAATTTAAATGCGCTTTTAGAATGCATCAGCAAGCATTTAAGCCCTAACGCATGGCTTTTTGAAAAGGATTTGATGAGCGATGAAAAAATGCGCGATATTTATAAGGAAATCATTAGGGAGAGTTTGTTTGATTTTTTGAGCGATGAAATCCCTTATGAAAGCGATGTAATGATTGATAAATTTATAGAAGAAGAACGCATAGATAAGGTGTATGCGTGCATTATCGTAGAAAAAGAAAGCCAAAAAAAAATCGTGATAGGCAAAAACGGGGTGAATATCAAACGCATCGGGACTAACGCACGATTGAAAATGCAAGAAGTGGGCGGAAAAAAGGTTTTTTTAAACTTGCAAGTGATCGCTCAAAAATCATGGAGCAAGGAAGAAAAGAGCTTGCAAAAACTGGGATATATCCATAAAAGGGGTATGGATTGAAAAAGGTATTACCGGTTCTGTTAATGGGGTTTGTGTTGAATGCTGATGAGCGTTTGTTGGAAATTGTGCGCCTTTATCAAAAGCAAGGCTTGGAAGTGGTGGGTCAAAAATTGGATTCTTATTTAGCGGATAAGTCTTTTTGGGCAGAAGAGCTTCAAAATAAGGACACGGATTTTGGCTACTATCAAAACAAGCAGTTTTTATTTGTGGCGGATAAATCCAAGCCTAGTTTAGAGTTTTATGAAATAGACAACAACATGCTTAAAAAAATCAACAGCTCTAAAGCCCTTGTAGGCTCTAAAAAGGGCGATAAAACTTTAGAGGGCGATTTGGCCACGCCTATTGGGGTGTATCGTATCACGCAGAAAATAGAGCGCTTGGATCAATATTATGGCGTTTTGGCTTTTGTAACGAATTACCCTAATTTGTATGACACCTTGAAAAAACGCACCGGGCATGGCATTTGGGTGCATGGAATGCCTTTAAATGGCGATAGGAATGAATTGAACACCAAGGGCTGTATTGCGATTGAAAACCCGCTTTTAAGCTCTTATGATAAGGTATTGAAAGGCGAAAAAGCGTTTCTCATCACCTATGAAGACAAGTTTTCCCCCAGCACTAAAGAAGAATTGAGCATGATTTTAAGCTCCCTTTTTCAATGGAAAGAAGCCTGGACTAGGGGCGATTTTGAACGCTACATGCGTTTTTATAACCCCGATTTCACCCGTTATGACGGCATGAAATTCAACGCTTTTAAAGAGTATAAAAAAAGGGTGTTTGCGAAAAACGAAAAAAAGAATATTGCTTTTTCTTCTATCAATGTGATCCCTTACCCCAACTCCCAAAACAAACGCTTGTTTTATGTGGTGTTTGACCAAGATTACAAAGCCTATCAGCAAAACAAGCTCTCTTACAGCTCTAATTCTCAAAAAGAACTCTATGTAGAGATTGAAAACAATCAAGTGTCTATTATAATGGAAAAATAGGGTTTTGTTTTAATCGGGGCGGTCTAAACGGATTTTTTAACCCATTCAGTCAAGCTTAATACAAGTTTGATTAAAAAAACTACAGAGTTTCCATGGCTTTTTCATAGCCAAATTCTGCGGATTTTTGCAAGAATTTTTTAGCCCTACTTTTTTGTTTTCTGGTTCCAAGCCCTTCTTTATAAGCGATCCCAATCCTATAAAGGATTTCCCCCATTTGTTGTTTGAGTAAAATGATATTGCTTGAAATTTCAGCAATGTCTTCCCAAAGAAGTGTCTTATCTTTGATTTGAAGGGATTTCTTAACAAGTATTCCAAACTTCTTTCCAAATTTTATAGGATTCGCGCTCAAACCTGAAAGATCAATGAATCGCGATCCAATAAGCATACTAGTAAATTCCGCAAGGTTTGATCCAAAAGTGTTAGCAAAATTTGTGCTTTTATTAGAAAATATGCGAACCACATGCCTGTAAGTCTTAAGCGCTTGTTTCAAATCCTTTTTCATTCCTAAGCCTTCTGCTTGCATGCGTCCTAAAATTAAAGCGCCCCCTAACAACCCGCTCCCATACCCTTTGATAGCGTTTTCTGCATAGAATTGCGCTTTTTTGTAATCCACTTTCACGCCCTTTCCCTCCAAATACATTTTGGCTAAATAAACGCTGCCAAGCCCAATGCTGTATTCTTGCACCAATCTAAAATCTTTAAAGGCTTGCTGGTATTGGCCTTGATTAAAATGGTCTAAACCATTTTCAAAATAATATGTCTTATGATTTCGCGCAATTTCATCCCAATCATCACTTATGCTAATATATTCATCAGCTATACAAAGCGAAAACGGCAACAATAAACCCAATAAAAGCAATAAAGGCTTTAAAAAAGAGAGGGTGGTGCGATAAAAATCTTTAAAAATGTCAGATCCTTTTACAATTTGAGCCATTCTTTAGCCTGTTTTTCTAGCCAAACCAATGGTTTTATATTTTTTGCTATAATAACATGGATTTGTTTCATAGTAACAAATTGAGAATATACCATTATGGAGGTAACACTATGGCTGACACAATCAATACAACTGAAACAACCCATGAAACAAAAAAACCAAACGCTTTTGTGAATTTTTTCAAAAACAGTTTGACTGATAAGCGTTATGATTCATTAGGTCTCATTGGAGCAGGGGTTTTATGTTGTGTTTTGAGCGGTGCTATGGGGATTGTTGGGATAATCTTTGTCGCAATAGGAATCTTTTTGTCTTTTTCTAATATCAACTTAGTGAAATTAGTTGAAAAATTGTCCAAAAAGCAATCTAAAGCGGCAACAACTGCCAATAACGAAACCCAAAAATCTCAAGCAACAAGCGTTACCAACAAACCAACTGAAGCTAAAGAGACGAAAGATTGAGGCAAAACAACGATTTTGACTAAAGAAAGAATAAGAGAAAATTTCAAAAATTTAGGCGTTGTAGTGGTTTGTTATTCACTGCATGACCCACACAAGCGGCCTATAAAATGATACAAAGAGAATTGAATAGTGTCTCATTTTATGGTTGCTCTAATTATGTAAATAAAGGCGGCTGTAAGGGCGTTTTACGAGAAATAAATGGCTCAATGAAAATGGTCTGCTTGGCTAGTGTAAAAGCTAATATTAAAGAAAATTCTTTTTTCTTAGGGTGTAAAAATTATCTTAAGTGCAAATGGATTGCTAGCGTGGATTCACAAGATCCTAAATATCCCAAATGCAATGGATTGATGAAAAGAAAAAAGAATTTCAAAAACAATGAGTTTTTTACAGCTACATCGCTTACCTTAAATGCAATGGAATATGGAATTTTGTCTCTATATCAATCTGAAAAAAAGGAAACTAATGTTTAGAAAACTAGCAACCGCTGTATCGCTCATAGGCTTACTAACCTCTAACACTCTTTATGCTAAAGAAATAAGTGAAGCCGATAAGGTCATTAAGGCCACTAAAGAAACTAAAGAGACCAAGAAAGAAGCTAAACGACTCAAAAAAGAAGCTAGACAGCGCCAACAGATCCCTGATCATAAGAAACCTCAATATGTCTCTGTTGATGACACAAAAACTCAAGCGCTTTTTGATATATACGACACCTTGAACGTGAATGACAAAAGCTTTGGGGATTGGTTTGGCAATAGCGCTTTGAAAGACAAAACCTATCTCTACGCTATGGATCTATTGGATTACAACAACTATTTATCCATAGAAAACCCTATTATCAAAACAAGAGCGATGGGGACTTATGCGGATCTCATCATCATCACAGGCTCGTTAGAACAAGTCAATGGGTATTACAACATTCTCAAAGCGCTCAACAAACGAAACGCTAAGTTTGTGTTAAAAATCAATGAGAACATGCCTTATGCCCAAGCGACTTTTTTGAGAGTGCCAAAAAGAAGCGATCCCAATGCCCACACGCTTGATAAGGGAGCGTCAATTGATGAGAACAAGCTTTTTGAACAACAAAAACGCGCGTATTTCAACTACGCCAACGATGTGATCTGCAGACCCAATGATGAAGTGTGTTCGCCCCTAAGAGATGAGATGGTCGCTATGCCCACTAGCGATAGCGTTACTCAAAAACCCAATATCATTGCTCCTTATAGCCTGTATAGACTAAAAGAGACAAATAACGCCAATGAGGCCCAACCATCAGCCACTCAAACCACTCCTGAAAACAGCAAAGAGAAGCTCATAGAAGAGCTAATCGCTAACTCCCAACTCATAGCCAATGAAGAAGAGAGGGAAAAGAAACTCTTAGCAGAAAAAGAAAAACAAGAGGCTGAATTGGCTAGATACAAGCTCAAAGACTTAGAAAATCAAAAGAAACTAAAAGCTTTAGAAGCAGAGTTGAAAAAGAAAAATGCTAAGAAACCTAGAGTAGTGGAAGTGCCTATTTCTCCTAAAACAAGTAATTCTTTTGAAACAATGAGAGTTGTCAAAGAAAAAGAAAACTATAATGGATTATTAGTGGATAAAGAAACCACGATCAAAAGAAGCTATGAGGGGACTTTGATTAGCGAAAATTCTTACAGCAAAAAATCGCCCATCAACCCTAATGACTTGATAAACTTAGAAGAAGAAATCAAAAGCTACTATATCAAGTCTAATGGTTTGTGTTATGCTAATGGCATCAGTCTTTATGTAAAAATCAAAAACGACCCCTATAAAGAGGGAATGCTGTGTGGTTATGAGAGCGTTCAAACTTTACTTTTGCCATTAAAGGACAAGCTCAAATACGACAAGCAAAAGTTACAAAAAGCGTTACTGAAAGATTCAAAGTAAATTAAAGTTTTGTTTGGGAAATGGATTGGTCTAGCTTTACTTCTTAATTCCTTAGCCTATCCATGCCAAAAAGTAACCATCAGTTTCAAGCAATACGAAAATCTTATCCATATCCATCAAAAAGGCTGCGACAATGAAATAATGTGCAGAACGCTCATTTCTATCGCTTTATTAGAAAGTTCTTTGGGCTTGAACAACAAGCGCGAAATTTCCCTAAAAGACACTTCCTATTCCATGTTTCATATCACTTTGAACACCGCTAAAAAATTCTATCCTACTTATTCTAAAACGCTCCTCAAAACCAAATTGCTTAATGATGTGGATTTTGCGATCCAATTAGCCAAACAAATTTTAAAAGAAAATTTTGATTACTACAAACAGAAATATCCTAACAAAAGCGTGTATCAATTAGTAGAAATGGCAATAGGCGCTTACAATGGGGGCATGAAACACAACCCTAATGGCACTTACGTGAAGAAATTCCGTTGCATCTATTCTCAGGTGCGATATAACGAGTAGAGCATACTCATTTTATAAGCAATCTTGATGACACACTCCTATTATTTTATGAATTTATAATAATATCATTTACACCATTATCTTTTAATTTTTCTAAAATATATTTTTCTTCTTTTTGTTAAGATATTTTGTCTTAATCACAGTTCGCTTGAACCTACAGGCACTAAAGATTTATCATAGCTCAATTCACCTCTAGTTTTAGCAGCTTGCAAATCATCATAGAATGTTGCTTGATTAGGCACTTTCCCCAATTTGTATTTCTTTTTCAGACTTGGACTCACCTTGATGAGTTCATCAGTGAAGAATGGATCATCATAGTAAAGCGCCTTGTGGCATTTGATGGGTTTGAGCGTATTCTCTAGAATGATAAGCTCATCGCCCATAGTCATCAATTCATCAGGGGTCATCAAAAACCGCTCTTTGTTGCTGATAGAAGTATTGGTCTTACCTGTATTATCATCAATGCTTCGGCTCACATCTTGTCTTGTGTATTTCCCTAACACCTTAGAAAGTTTTTCAAAATGCTCGTAGTAGTTATCGTTGTTAATCCCATAATACATATTCAAAGAAAGGTTGTCTAAAATAGTCTTAGCGCCATTCCTGCCATAACCAAGTGGGGGGTCATTCTCTAGTTGCGCCTTACTTTGAAACACAAAAGCGGGGCGCATGTTGTATTCTGCCATGATCCCTACCGCTTTAACAAAGGTTTCCAAATAGCCACAGAGCGTGAATTCATCCATAAGCATTAAGCAACTTCTTTTGCATTGTGGATCATGGATTGGCAGAATAAGGTTGCTATAAATCATCACATTGAAAAACAGCTCTAATATCGGCCCAACAATAGTGCTTTCTTTAGGATTAGCGATCACGCCAATACTCACTTCATCAATCCTTAAACGCCTGAAATCAAAATCATTAGCGCTCGTGAAATTTCTGATCATGGCGTTATTGTAGGGTGCAAACGCTGATGTATAGACCCCTTGAACAGAACTATAAGTTTCTTTAGCGCCACCCATTGTCTTGAAGTTATTCCACATGTTTCTAGTAGCAGGACTAAGCGCTCTTAGATTGTCGCCACTCTTATCTTCTTCACCTCCAAAAAATTCCATCAGAGACACGACTTTTTCCATGTTTGTGTCTTCATCAATCAAGTTGATACCGCTTGCCATAGAACCTATGAAAAACATTGTGGGGGTTTCAGGCATGATGATTTTTTTTCTTTTGACAAACTCAAGCCCCTTTTTAGTCCACATGAGATCCCTATAAATATTGCAATTGATGACAAAAAGATTCCGCGCTTGATTGCTAAAAAAAGGATCTTTTTCATTAGGTCTTTCAGGGAACACGAGCTTTGCCAATCCAAAGATTTGAGTGGAAAAATCCCCCCCACTAGCCACCATCCCATGCCCTTTTAGGCGTGTGTCAATTTGAGAGAGTATGTCTTCAGTCAAAACCACATCATTACCAAAATCCACATAAGCGAAAGGATTAAATCGGTGTGTTTTTAAGGAGAAAGGTTCATAGATGAACACTTTTTGGTTGAAGCGTTTTTCTCTGATTTTTCCGCAAGTTTCCATAGTGTCCGCCTTAGGGTCAAACACAACGATATTTTGAGGATAATTGATCATATTGGGCATGATGAAACCCACACCTTTACCGCTTCTAGTAGGAGCAATCAAGCCAATGAACGCCTGCCCTGCGTAAGCGATAAAATCCCCTAAACCACGCCTGCCTACAATAACCTCTCGTTTGTCAAAGGCGCGTTTTTTATTATTGGGTGTGATAAGTTTAGCTTTGATCATTTTCTCTTCAGTTTCCCAACTCGCACTCCCAAAGAGATCATCAACTTTTTTATTCGCTCCTATGTCTCTAGTCCGAGTTAAGTATTTTAAGAACCACACAAAAAAGGTAATGAAGATATAAGAGCATAAAATAGAACTATAGACGACTAAGGATATATTGAACCCATAAATCTTGAGTGAACTAAAACAAAGCGCTTTAAAATAGTATGCAGGAAAATCTTGTATCGCATAGATCCATATATCAAAAAGATCATCATCGCTCTCAGGCAATCTGTTATCATCATAAAAATTACCTAAGAGAATCAAGAAAAGTAACCCTGATGTGATAAAAGAATAGGATAGTAATAGTATAGCTTGTAACCAAAAGCCAAAGGTTTTAACCCTTTCTTTCAGCCCATCTATAATGATTTCTTTAAAGCTTTTTTTCTTTTGAGGTTGGTTAGCTTTATCTTTAAAAGCCTTTTTTTGAGCTTTCATGAATTTGTAGAGAAAAAATAACGCTATTAACCCTATGAAACTAAAAATAACAACCAACTTATAATCCTCTATGAAATATAAGGTGTTATACAAAAAGTCTTCCATTGCACCTACTACCTATGTTTGATATAAAATTCATCACACTGTTTGTGGTGGTTGATATGGACAATCATATCAATTAAATCTTTAAAGCCCTCAATAAGACTTTCAAACTTGATATTCCTTGCTGCACTATTAGATGAACTCATGTTGGCTAAACGGATAAACGCTTCTTCACTGCTCCCTGCATGCAGAGTGGTTAGCGTGCCTTTATGACCGCTACAAAGCACATTATAAAAATCGTATGCCTCACTGCTTCTGAGTTCTCCTAAAATGATTCTATCAGGCCGCATTCTCAAACATGACTTTAAGCAATCAGCAGAGGTGATATTCCCCCCAAAAAAAAGCTGCGTGTAGTTCTTGTGGTGTTTGAATACAATCTCTTCGGTGTCTTCAATGGATATGATCCTTTCTTCTTTGGGGATAAACTCCATGATGCTTTTGATATAAGTCGTTTTACCGCTTCCTGTGCCACCACAAACAATCGCATTCTTACCAATAGCAATACCATCTTTAATCGCGCTGATCGCTTGTTCTTTGTTATCTAGTAGATTATAAAAACCCTGCTCTTCAAAGAAGCTATGAGGATAGGTTGTTTTGCTAGGTATCCTTATGGATATGGAAATGGTTTCATCATTAACTGTAACAGGGGAAAGGACAATCTGCACCCTTTCACCATTCGCTAAATTGCTGCTCAAAATAGGATTTTCATAGTTGTCTATTGTTTTTTTCTTAAAACTTGCACAACACCGAGCAAAATGCATTAAACGAGACAGACTAAAGGCTTTCCTGTCTCTCACATCAAATGGTTGCCATTCGCCATTATTTTTTAAAACCCATACAACCTTGTTCCCATTGTAACAAATCTCAGTGATATTTTCCATTTTTAAAAAATCACCAAAAAGTTCTTCAGTAGCATGCCTTAGAGGATTTAATGCCGCTTCTTTTAAAGCTCTTTCTACTTCTAGAAATTTTTTATCTTCTGCACTCAATCTGTCTTCAGTCATGTTCTTATTCCAAATTTAATTTTAATTGGGTTATCAATTTAGCTCTTTCTAAAGAAGTGAGATAAGTCTTATTTTTGCTCAAAATAATATACTTAGTCCCTATATCTTGGACAATCTCATTGAGCTTCCTCCCAAAATCATCTATCCCTAGAATCTGAAACGCCACGCCCATCATATTGCCATCTATGAATGGCGGTAAATACTCTCTT